>CANJVG010000034.1 GCA_947478005.1 Bacteroidota bacterium
ATTTAGATGAATTGTTCTATCGGTTTAATCGAAGAGGGAAAAACATCCGAAAGAACATTTTAGGTAACTTAATACACAGATTTGTTTCATCACCTCCTTTGACATACGTAGATATAGCGGGGCTTTGCGGCTTATCTGGTTAATCCAATTTTTATATACTATACAAATTCCGAAATAATACATACAAAATTTTTATATAATTCAGAATATTCAGATTTATTAAAAATAGTATTATTTATATATTCAGTATTTACAGAATTATTTAAAACATATATTATTTATTATTCTGCATTTTCAGAATAATAGAATACACGACCGGAATAGCCTCTGCAATTAATCTATCCCTTCAATCGGCTCCTGATTTCGCCATTCTTCTTTCTCCAGCCCATTTTTTTGTTCTCTGAATTAAGAATTCGGAAAAATGAACCGGGTAAATAGTCGCCTGTTTTCGGATTCGCAAAACAATATATATGTATATAGGCAAAAGGAACCCGCCAAACAAAAACATAATCCCTCATACAACCTTCTGCTCATTACATCCCTCTTTAATGCATCATTCAATTAATCACTAACACATGAAAAAGATTTTACTCCCTCTCATGCTTCTGTTTCTCCTGATACTGGAAACAAAAGCACAGCTCGTGGCAAATGCCGGTGCTGACCAAAACGTTTGTACAGGTAACTCCATTACCCTTGGCGGCAGCCCGACTGCCAGCGGTGGCACCGGACCTTACACCTTTTTATGGACCCCAAGTACAGGTCTTAGTAGTGCGACAGCCTCCAACCCACTCGCAACGCCCACAAGCATCACATACTATCGACTTCAAGTGACTGATAATTTGGGCGCTACCAAGGTTGATTCTGTACTGATTATCCCAAAATCCCGCCCTGTAGTTTATGCCTATGCCAACGATACCTTAATTTGCAATCCGGGCATGGTGACTACATTTTTCTCTCAATTAGGAAATCAAACCGCACCGCCCTACACTTATGCCTGGAACTTTGGTGACGGAGGCACTGCCACCGTGGCCAGCCCTCAACATGTTTATACTTCACCCTCATATTACACTGTAAGTTTATCAGTAACCGATTCGAATGGTTGCGTTGGCAGCAGCCAGGTGATAGGGGTGACTGTTAACCCTATAGTAGCCACTACCACTTCAGTAAATGTAAGCTGCTTTGGTGGAAACAACGGCTCTATTACAGCGGTAGCTACAGGAGGAGCCGGCTTTAATTACACGTATGCTTGGAGCAACGGTACTACCACGCCAACTATAAGCAACCTTACGGCCGGGACTTATTTAGTTACTGTAACATCTTGGAACGGTTGCTCAGCTACTGCTGCCAGTGTAGTTACACAACCCACTCTAATCACCGCTGCCACCAATGTTACCAATGCCTCAAGCGCAGTAGCTACCGATGGTTCCATTTTATTATCTGTAAGCGGAGGTGTTGCACCCTACTCTTATTATTGGGGTAGCGGTATTACTTCTCAAAACCGAACATCTCTTTCTGTTGGAATATACAACGTAACAATTACAGATGCTAACGGATGTGTGAAAATTGTAAGCGCGCAAGTAAGCACAGCATGTGCCAATAATACTTTAGTAGTTTCCATTACCTCGCAAGATCTTAGCTGCACCCACCCTGTTGACACTATGACGGTGAACGTGAGTGGAGGTAATCCGCCATACTCCACTTTATGGAGCAATGGTGCAGTTACATCCAGTATCATATTAACACAGGCAGGGGTTTACAGTGTTTATGTAACCGATGATAGCGGTTGTACTAAATCAATAGTAGATACTTTGCTGGACCTGGGTATTCATATTGCAGTTACCGGCACATCGCCAGTTACCTGCAATGGAGTAAATAATGGTTTGCTAAAAGTTGCCGTAACCGGTGGTACCGCGCCTTATACATATTTGTGGAGCAATGGCATCACAGCTGATTCGTTAACCAGTGTACCTTCGGGTTTATATACGCTTACAGTTACCGATGCTACATTATGCACCGCTACATTTGAGTATTATCTCAACCAAACAAGCACCGATTGGAGCTACTATGTATATGTAAGCAGCACCAATGCTAATTGCTCGGCCAATGGCACGGCCCTGGCGAATGTGGTTGGCGGCACCTCGCCCTTCTCTTTCTTGTGGAGCAACAGCGCCACCACACCGGCAATTACCGGTTTGGCAAGCGGAATTTATTCACTCACGGTTACGGGCAGCGATGGCTGCACCCGCGCAGGCAGTGTGTTTATAAATACAAGCTGCTACAATGTGATAGAAGGCAATGTGTTTAACGATGCCAACGGCAACTGCTTGAAAGATTCGGGAGAAACAGCACAGACAAGCACCTATGTAACTGCTACAGGCCCAGGCAGTACCTATTATGGATATTCCGATAACACCGGATTCTATTCTATTAATATTCCGGAGACAGGTACTTTCACCGTAAACGTTACACAAAACAGCTGGAACAATAACTGTAGCAATGTAAGCATTTGCGGAGCGCAAACAGCAACCTTCCCGGGTTTAGGCGATACTGCACAACTTAATTTTGGAATTGGTGCCTCCAATGGTTTCGATTTGGCACTCCATCCCGGCTGGCACTCGGCTAACCCCGGCTTTACCAAAGATTACTGGGTGCTATACTTTCAGGAAAGTCAGCCGATCTACACAGGGCCTGCCACCATTACTTTTAAGTATGACCCAGTCTTAGTTTATCAAAGCTGCAACAACAGCGGAGTGCATGATGCCCTGGCACATACTATAACCTGGACGGTAAGCAGCGTACCTTATCCAATCTGGAACTGGAGCACTGTTCCTCGCGCTTACTTTACTGTGCCTGCAAACATTACCGTAGGTTATCAGTTGAGTCAGGAGTTTTGGATTACCCCGGTTGTGGGCGATTGCGATTCATCAGACAATCACTTATTAGTGTATCAACCTATCACCGGTTCGAGAGACCCGAATGAAAAAACAGTAGAACCTGCTGGCGACATTCATGAAGAAGACAGTGTGCTCACTTACACGATTCATTTCCAGAACACCGGAAACGATACTACCTGGTTTGTACTTGTGAAAGATACCTTGAGTCAATTTGTTGACCCTGCATCAGTTGTAAATTTGTCGAGCAGTCATGATTACACTTCCTTCACTGTTTCCGACCAGGGAATATTGACTTGGTTGTTCAATCCAATTTTCCTTGTCGACAGTGCTACCAATGAAGCCGCCAGCAAAGGTTTTGTAATGTTTAAGGTGAAAAAGAAAAAGAACCTGCCGTTAACTACCGAGATAAGGAATACAGCTCACATCTATTTCGATTACAACGAAGCGGTGGTTACCAATACCGTTACCAATACACTTACATCGCCTAACTATGTTTTCAATTTGAGCAACCAGGCAGGCATAGAAGTTACGGCTTCGCCTAATCCATTTGCGCAATCTACCCAGATTTCGGTGCAGGGAATCAGTGGAACCTTCAGCTTCGAATTGTTTGATGTGAACGGAAAACTGTTGAAGAAGATGAACAACATCAGTGAAAACCGTTTCGCACTCGACCGCCAAAACATGAGTGCCGGAGTTTATTTCTACAGCGTTACATCTACCACCAAGCAAAAAGCTTTTGGCAGAGTAGTGGTGCAATAAGAGTTTGTGGTTTTATGATTAGAAAGCCCTTTGCAATTGCAAGGGGTTTTCTGTTTTACTACGGCCTCATTTTATTCTCCCGTAGGCGATAAGAATATTGCTGAATATAGGCTTTCAGCTTTTGCAGCAACTTCTCCTCTTCTGCCGGATATTTGCCAAGTAAATTGTTTCGAAGATTAGGATCTTCTTTATAACGATAAAAAGCAACGGGCTTGGTGCCGTCAAAATGCAATACGTAATCGCCCCAAAAAGCCTGATAAGTTCCTGCGTAGCAATTCACCACCAAATCATTGGTTGAACTTTTCAGGACACTGGTTCCGAAGGCAATGATACTATCGTTGAATCCAAGATAATCAATCAGCGTAGGAAAAATATCAGCCTGCTGAACCATTTCATTTCTGAAACCGACTAAAGAAGAATCGGGTGTATAAAAAATAACCGGCACCGAAAAGGCACCCATCATGCCCTGATACTTGTCGTAATAGGAACTGGCCGACACGTGGTCGGCTGTAATCACAAACACCGTGTTCTTATACCAAGCCATCTTTGAAGCTGTTTCGAAAAATTGCTGCAACGAATAATCGGTATATCGCATAGCGCGGTGTATAGGCAGGTTCCCTTCCTTAAACTGCGATAAATATTTTTCCGGAATTTTGAAAGGATGATGAGAAGTAACCGTAAACAAAGCACTACAAAAAGGCTGCTGAAAAGTATTCAGTTCCTTTGCCCAATATTGCATAAAAGGCTCATCGTAAATTCCCCAGGTGCCATCATAGTCGGAATCGTTGTTGTAATCCTTTTTGCTGAAAGATTTATCAAAACCCGCTACGTTCATAAACCCCGCAAAGCCCATCGAACCATCGTGCCCACCATGGAAAAAAGAAGTGTTGTAATGATGCTTCTTCAAAACACTGCCTATTGAATTAATTCGATTGCCGCTATAAGGGGTTAGAATATAAGCCTCGGTATGCGATGGAATAGAAGCAATGGCTGAAGGCAAAGCCTCTATGGACCTTCTGCCGTTAGCCAACGAATATTCAAAAGTCAAAGACCGGCCAATCAGCGAATCAAGAAAGGGTGTGTAGCCCACATAATCAGGAGTCTTAGAATTTAATGCGCCCACAAATTCTTTGCCCAGGCTTTCTACTATAATAATAACCACATTCTTCTTTGTGGCATCTGTGCCTTGATAAGACTGAACAGGGTTGTAATACTTCCCGGCCTCGGCCAACGAAGCAAAGTAGTTGACCTCCGGCACTTTGATATTCCCCCAAGTGGTCATGATTGATATAGGCGTGTTGAGTACCAGACTTATTTCATCATTATTTGAAACATATTGCCCTGCCAGTGAAATATTAATCGGCCTATCGCTGGGGATAAAACTGCCGCGGGCAAAGCCCAGCCAAATCAAGGCAAGAAATGGAAGCAGCAGGAGTTGAAGAATAAAACTCTTGGTTTTAAAAGGCTCCCGTTCAGGGGTTTTAATCCAATCGTAAGAACGAATTAAAAGCCACACCAACAGAATAACGAACAAAGCAATATACCAGTAACTGAATAGAAACTTCCAGAAATCGAACAACAGATTGGTATCGTTCTTAAACTCGCGGAAGAAGCCCGCGTTAGTTCTTCTTAGGGTAAAAGGGAAATAAGCACAATCGGCCAGGTTGGCGAAAATGCTGATGCTATTTACCAATAGGAATATGAACTTGCCTATACCCAAGTATATTTTGTTGTAGCGAAAGTTGAAAGGCACCACAAACATGGCTATGTAAACCACATTCAGATACATGATGGCAGAAATGTCGAAACGCAGGCTTCCAAGTAAAATACCCGGAAGGGAATGAAAGCTTAGGAATTCGAAGTAAGTGTGGTTGAACAGCAGAAAAAGCAAGCGGCACAACTGATAAAAGAGCAGCAGCACAATAATTCGCTTTAAAAGCATTTTCAGAAACCCCATTCGCTTATGATAGGTCGCAAATCTAAATTTAGTTTTGTGTGGGGCCGGTTCTTTCCATCTTACTAAACAATTCTCTTTGGGCCTGTTGGCAGTTCCTCAAGCCCGATTTCTTTCAATAATTATATTTGCCCGAATTAAAAGATTGCATCATGAAATTTATTGTTTCTACTACTACATTATTAAAGAGCCTACAAACTATCAGCGGGGTTATCAACTCCAGTTCAGTTTTGCCAATTCTCGAAGATTTCCTGTTTGAAATCCAAGGCGGCAAATTGACAGTATTCGCCACTGACCTTGAAACTTCTATGAGCACCGAGTTAAAAGTGGAAGCAAAAGATAGCGGACGAATAGCTATTCCTGCCCGCATTTTGCTGGATACATTAAAAACTCTTCCAGAGCAGCCGCTTACCTTTAAGGTTGATGCTAAAACTCATGGCATTGAAATTACTTCTGAAACCGGCCGCTATAAGTTAAGTGGAGAAAATGCTGAAGACTTTCCAAAAATCCCACAACCGGAATCAGTTATAGAAATCAACATTCCTTCTTCTGCTCTAAACAATGCTATTGCTAAAACCATATTTGCCGTAAGCAGCGATGATTTACGTCCGGCCATGACAGGAGTTTTGTTCCAGGTTTCTCCCGAAGGAATGACCTTTGTTTCTACCGATGCACACAAATTAGTGAAGTTGACACGCAGCGATGTGAAGGCAGCTAAAGCGGCACAGTTCATCGTTCCTAAGAAAGCTCTGGGTCTTTTAAAGAATGCCTTGCCTATCTCCGATTCAGCGGTGAATGTTTCTTACAATAAATCAAATGCCTTCTTCACTTTCGAAAACACGAAATTGATTTGCCGTTTAATTGATGCCAACTTCCCGGATTATAACGCGGTAATTCCTCAAAACAATCCAAACAAACTTTCTATCAGCCGTTTAGAGTTTCAAAATGCGGTTCGCAGAATCTCGATTTATTCCAACAAAACTACTTATCAGGTAATCATGTCAATTGCCGGAAGTGAATTGAAAATATCAGCACAGGATTTAGATTTCAGCAATGAGGCAAATGAAAGATTGACTTGTAGCTATGAGGGTGGTGATATGGATATTGCCTTCAATGCCCGCTTCCTGATTGAAATGTTGGGAGTATTGGATTCTAATGAAATTGAAATTGAGCTTTCTACTCCAACTCGAGCAGGAATTCTGCGTCCTACGGAGAAGAACGACAATGAAGACTTATTGATGCTGGTTATGCCGGTTATGATAAACAGCTAATAGAAATATCCTTTTACATTTTTTATAACCGCCCTTTACGGGCGGTTTTTTATTTTGCGGTATGAAGCAAATTCTGTTTGTATTTCTATCTATCCTGCTCGGCCAATCAGCCGGCTATGCACAGAAAACGGTTATAGCAACCGCTACCGATTTAATTGTTGCTAAGAAATATGCACCAGTCAACCACTACCTGGACTCCCTATTAAAGACAAACAGAAAATGTGTTGATTGTCTGATGATGAAAGGCAATGCAGTCTTAAACGCTGTGATGGATACTGTACCGGCAATGCAATTTATTTCAGAGGAAGATGAATCTGTTTTCAGTCCTTCCATTACCGAAAAGCCAAAACTACTTCCAGGGAAAACGCTTTATGAAGTACAACGCTACTGGAAAAAATGCTTAGAGATTGATTCGACCCGAACAGACATTAGAAAAGGATTGTGCACCATTTATTCCCTCGGCTTATTAAAAGATTCTCTGAAACAGGAATTGATGAGATTGAGAAAAATGGTAGGAGATGAGCCCGGAGAGGCTTTTCGTTTATGCGAATATGCCCGCAACTTTAAAGAGAGAAACCGCTTTGATGAATGTATGGAGGTTTATCAATTGATAGCCGACATGTATCCTGAAATAGCCGGCATTCGCTGTGATATAGCTTCCGAATATTTTTATGCAGGTAAGATGAATGAAACACTAAACTGGCTCGACTCCTGCTATCATTTCAAAACTGTAGATGAAACTTCCTTCCTGAACGGGGCCTTTATCTATAGCGAGCTGGGTTATTTCGAAAACGCGCAAAGCGTACTGAATACCTACTCTCGTATTTACCAGCGAAAAATGGACGAGTTCTACTATGGTCTGTATTTGTTTTCGGATTCAAACAACAAATGTTTTGAAACCTTGCGGCATTTTATCGGAGAGGTTGATACAAACGCATACACACCTGAAGTTTTGCTGGCGAGAAATTTACTACAGGCCGAAGATTCCTTTACCATGAATATTTACAGCGAATGTGTTACCAATCCCGAAATTCCCGATTACTACAAAACACTTATTCACGCAAGGGCTATGAAACAATTTTCGGGAAATTGCAAGCCCTTCATACTATTTGGGTTGTATCAGGCACAGATCAAAAATTATTCCGCAGCCGCACAGTTTCTGGAGGAACAAGGAAACTGTGAGATGAAAACATCTGAAAAGGAATATAGATCGATGGCACAGTTATATGCTTTTTATAAAGAGAATCTATCGGACGATTTTATAAAAGCTGCTTCGTTGCTTAGCAATTCGCCAACCTCGTTTTACAGGCAAGGAGCAAACTATTTTACTGCACTAAAACTTTTGGAAACCGGAAAAATATCGGAGGCTAAAGCTATACTGGAAAAAGTTGTTGCTGATAAGGACCAGACAAAATATTGCACATTAGCTGCCGTGAAATTGAAAGAATTGAAATAATTACTTCTTTCCCTCACTGCCGGTTTCAGCATGTTGGTGGCCATACATCGGCTTCTTTTTTTCTTTCCATGCTTTTTCCTGGGCTTCCAGCTCGGCCTTTTCCTCAATGGTCAGTTCATGGTTTTCTATTTTCTTAAAATCAGGAGACCCTGCATTTACCCAACAAGTGTACCAAACATCAGCTACCATTTTTATAGAACGCCTCATTTTGCGCTCCACCATTCCATCCATCATTTTGCTATAAGCCTTCGTATATTCTTCAGAATATAGCTTACTCGTATTGATGCCCCGGACATCAAATGAATATTTCCCGTCTTCGGCAAACGTTGCGTTTAGTTGCGTTTCAAATCCAAAAACACTATCCAAAGAGGCATGGCTTTCCATGATTGAAGCCCATATTCTTTCATTTGGCTTAGCTATAAACTCCGCTTTACCAATAAAATAATCATAATCCTCCCCAAATAATTCGGGTATACGGGATTCCCAAAAACCATGAATACCAACCTGATCTGACATTTGCCCGTTGTAGTTTTCTGTAGTATGTAATGGCACATTTGAATCAGCAATGTAATGCCCGATTTCTGCCGAAGTGCGCAAAACTTTGTTTTTGTCTTTTGCTTTAAATGCATCTTCTAAGCGATACATCATCGTCTGAATATGCCAAGGCACAATGCCATATGCCTTTAAGGTATCTTCAGAATATTTTGCAACCGCCTCTTTCCAGCGATGAGGCATTGAGTCGCAAGGCAGTGTGCAATAGTGGTCTAAGTCAATATAATGCCGCGGTGCTTCATCGGCTATGGCATATCTTCTCTTATCTGGGTCAACCGCATGTTGGGTGATGTAATCAATATTTCCCTTATAAAAAGAGATCATTTCAGGAGGCAAAAGAAAAACGGCAATACGGTTAATTCTTTGGTGTCCCCAAAAGCCCCAGGCATTGGTCTGAACATATATCGAAATTAGTAAAACGAAAACGAAAACTTTCTTCTGCATAAGTTTGTATTCCCTATTTTGAGGTTTTAGGGTGTGGGTCCTCTTCTATTTCAGTAACTCCTCCACTCATTATAAATTTCATCACATCTCCCGCACCAACATCGCTTAGCCGCTGAATCTGGTCTTTGTTAACCACGTACAAAATACCTGAAAGATTATAGGACAGCGGGGCATAAACCGCTACCTTGTCATCTATCTTAAGTTCGCTTAAATCATCCTGTGTAATAAACCCAAGTTTAAATACACCGGTTCCTTTTCCCCATTCAAACAACACCGGCTTATCGAATTTTTTCTTGCTACTCATAAAAGCACCGAAAAAATCTTTCAGTGAGGAGTAAATATCTTTTACCAGTGGGGTGCGTTCCAAAATCTCATCCAGAAAGTGAAGCAACGGCTGGGCAATAACTAACGACCCGAAGTAGCCGATGATGGCTATAATGAAGAACATCGTTACAATACCAAAACCCGGGAAGTAAAAGTTAAAGATGGCGCGGTAAACTTTTTCAATTGTGGTGTCAAGTAAATTGAAGATGTAAAACACAGCATACATCGTGACAAAGATGGGAGCGATAAGCAGTAGCCCTTGTAAAAAATAAGAAACAATCCTGCCTGTTCTTGTCTTTAGCCAAACGCGTGATTTACCCATATCTGTTTATTTGAAAAGTCAAATATAAAAGGAAGAAGTAGTTCTCTTTTTCTCCGCAAATTCTATTTTTGATTGATGCCAAAGAATTGTTTGTTTCTATTGCTTCTATTCTGCACCATTCATTTGTTGGCGCAGGAAAATTCGACTGGCAAACCAAATCCATTTGTGCTGGAGGTGCAATATTCTGCCGGGAAGTTGGCCCCGGTTTACAAGCACTTTCCAAAATCTGTTTTGGTTAATACGGTAGAACTCCATTTAGGATATCAGACTTATGGTAGAGAACGATGGAATAAATTGTTAAACTATCCGCGACTTGGCTTATCGTTTATTTATCAGGAACTGGGGAATAAAAATGTGTTGGGTCAACAGTTTTCCATTGTGCCTACCGTTTATTTTTCTACGGCAAAAAAAGAAGATGCAAAGTTTTACGCAGAGGTAAGATACGGCTTGGGCTTAGCATGTTTTTCCAACCCCTATGATTCTACTTCCAATAAAAATAATGATGGGGTAGGCTCCGCATTTACCTGGCAATACACCATTGGCACAAACCTGCACTGGAATGTAAGCAAGAATGCAAGCATTCAAATAGGCGCTGTTTGGTATCATGCTTCAAATGCACACACACAATTGCCCAATGTTGGTGTAAATAACTTTGCTGTGTATTTCGGTTTGTTGGCTTATCCGTTTGGACGATTGCATAGAGTTCATGACAAGGATACAGTTGGGATTGACAAGAAATGGCATCTCAACTTTCGTTTTGGCTCCGGTTGGCATGAGATGGGAAATGCTTTTGGTCCTGTAGGTGGGAAGAAATATCCCGTTTATACGGCATCTATATATACAAGCAGGCGATTGGCAAAATTAATCACAGCAAAAATGGGATTGATTTATCGCTACTATCCTATGTATCATACGTTCTTACAAAATCAAAAAGTATTCGATTCTAAACTTACTCTACGTTCATCATCATTCACTGTTTTCGTGGGGGCTGATTTTTTGCTTGGTCATTTTGCTATTAGCTTGGAGGCCGGGGTGAATGTTTATAAGCCCGCTTATAAACCCTTCTATGAACTCTACGAAAAATCAACACCTATAAATTTTTACACCAAGCAATATCTCGCTACCCGTTTCGGATTGAACTATTACATCTTAGACCCTTACCTGCATCCGCGTAACAATGTTTTCGTTGGAGCATACGTAAGCGCTAACTCTGGCCAAGCAGAGTTTTTAGAACTAAACTTAGGTTATGTGTGGTAAGCAAAAACTCTTTATCCTGCTTTTGTTTAACGGCCTTTTGCTTTTGGCAAAAGCAGATGAACGATTCGGTGCAGTTGGAAAATTCTCCATCGAAACGAATTACCAGTTTGGGAGAATAATTCCTCACAACAAAAACTTTCACGCGCCTGTAACTGGCTACACCCATTCGTTTGAAGTGAGTTTTTACAAGCAAACCATGGGTGAAAAAGCATGGCAACGCAAACTACACTATCCTGAATTGGGTGGAAGTTTTGTGTTGGCGTATAATGCGGACCAAAAGGTTTTTGGGAATGCTTATCTACTAATGGCAGTTGCAAAATTCTGGATAGTGCGGAGTCGTTATGTAGATTTTTTCGTTCGTGCAGGAACAGGTCTTGCCTTTACACCCAATCATTTTGATTTAGTGAAAAATCCTACAAACGATGCAATTGGCTCGCTTATCAATTCGGCCGATCAACTGCGTTTAGGCTTAGACTTTAAACCCGACCCACATGTACAAATTAGCTGCGGAGTAACATTTACACACTACTCTAATGCAGCTATTCAGCGTCCCAATTTGGGGGTTAACGTTCCTGCCTTGAGCATTGGCCTTCGCTATTTCCCGAATGTTAGCGCAGATTTAAAATACAATCGAAACAAGGTTCCGAAACCGGAAAAGAAGAATGAAGTGATGATAAAATTTGGTCTCGCACTTAGCGAAATGAATACTTACGGAGGACCGAAATATCCAACCTACGTTGGAGTTATTAATTATGCCCGCTACACCAGCGTGGCAAATAAATTTCTTGCCGGTGGCTCAGTAGAGTTCAGCCAGGGCGCTTTTGACGTAAATAAATTTAACGATTCGAAAACCAAGTATAGCCGAACAGCCATGTCTTTGAATGCAAGTTTGTTTGTTGGGGATGAGATTCTTATGGGTAAGGTTGGTCTGTTCTTTATAGCCGGAGCCTATATATTTAACCCGAGAAAAGACACGCCTGTTTATGTAAAAATCGGATTCAATGTCTATTATGCTTCCACCAAAAACGGGCGGACCAAATTTTTTATCGGCAGCAATTTAAAATCGCATTTATTGACCGCGCAGTTTTATGAAGCTTCAACCGGTGTAGCGTTTTAATTCTTCTTTAACTTACTACTTAAACAAAAACATCTTCCCGTTATCACCACAAACAGTTCCTGACTCAGCAGAAAATAGATGAATGGCACGTAGGGTTACATCGGTGAACGAATTTATCTTCTTCCAATCAGCTCCGCCATTTTCAGTTTTAAACATCACTCCATTTTCTCCAACGACATAGCCAACATTTTCATTCCAAAATTTGATGGCTTGAAAATGAACTCTGGGCGAAAATGGTGCATTGCCACCCCGAACCTTTTGAAATGAGTTTCCCCCATCGGAAGTTTTCAAAATGCTTCCCTCATACCCCGCAAAATATCCCAGCTGGCCGGAAAGGAAATCCATAGCAATAAAAAAGTCTCCGCGTATCTCCAGTGGATTGAAATTGGCTCCTGCATCAGATGACCGATAAATCACTCCGTAACCTGAAGCAAAAACAGTGCTACTATCTGCAAATTGCACTGCCGTCATATTGTTTGGAAGGTGTGTGTATTTCCAAGATACGCCTGCATTATTACTGGAGGAAATAAAGCCATCTGCAAAACCTTCACCTCCTACTCTCACCCAGGTGTTTTTGTCGCGCAAGGCAATGTCATTGATGGGGTGATAATCGCTATTGGTTAGAATAAAACTTCGCCCCGAATCAGTAGTGGTAGCCCAATCGGATGCATTACCCGCCACAATTCCTTCACCAGCAGAGAAAAAATGAATAGCATAGGCAGCGACATTATAAATTGAATCCGCCTTACTCCAGGTTTTGCCGCCATCAAACGTTCTGGTAAAAACTCCCTTTGTCCATCTATCGCCACCACAGGCATAGCCGATAGAGTCATTGGCAAAAAATATATCGTAAAGATTTAGCGAAGTGCCTGTGTCAATTTCATGAGTTAACAACTCAATCTGTTCTTTCTTGCAAGAAGATGCTAGAAGAACACACATCGCTAACAACAGAAGATACTTTTTCAAATCAATCAATGGATTTAAGAATTGTGCTACAAGCCATGTGAATTTCATCATCTGAAATTATAAGAGGAGGCGCGATGCGCATACATTCCGGAGAGAACAAAAACCAATCCGTCAAAACACCACTTTCTATACACCGGTCAATTATTCTTTTGTTCTGCTCGAAGTTTTCAAATTCCAAAGCCATCATCAAACCAATTCTTCGTTTAGATTTTAGTTTTGGATGAACGAGAAGTTCTTCAAACAGTTTTCCTTTTGCCTCAACCTGTTGAGTTAAATTCTCTTTCAACAAAACTTCAAATGCAGCAAGCCCTGCGGCACAGCAAACCGGATGCCCGCCAAAAGTGGTAATATGTCCAAGCACAGGATTTTGAGAAAGTGAATCCATTATTTCTTTCGAAGAAATAAAAGCCCCCAGCGGCATTCCACCTCCGAGTGCTTTGGCAAGAAGCAATATATCGGGCACAATGCCATAATGCTCGAAGGCAAACATCTTTCCGGTGCGCCCTAAACCCGTTTGGGCTTCATCGAGAATTAAAAGCGCGCCAACTTCATTACACCTTACTCTTAGGTTTTGAATAAATGATTTCGAAGGGATTGTAATTCCTGATTCCGCCTGAATGGGTTCTAGAATCACAGCAGCAGTTCTGCAAGAGATTTTTTCTAACTCAGTTTCATTCCCGTATTTCAATTGCAAGGTATCGGGCAATAGCGGACGAAACTTTCTTTTGAATTGTTCATCGCCCATTATGCTCAATGCGCCCTGGGTGCTGCCATGGTAACCGTTCTTAAATGAAACGAACTGAGTTCTTCCGGTAATCCGTTTGGCCAGTTTCATAGCACCTTCCGTAGCCTCGGCTCCGCTATTCGTAAAATAAACGTTGTTCAGATTTTCAGGAAGAAATTCTGTCAAGCGCTTGGCATACTTCACTTGCGGGCTTTCGACAAACTCGCCATACACCATCAGGTGCATGTATTTTTCGGCCTGTTCTTTTACTGCGTTCACTACCTCGGGATGTGAATGCCCCAGATTGCTTACCGAAATACCCGCAATGAGGTCGAGATATTTTTTGCCGTTGGCTTCATACATATACATTCCTTCGGCTCTTTCTATTTCGAGCAAGAGAGGGGCGGGGCTGGTTTGGGCCACATGAGAAAGAAAAAGCTGACGGTTCGAAATCATAAATAAACGCTCGGGGCTAAAATAATGGGTTTCGCCAAGCGTTAGCATTTTAAACTACTATAGGTTTGTTAACCTTGCGCCCGGTATGAAATATTTCAGTGCTTCCTTCTACTATGTTCGATACAGCACTCTGGGGAAAATAATTCGTGAAACCTATCGACAGTTTAATTGGCGGGTCTGGCTACTGAGCGCGCTACTCATTTTTCTCTTTACCCTTAATCAGTTCATTCATCTTTTCTTTCGACTGTTGGATGAAATTTTTCATCGCGGGTACAAGAAGCAAAAGATAGAGCAGCCTGTTTTCATTATTGCCAACCCGCGTAGCGGCACTACTTTTCTGCACCGCTTGATGGCCTTGGACGAAGAACGGTTTACATATACTAAGTATGCCCATACCTTCTTCATGACGTCTTCCTTTGTTCAATTCTACTTTGTGTTTCGCTGGCTGGACAGAAAAGTGCTGCGAGGGCTTATCAGCAAGCTGCTAAATAAATTTGACGATAAGGTATGGGGTGGTTGGGATGATGTGCATGCCATGGGGTTCAACAAAGCGGAGGAAGATGAATTGGTTTTTGCTCAGACCATGATGAGTGTGGGGGTCATGATGCCCTTTCCTTATTTCCGGCAGATTCACGACACTAAGTTTTTGGACCGCGAGCCGGAGGATGTTCGGAACAGTGTGATGGATTTTTACGAAAGCTGTGTGAAGCGGTTCGTATTCAGAGCGGGCAAAAACAAAACCTATCTCGCCAAGAATGTGATGAGTACCGGTCGTTTTAAGAGTCTATTGAAGCGCTTTCCCGATGCCAAAATTATTTACATAGCCCGTCACCCTTACGATTCGGTGCCTTCTTTTGCCAGTATGTTCACGGCTCTGTATCCGCTGCATTCTCCCGATATGCCCGATACCGACCCCGAAAAGAGAGCCTGGGCACAACTGGGTATTGACTTCTTCAAATATTCCAAAGAAATGCGCGATACCCTGCCTGCTTCGCAGTTTATTGGTTTGAACTATGATGATTTGTTAGACGACCCGCAGGGAACCCTCCGGAAAATTTACGCGCACTTCAACTGGACCCCCTCCGAAAAGCTGCTTGCCAAACTTTCGAAAGAACATGCCCGAAGCAAATCCTACAAAAGCGCCCACGAGTATTCGCTCGAACAATATGGCTTCACCAAACAGGAAATATATGCCGAGTTGGGCGATATTATGGATGAGTTTGGCTTTGAGAAGGAGTTTTGAGCCTCCTATTCTCCAAAAAGGTTTTTATCCCCCGCTTATTTGGTTAGTTTCGCGCCTCAATTTTAAAACCCTTAAACGGCTCGTTTAAACTTTCCAGGAATTATGCGCAATCAGAATATTAGAAACATCGCCATTATTGCCCACGTAGATCACGGCAAAACAACCTTAGTAGACAAAATCCTTCACCAGTGCTCGCTTTTCCGCGATAACCAGCAAACCGGTGAATTGATCCTTGACAATAATGACCTGGAACGCGAACGCGGCATCACCATTCTTGCCAAAAACGTTTCGGTAGAATACAAAGACATTAAGATTAACATCATTGATACTCCGGGCCACGCGGATTTTGGCGGAGAGGTAGAGCGTGTATTGAACATGGCCGATGGAGTTCTTCTATTAGTAGATGCCTTCGAAGGCCCTATGCCTCAAACCCGTTATGTGCTTTCGAAAGCTATTGGCCTGGGCAAAAAACCGATTCTGGTTATTAATAAGGTAGATAAGGAAAACTGCCGCCCTGATGAAGTGCATGAAAACGTTTTCGATTTGATGTTTAACCTTGGTGCTGACGAAAACCAATTGAACTTCCCTACCGTTTACGGTTCGGCTAAGAGAGGTTGGATGGGTGCCGACTGGAAACACCCGGCCGAAGATGTAACCTACCTGCTCGATGAAATCATCGGCCATATTCCTGCTCCTCAAATTGCAGAAGGAACGGTGCAGATGCAAATCACTTCGTTGGATTATTCTTCTTACTTAGGTCGTGTGGCTATCGGAAGAATTACCCGTGGAAGTATTACTTCAGGTCAGCAGGTGATGTTGATGAAACGCGATGGCACACAGGTGAAATCGAAGGTGAAAGAACTTTACATTTTCAGCGGACTTGGCAAATTGAAAGTGGACAAGGTTAACTGCGGAGATATTTGCGCGGTGATGGGTGTGGAAGGTTTCGACATTGGCGATACGATTGCCGATATTGAAAAACCGGAAGCTATGGCTCCTATTCATATTGACGAGCCTACGATGAGTATGATTTTCACCACCAACACTTCTCCTTTCTTTGGGAAAGAAGGAAAGCATGTTACTTCTCAAAAAATCCGCGAGCGTTTATATAAGGAGTTGGAAAAGAACCTGGCTCTTCGTGTAGAAGACACCGAAGCACCGGAGAAATTTAACGTGTTTGGTCGTGGTATTTTGCACTTGAGCGTATTGATTGAAACCATGCGCAGAGAAGGTTATGAGTTAAGCATCGGTAACCCTCGTGTTTTGATAAAGGAAATTGATGGGCAAAAGTGTGAGCCTATAGAAATTCTGACGATTGATGCACCCGAAGCTATTGCCGGCAAATGTATTGAGTTAGTTACGCAACGCAGAGGCGATATATTAGTGATGGAACCAAGAGGCGACATGATGCATATTGAGTTTGAAATGCCTTCGCGCGGTTTAATTGGTTTGCGGACTTTGATATTGAATACTTCTGCCGGTGAAGCCGTAATGGCGCATCGTTTTAAAGAATACCAACCGATGAAGGGCGATATTCCGGGACGTATCAACGGAACGATTTTGGCGAAAGAAGCAGGACGCGCTACCGAATACTCGATGGATAAACTGGCTGACCGTGGTAAATTCTTTATTGCACCGGGTGTGGAGATTTATGAAGGACAGATTATTGGGGAATACACCAAGAATGGTGACCTGGTGGTGAACGTGGTTCAAGCTAAACAGTTGACCAACTTCCGCGCAGCGGGAACAGATGATAAATCGAATCTTCCTCCTCCAATCAAGATGAGTTTGGAAGAAGCGATGGAATACATTCAGGAAGATGAATACGTAGAGGTAACGCCTGTGTCTATTCGTTTGCGTAAGATCTGGCTCAGCGAAGCCGACCGTAAGCGCTACGGAAAGAACTAAAGTTTTTCTCCACAGAATAAAAACAAAAAAGCCCCTCGTGAATTCGAGGGGCTTTTTTGTTTTTGGGGACTCTATATTATCAACCGCAAGTTGAAGATTCGCCTTTTCACTTCAATTTCTATTCATCCACAGAAGACTTTGAAGAAAAAAGAATGAAAATGAGGTTGTATTGGGCAAATTGCCCCAAAATGGACTTCTGCAAGACATTCCAACCGATGTATTTGTATAATTATGTGGGTCAGGGTATGCCGGAATGGAGGTATTTTCAAGAATATGCCCTTTTGAGCATACCGTGGTGAACGTATTTTCAGGAATATGCCCGTTGTAAAACATTTTCGACCATATATTTGTACCAATACATTGGTTTGGGCAATAGCCCGAGGCCGTGTTGTCAACCACCGGCACAGTCGGGCATGATAGCGAGGTCATATTCCCGCCAACCCGTGCTGTTGAGCATGGTAGTAAGGGCATATCGGCAACAAACGGGGCTGTCTGGCGTGCTGCAATGGACGTATTGCCAACAATATGCCCTTGGGGGCATACCCTGGAGAACGTATTCTCAGCAATAGATGCTAAAAAATGTATTGAGTAGGATTTATTGCCGGCTACAGGCTCATTGGCTAATACCCCAACGGGCATATTTCTGAAAATATGCCCACTCCCCGATGCCGAAGTGGATGTATTGCCAACGATAGATTTGCTGTCCGATGCCGCAGGCTACACTATCTGCGGTCAACTGGCATCAATTGATAAAGAAGAAGATGTAGAAGCATTTTTTTTTGGTAAAAAACCATTTGCCTTAAGGTGCCTACAAAGGATTGAAACCAACAAATCTTTTTTTAACCAAAAGCCCCTCGCATTCGCGAAGGGCTTTTGTATTCTATCAGCTTAGTTATTCCGGCTCAATGCGCTTCGAGCCAGTTGAGGCCTGTGCCCATCTCTGCTTCGATAGGCACGGTGGTTTTGATGGCGTGAATCATTTTGTCGTAGATAATCGGCTTGACTATTTCCACTTCGTCTTTGTGCGCATCGAACACCAACTCATCATGCACCTGCAAGGTCATCCTCGATTTCAGGTTTAGTCTTTTGAATTCGCGGTGGATGTCAATCATCGCCAGCTTAATCATATCGGCAGCCGAGCCCTGCACCGGTGAGTTGATGGCATTTCGTTCGGCAAAGCCGCACACCACAAAGTTTTTGGAGTTGATGTCCTTGAGGTAACGTTTTCTTCCTTTAATCGTTTGCACATAGCCGTGTTCGCGCGCAAAGCTGATGTTGTGGTTCATGTATTCCTTAATCTTGGGAAACTGGAGGAAGTAGTTTTCGATAATCGTTTTGGCCTCGCCCCGGCTCACGCCAATGTTGTCGGCCAGACCAAAAGCGCCCTGCCCGTAAATAATTCCGAAGTTCACGCTCTTGGCTTTGTAACGCATCTCCTTGGTCACTTCTTCAATAGGCACACTGTAAACCTTGGCGGCTGTGGCGGTGTGGATGTCAATCTTCTTTTGAAAAGCATCGAGCATGTTTTCATCGCCACTCAGTTCGGCCACTATGCGCAATTCAATCTGCGAGTAATCGGCTGAAATAAGAATATGGTTTTCATCGCGCGGAATAAATGCTTTGCGCACCTGTTGCCCGCGCTCGGTGCGGATAGGAATGTTTTGAAGATTCGGATTGTCGCTGCTCAATCTTCCGGTGGCGGCCACTGCCTGCCGGAAGGTGGAATGCACTCTTCCCGTCTTTTTATTTATCAAAAGCGGCAACGAATCGACATACGTTGATTTGAGTTTAGCGAACTCGCGGTAGTCAAGAATTTTTCCGGCAATGGGGTGAAGCTTCACTAAACCTTCGAGCGCATCTTCGTTGGTCGAAAGCTGACCGGTGGACGTTTTCTTTCCTTCAAAAGGAATTTTCAATTCGTTGTAAAGCACCTCGCTCATTTGTTTGGGCGAATCGACATTAAATTCTCTGCCCGCCAGCGAGTAGATTTCATCGCGCACTTTCAGCATATCGGTTTCCAACAGCCTGGAGTAGTTGCGCAAAAAGTCTTCATCAATTTTCACGCCTTCATATTCCATATCGGCCAACACTTCTATCAGCGGATGTTCAATATCGTTCAGGACCGATTCCACATCCTGCTGCTTCAGCATCGGGGCAATCTTGTGTTTCAGTTGCAGGGTAATGTCGGCATCCTCCGCAGCATAGTCCGCAATTTTTTCGAGCGCCACATCGCGCATGGTGCCCTGGTTCTTTCCTTTTTTGCCAATCAATTCTTCGATGTGCACAGGCGTGTAGCCCAAATAGGTTTCGCTGAGGTAATCCATGCCGTGCTTCAAATCGGGTTCGACTAAATAGTGGGCAAGCATGGTATCATACACCGGCAATTGCACCTGCACATCATATCTGCGGAACACGAGCATGTCGAACTTTACATTCTGCCCAATCTTCACCTGCGTTTTGCTTTCGAGCAGGGGCTTGAAGGATGCAGCTATCTTTTTTGCCTCTTCAAAATCGGTCGGCACCGGAACGTAGTAGGCTTCGCCTTCTTTTACACTAAAACTCATGCCCACTAAATCGAGGCTGAAGTAATCGAGCGAAGAAGTTTCGGTATCGAAACAGAACTCGGGTTCTGATTCTAAAATCGCGATGAGGTTTTTAATTTCCTCTTCGGTTTGAGCAACGCGGTAAGTATGCGGTGTGTTGTGAATTGTTTTGCCTCGCATCACTTCCTCGGTATTCTCCTCAGCGGCAGCCTCGCCAAACAAATTTCCCTGCGAGGAAGAAATAGTGGTGGCTTTTGCTTTTTGTGTCGCTCCTTCTCCTTCGGTGAGGTTAGGAGAGGTGCCTGATTGATTCACCGAGTAATCGGTGCCTAGGATTCTTTTGCCCAGGGTTCTGAATTCAAGTTCGGCAAAAATGGCGGCCATCTTTTCTTTGTCGGGCGCATCCATCTTTAAATCTTCATCGCTCACTTCTATCGGCACATGGAGGTTGATGGTAGCGAGGCTCTTGCTCATGAGACCCTGCTGCGCAAAGTTCTTTACGTTTTCGCCTACCTTACCTTTTATCTTATCAGCATTGGCAATGGTATTTTCCATCGAGCCATATTCCTTAATGAATTTCTTGGCGGTCTTTTCACCCACACTCGGTATGCCGGGTATGTTGTCCACTGCATCGCCCCACATGCCGAGAATATCAATGACTTGTTTAGGGTCATCTACTTCCCAATCGCGCTTGATTTCTTCCACACCCAAAATTTCAACATCGCCACCACTGCGCGCGGGTTTGTAGATGAATATTTTTTCTTCGACCAACTGTGCATAATCCTTATCGGGGGTCACCATGTAAACAATATGGCCTTCAGCCGCTTTCTTCTTGGCAATCGTTCCTATAATATCATCGGCTTCATAGCCGCTGAATTCGAGGATGGGAATATGCCATGCCTTGATAATCTGTTTGATGTAGGGCACCGCGAATAGAATGTCCTCAGGAGTTTCGAGACGATTAGCTTTATAATCAGCAAACTCGGCTTCACGATCAGTAGAGCCGCCCAAGTCGAAAACCACTGCGAGATGCGTTGGCTTTTCCTTTTGGATAAGTTCGAACAAAGTAGTAGTGAACCCATTGATAGCCGAAACGTTTTGTCCTTTTGAGTTAATCAAAGGATTTTTGCTGAATGCGAAGTAGGCGCGGAAGATAAGCGCGTAGGCATCTAGCAAAAAAAGTTTTTCGGAATGGTGATTGGTGCTGGCCATGGTTGTTGATTGTTGAGTGGGGGTCGAAAGTAGAAATTTGGCTCAAAATACTTTGTTTGTTGTTAGCGAAAGGGAGAACAATAGGTTTGCGGCTTCGGGTTTGGCTTTGTCTATATTTATTATCGGTTAGTCTGACGTCAGATAGGAGTTGGTAGCGGGTTTGATGTGCTTTTAATGGCAACCGGAAACAGGCTTTTGGCCTTGTCTTATTCAACTCGCCATACGGTGGTAATGAAACCTTAGGCAGTTTGGCCCGTATCACGATATTCGCTTTTCAATAAAATTATAAACATGAACTTTAAACAAATTACTCTACTGTTGGTAGGCACCTGCCTGTTGCTGACCGGCCAAGCACAAATTACAAAACGCAATTGCGGAACTATGGAACACCTTCAAATGTTGAAGGACCTGGACCCGGTTTTAGAACAAAACATGCGCGACATCGAAGATTATACTACGGAGTATATTGCTAACGGTGGCAATAGCGGAAGCCGCGCAGTGGTTACTATTCCAGTAGTGGTGCACGTGCTTTATAATACTTCAGCACAAAACATTTCCGATGCTTTAATCCAAGCGCAGATTTCTCAATTGAATTTAGACTTTGCTCGATTAAATGCAGATGCATCGAGCACACCGGCAGCATTTGCTTCCGTAGCAGCTAATACCAACGTTCAGTTTTGCCTAGCTCAGCGCGACCCTAATGGCAATGCAACCACAGGCATTGTTCGCAAAACCACTACGGTTACCTCTTTCTCTACCAACGATGCGGTAAAGAAAACTTCAACCGGTGGAGATGATGCTTGGGCTTCTTCGTCTTATTTAAACCTTTGGGTTTGTAACTTAGGAGGCGGTTTGTTGGGCTATGCTCAATTTCCGGGAGGCCCGGCAGCTACTGATGGTGTAGTAGTTCTTTATACTTCCGTAGGCAGTAGAAATGTTCCGGGGTCAGCGGCTCCTTACAACTATGGTAGAACCGCTACTCACGAAGTGGGTCACTGGTTAAATTTATATCACATTTGGGGTGATGATGGCACGGCTTGCACAGGTAGCGACAACGTGAGCGACACGCCCAATCAGGCGGACGAAAACTACGGCTGCCCAACTTTCCCAACTATTTCGTGCAGCAATGGCCCCAATGGCGATATGTTCATGAACTACATGGATTATACGGATGATGGCTGCATGAATATGTTTACCATCGGTCAAACAGCGCGCATTCAATCCTTATTTGGCTCAGGCGGTTCTCGTGTAGGGCTACTTACATCGCTTGGTTGCCAGACGCCTTCTACTTCTGCTTGCGGCACACCTTCGGGTTTAGCTTCTAGCGCTATCACTACTACCGCAGCTACTGTTTCTTGGTCAGCAGTTTCGGGTGCGGTTTCTTATAATTTGCAGTACAAAACAAGTGCGGCTACCACTTGGACAACGGTTGCCAATGCCACCACTTCAAGAGCCTTAACCGGTTTAGCGGCCGGTACAGTTTACAACTATCAGGTGCAGGCAGTTTGCAGCGCAGCCAGCAGCAACTATTCTGCCGCTTCTTCATTTACTACAACCAGCGCAGGTGGGGCAACATGCAGCAACAATTACGAATCGAATAACACCCGCACTTCAGGAACTTCAATTGCGGTGAATACTGATATCGTTTCCATGTTAGGCACCTCGGGCGATAATGACTATTTCAAATTCACCAATACCACTGCGGCTAAAAACATCTACGTTACCTTAACCAACCTGCCGCTTGATTATGATTTGAAATTATATAACAGCAGCGGAACTACTTTGGCTACTTCACAAAACGGAGGCACAACGGCTGAAGGCATAAAATACAACAATGCAGCCGTGGGAACTTATTACGCTCGTGTGTATGGCTATAATAATGCTTATACTGCTTCGGCTTGCTACACTTTGCGCGCCTCTACCAGCAGTACTGCTTTCCGTTTTGGTGATGAGGAACAAAACGATTCCAACAAACCTATGAGCGATATGCAATACAGCCTTTATCCAAATCCTTCATCGGGCATGGTTAACCTCGATATGTATTTTGATGAAGCGATGGAAAAAGTAAATGTTCGTGTATTTGATATGATGGGACGAGAAGTTCGCGCTTATGAATTCAACGAAGCAGTTGGAAATGTGAAGGCCAACATTGACATGAATGATGCCGCAAACGGTATTTACCATGTAGTTATTTCTTCACCGGCAGGCAAGGAAATGAAGAAGATGATTATCAATCGTTAATCGGATTACTTCTTAAAACAAAAAAGCCGCTTCGATATTCGAAGCGGCTTTTTTGTTTTAACTTTTAGAACAGCGTTGGATTCTTTCCTGATATATTTCCCTCGTGTTCCAGCAACCATTGCTTGCGCCAAAGCCCGCCAGCATAACCTACTAATTTCCCATTCTCACCAATTACCCGGTGGCAGGGAAGTATAATAGCAATAGGATTTTTGCCGTTGGCACTGCCCACTGCACGGATAGCATTTTCATCTCCAAGCTGACGCGATATATGCAGATAGGAAGTAGTGTTGCCGAATTTAATTTTCAGCAATTCCTTCCAAACCTTTTGCCGGAAGGGAGTGCCTATAGGTTCTACCTTTACGGTAAACTCCTTTCGTGTGCCTGAAAAATATTCTTCCAGTTCGTTTTTACATTGAAGAATTATTGCGGGCAAATCTTTCGAGGATTCCTTTTCTTCTTCCACAAAACTGACTGCCGATATAGCGGTTTCAGTTCCTTTTATTTCCAATAGGCCAATGGGAGAAGTGAGGTAGGTTACAAATGGTTCTTCCATTTTTTAATTCGCTTTCAAATCGGCCACATCTCTTTTCAGCTCCTGCATTAGTTGCAGAATACTTTGGTAAGAAAGGTCGTTGCCTTTGTTCATGTAGCTTATGTTCAGCACTGCTTTCCAAACTTCCAGCACTTCTTCGGCCTTAATAGGATAAGCCGGATAGGATGTGTTGTCGCTGCGCAAAATTAAGGTGCCGTTATCTTCAATCTGATTAAACACCCGTTTGAAAACGATACCATCATGCTTTGAAAGTATGATGTAAGTGCTTCCATCCTTAATGGTTTTCCAGTTATCTACATACTCGCCCACTATCACCGTGCCGGGCAGAACCGGCAGCATCGAATCGCCTTTAATTTCAAAAGCGCGGTAAGTGCCCACCGGCAAAAACGGCAAACGAAATTTGTTCAGTTCTTTAATAAAGGTAGGGTCGGAATAGCCGGTCAAATAGCCGGCAGCCGCTTTCACCGGAATCATTTCAATATTCTCGTTTTGTTTTTCATCAACCGTAATGGCCAGCACCCTAAGGTTCTTTCCGGTTACATCACTGTTCAATTGTTCTTCGGTAAAGAGGGCCACCTTTTCAGTTTGCCGCAAATCTTTAGTAATGAGTTGGTCAATGGAATATTTGAACAGCTTCGACAGGTCTTGTAAAACCTCATAGGTTGGTCGAGCCCGGCCCTCTTCATAAGCCCCAATCAGAGAGCGTTTGATATTCAGTTCTTCGGCTAAATCATTTTGTGTCCAGGTTTTTTGTTTGCGCAAAAATTTCATGTTGGTGGCTATAAAGTCCATGCTATTCGTTTTAGTGGTTTCAAAAATAGCAAAAATATTTAGTAAAATACTTAGTATTGTTCTGTGCAAAGCCAAATTCTCCATCTCGACCTCGATTCTTTCTTTGTTTCGGTGGAGCGGTTGTTCGACCCATCGTTGATTGGCAGGCCGGTGATCGTGGGCGGCACCAGCACCAGGGGTGTTGTTTCCTCGTGTAGTTATGAGGCTCGTAAATGCGGGGTGCACAGCGCCATGCCCACCTCGAAGGCAAAGAAACTTTGCCCTGATGCTGTGTTTTTATGGGGGCGGATGGAGGACTACAGCCGGTATTCGAAAATGGTGACCGATATAATTGCCGCGCGTGCACCGCTTTTTGAAAAAGCTTCGATTGATGAATTCTACATAGACCTGACGGGCATGGAGCAATATTTCGGCACCTATAAATGGGCTACGGAACTGCGCGAAAAAATTATTGCCGAAACTAAGTTGCCTATTTCGTGGGGACTGAGTATCAATAAAATGTTGGCGAAGATGGCGACCAACGAAGGCAAGCCCAATGGCCAGTATAGGATAGAGTTAGGCAAAGAGCAGGAGTTTCTGGACCCAAAGCCGGTGGGCAAAATTCCTTTTTGCGGAGAGAAGACAGAAGCGTTTTTAAACGCAAAAGGGGTGAAGACTATCTATGACCTTCGACAGTTTTCGCGCGAGGCGCTGCACAACTGGATGGGCAAAAGCGGCCTTGACTTGTGGGAGCGTGCGCATGGTCGCGCCACTTCTGTTATTCAACCTTACCACGAGCCCAAGAGCATGAGCAGCGAGCGGACCTTTGATGCCGACACGGAGGATGCCGAATGGTTGAAGAAAGTAATTATTGGATTGACCGAAAAGCTGGCTTTTGAGCTGCGCGAGGAGAAAAAACTCACTTCGTGTGTGGCCATAAAGATTCGCTACACCGGTTTCGAAACGCATACCCGGCAAATGACGATTCCGATTACCTCCAACTCGAAGGTGCTGATGGAAAAGGCCATTCATTTGTTCACCGAAGCTTTTGATACGGAAAGAAAAGTGCGTTTGATAGGCGTGAAATTTTCTTCGCTGGAAGATGGGGCTTATCAAATCAACTTGTTTGACGACCGCGAAAAGGATATTCTTCTTTACAAAGCCATTGACGAAATGAAAACTAAGCACGGCAAAGAAAAACTGGTGCTGGCGCAAAACCTGAACCTGGGCAACGTGAAACGCAACGACCCGAAAGCCGAATTGGATAAGGAAGCAAAACGGGAAAGGAGGAAAAGTCAATAATATCCTGGCGACTAACACCTATCCTTATAAGAGCTACCATTTTATAAGCTATTACAACCACCAATAACCTTCACTTAGTGATTCTCTAAAAATAAAATAGTTGCCAAATATGATATTTTATGACCTAATTCCGCTGGTCGCTTCCCCAATTCAACTTGCTCTTTAGCGCGGTCAGAAAACTTTGGTCGGTTAGGTGGATGATGCGTGCACAAAAGGCCGCCTTCTTTATAGCTAACTGATAAGAAGAATCAATTGCCTTATAGCGCGCATCGAGCGTACAAAGGAAACTATCGCCCCGGCCTGTTACTTCAAACGAAAGAATAGAGTCATCGCTTACCACCATCGGGCGCACATTTAAATTGTGTGGAGCCACTGGCGTAATTACAAAATTGCTGCTGGTGGGGTAAAGAATGGGACCACCACAACTGAGGGAGTAGCCGGTGGAGCCGGTGGGAGTGGAGACAATGAGTCCATCGGCCCAGTAGGTGTTCAGCAGTTCGCCATTGAGGTAGGCGTTTACGGTTATCATGCTCGATTGGTCTCTGCGCTGGATGGTCATGTCGTTCAGCGCAATCGGATTTTCGAACAGGGGTTTGTTGCATTGCATATCGAGCAGGGTGCGCTTGTCCACCATATAGCTGCCGCTGGCAATGGCATCTACGGCTTCGTGTATTTGGGCGCGCCCGAGGCTGGCCAAAAAGCCAAGCCGCCCGAAGTTGATACCCAGAATCGGAATTTCGGCTTCCTGAATCATCACCACCGCATCGAGAATGGTGCCATCGCCACCCATGCTGAAAACTACTTCGGTGTTTGCTTTGATGGTATTGAAATCTTCAAACGAATCGGCTTCAACATTCAGCTTGACTTCTTCTTTGATGAGTTGCAGGAAATTTTTTTCCACCACATACTTCATCTTCTTCTTGTTCATGTAGTCGAAAAGTTCCTGGGCGAAGGCCGCATAATTTTTGTTGAGTGTTTTTCCGTAAATGGCAATCATGGTGGAAAATTAGGAATTAGAAATTAGAAATCAGAAACTTGGTTTGAAAGTTATCTTGACACCAAAGTTCTGCCCACCGTTGTTTCGATAGGTGGCGCGCCATAAAAAATCAACGCGAAACATGTTGATGATGTTTTCGATTCCGAAACCCAATTCGATATACGGGATGAGTGCGGGGGAGGTAAGTTCGTTCGGCACCACCAGCACTTCGGCATTCTTTTTACTTAAATTCCCAATCAGGCTTTTGAATACAATCACCTCGCGCAGGCGCAGTTTGTTGATGCCCGGAATTTTGTTAAAGAAGAAGCCATTGAAGTGATGCTCGAGCCAAAACTGAGCATATTGGTCGGTTACAAATTCGAACTCGCGAAGGAGATTGTAGTTGTATCTATCGCGGAGGATTCCTAAATTTCCTTGCGTTAGGTAGGCATTGGTGTAAGGCACTTTGCCTAAAATTTTTCCGAGTTTGAAAGATAAGTTTGTGAAGCCTGCTACCGTTTGCAATTGCTGATTGTAAGTAAAAAGCAAATTGTGATAGTTGAAATGCTCGCCCTGCAAACTTACCACGCCAGCCGTGTAGCGGAACATAAATACGGGATACTTTGTAATTTGAAAATAGCGATAGGCGTTGGCTATAAAAAACACTTCGCGCTTGGAGTAGCGCATATCCACCATAAACTCGGTTACATTAAAATTGGGCACCGCAGAAATGATTCCGTCTCTGCTTTTAGAGAAATTAAACACCCCCGGAATGTCGTAATAGATTTTATCGGTTAAAGAAATGACCGAGGATAAACCGCGTATCCAGTCTTTTTCGTAGAGCACTCCGAATTCGCGCACCTTCATAATCTTGCTGAGGGTTTTTCCGCTAATGAGGGTGACGATGTTGTCGAAGGTAAGCAGGGTTTGGGCTTCGTCCTGGCCGGGCACACGCATATCGTAACGATAAGAAAACTCAAGCGTTTGCCAGCGCAAATTTTTGCGCGGCAGCGCAATGCGGGTTAAGGCGAGATGTTTAAAATCTTTGTCTTTTAAACCATAGGCAATGTAGCCGGTGAAATAAAATTTGCGCAGAAAATTATTGGCGGGTGTTCCGATTTTTTGAAAGCGGGGATTGGTTTCGAAACCAAAGCGCACCCGCCAGCCTTCCACATTGTTGCGGCTTCCAAAATTAAGCACCCGGCCAAAACTGATAGGGCCGGCATCGGCAAAAGCGGCTGTGAAGAAGCGTCCGAAAAACTCATATGCTTTCCAGGAAGGAACCCTTCTTATGGTGTCGGAAATTTCGAATACGCGCTGTTGCCCACGGTTGAGGAGGGTGAAGCGGGCAGTGTCCCAGTAATCCTTGCTTTTGTAACGAGCGCTGTCGAGTAAGATAAGATCTTCCGCTCCCCGGAAAATAGTGTCGGGGAAAAGCATATTGGTTTGAAAATTTCTGCGTTGGGTAGATTTGTAAACCAACAAACCGGTTTTCATTTTTCGTTTCAGCAGGGAGCCTACCGATTCAATATCCTCGCGGCTCTTCATCCAGTATTTTCCATCTACCAGTGTAAAATCTATGGTCTCGTTATATTCATTTACAAAATTGAGATTGGCCTTTTCGTTCGGCCTGAAAACAATAGAGCGAATGGCCCAAGTGGCAGAATCAATCCATGCGTGACCTTTTAGCGCCAGGTCTTCTTTTGTTTTGCCCACGAAATGAAGCTTGTAAGAAACTCTTCCATCCAGCCGTTGCGTATCGGTGAGATAGTAGTAGTAGGTGTTTATACCAACAGGCGAGAAAGGCGCAGGAAAGTAAGTTCGGGCGAAATAATAGAGATTGGAATACGCATCGGTTTCCCGGAACTCGTAATCAGCAATGCTTAATACGGATGGATTGTTTACCCCCGACATGTGTTCGGCCTTCACAAATGTTCTTGTTTGCTTGCGAGGTCTAACCCGATAATAAACATCACTCACACTTTCTTTTATAACACCCGGGATATAGGTGCTGCCTTCGCTGGTAGTGTCGGTGTTTTCAAAAACAAAATGGAATGGTTTGAAAAGGGCAAAGTTGGTGAGTTTTTTACTTGGATTAAGCAATGACAACTGAAGCTTATCATAGCTCTCACAGTAATAACTGAACGCACCGCCTTCACGGTTTTGCTCTTTATATTTCAGCACCTGATAGAACACATAATTGGCAGCAGTATCTATTACGCGCTTCTTTTTCTTACCGGCCTTTACGGTTACCTCCGTAAGGTTTAACTCTCCGGTTCCCATTTCAATATTGAGCTGTTGCGTGCCTCCTCGCTTCAACACCACTTTTCTCTTTGTGTATCCCAGGTAAGTAAAAACTATGGAATCCACTTTTTCGATGCTACGCACGCGGTATTCACCTTTAGGGTCCGTCATAGTTGTCTTCGGTACACCACCATACAAATGCACGTTTACATAACCCATCGGCTCTTTGGTAAGCCCATCAGTAACTTTCCCAAATATTTCCGTGCTCGAACTAGTTTGAGCAAATGAAATTTTAGTGATTAAAGCAAACAGGAAAAGGGAAAGCGGATGTAACCTCATTCGTTAGTGAGGTGCTAAAATAGAAGAATACATGAGGGTTTTGACAACTGAAAATGGTAACTACACGTTGAGATAGCGCATCAGCGAATCGTAACGGTCTTTCAAGTCTTCTTCATATTCGGTGTCGTTGTAAACGGAAATCACTTCGTATTCATAGCGTTCAAACGCTGCGATGATGCCTGAAATTTCAGAAGTGTTGAGCTTAATCGTTATTTCTGCCTTCTGTTCGCTCTGATTGATGTTGGTATAAAGACAAAGAATCTCTGCTTGATTTTCTTCAACGATTCTTGCAACTTCCGATAGCTGATAGTCTTTTACAGGGATTTCCAGTTCCAGAATTCCTCCGGCATCTTTTACCGAGTTTAAAACTGCAAAGGCACGCAAACAACTTTCAGCTGAAATCAATCCAAGGTATCGGTGCTCATCATTAATAACCGGAACTACGCGAACATTAAACTCCAATGCCGATTTCATGACCTCGAAAATATGGGCGGTTTCCTTTACAAACGGCTTACGAAATATCTGTGTAAAGTTTTGGAGCGGTTGATTCAGATGCTTCATGTTGATGACATCCTCCATGGTCACCAAACCTATGTAGCTGTTGCCATCTACCACCGGGAGTTGGCTCACGTTGTGTTCGTGCATAACAAACAACACCCGCTCACCCGTATCATCTAAATGAAGCGGAGGAATGGAATCGGATATGAGTTCTGGAG
>CANJVG010000035.1 GCA_947478005.1 Bacteroidota bacterium
AATAAATTCTAAATGTCGGATACACTTTCGCTGTGTATTAAAGCGTCTTACTATTTCTATGATATTCATAGAGCAAGTCTAACCCAGCAGAACGCATCCTATTTGCGTAGCCTACCTATTTGTGGGACATCGCCCTCAAGAGGGGAAAGCCCTTCCCTTCTAAATCGGAAACTCCCCCGCGCCTTCGCGCACCAGCAAAGGCTCACTACCGGTGTAGTCAATAACAGTGGAAGCAACATTACCCCCAACACCTCCATCAATTACAATATCAACAATCCCTTCGTATGCCTCGTAAAGCTCATCAGGATCGGTGATATATTCCAAAACAGAATCTTGGTTCTTTATCGAGGCCGAAAGAATCGGAGCGCCCAATTCATCGACTATAGCACGGGCAATATGATTGTTTGGAACACGAATACCAACTGTCTTTTTATTGTAGCCGTAAATTTTCGCCAGGTTGTTGTTGCCGTTTAAAATGAAAGTGTAAGGGCCGGGCAACAACTTCTTCATCATCTTGTAAGTAGGCGTAGGCACATTCATCGTAAAATCGGTAATGTGGCTAAGGTCATAACATACAATCGAGAAATTGGCTTTGTTGGTTTTGATGTCCTTAAGTTTACAAACCTTTTCATAAGCATCACGATGGGTAAGGTCGCAACCAAGGGTATAAACCGTATCGGTTGGATAGATGATAACACCGCCACGTTTCAAACAATTCACTACCTGAAAAATCAGGCGGTCGTCAATATTATCGGGGTTAATTCTTAAAAGCACAATCAGATTTTTATGGTCTCGTAATTTCTAATTTTCTCTTTTAGGTTTTCAGGCATAGCTACCGATGAGCTTGTTTTGTAGTCAAACATCACCATCGTAGAGTGCCCCGTGGTAGTCAGTTCTTCTACTCCGTTTACTTCGCTCGTAATGATATAATGTAACTCAAAACTCTTGTTGCCAAGTTTGGTTGTACGAACATAAACATTGGTTGGGTTTGGAAACACCACGGGCCGCAGATAATCTACATGGGCATTTGCCAGAATGGCGCCAATATCATTCCAATCCCATTGACAGCTTTCATGAAAATAATAAACACGGGCCTGTTCGAAATAAGTCAGGTAAACAGCATTGTTCACGTGTCGCATCTCATCCATATCGCTCCAGCGAATGTCCAACTTCATTTTAAAACGGAATTTTGATTTTTCTTCTTCGAGATTGAGCATATAGTAGAGATTGCGAGTGCGAATGTAAACCTAAAATCAATTTGCCAAAAAGCAGCTTATATTTGTGCGTAACAAAAACTAAAATCATGATTGCATTACCCCTCTCTATCCTCGCTCTGGCTGCGGGCGTTTATTTATTGATAAAGGTTAAACGCGAATTTATGGGCACTCTTTTTTCCGTGCTTGCATGGTTGGTAATTGGCCTGTCGTTAGCAAACATTGGTTTAATAGGCGTGAAGGCTTGCCAGCGTTACTGCTATAAACATTGCGAAGGCGGGCACGAATGCAAAATGGAAAAGGAAATAATCATTAAGGACGATGGCATGGGGCACTGCTCTAAAGACAGCTCGATGAGTTGTTCAATGGCCGGCTGCAAAATGGAAGGCGATAGTATGGTGATGGAGAAAGAAGCCTGTGAAAAAATGATGGGTAAAGAAGCCTGCGAAACGATGTGCAAAGAGCGTGGTCGCTGCATCATGAGCAAAGACGAATGCATCAAGATGTGTCATGCCGAAGGAAAAGCCTGTTGTGCTAAGGAATCTGCAGGTGCTTGCCCGATGCAGAAGGAAGGTTGCACTAAAGGTGCGGAACCGGAAAAGAAAGCCTGCTGCAAGCATAAAATGTAGTTCTGCCGGTTGGCGTGTTTGATATGTTTTGAAATGAATTTGAATTAATCCGAGTAATCAGTGCCGACAACAGACTTTGAAATTTACCTGCGCCCCACGCGCTTTATCGATAGCGACCATCCTAAAGTAATAGAATATGCCCACGCCAAAACTTCTGCTGAAAAGACAGACCGGGAGAAAGTGGTCGACCTTTACCTGGCAGTGCGCGATGAAATCCTTTACAACCCCTATAACCTCATTTTAGTTCCCGAAGAAATTTCTGCTTCTAAAACATTGGAGCGGGGAACCGGTTATTGCATTGAAAAGTCGTTGTTACTTTGTGCGGTAGGGCGGGTTCATAAGATTCCTTCCCGCCTGGGTTTTTCTATCGTTCAAAACCATCTTTCTACTCAGAAATTTGTCGACATGCTCCGCACCGATAAGTTTGTTTTTCATGGCTACAACGAATTCTGGATTGATGGTAAATGGGTAAAGTGCACTCCTGCATTCAACAAAAGCTTATGTGAGAAGTTTGGAACCAATGCCCTTGATTTTGATGGGGAGCATGATTCCATTTTCCAGGAGTATAACGGGGGCAAAAAGTATATGAATTATCTGCACGAGTATGGCCAGTTCGATGATTTCCCTTTTGAACTCTTTGTGGAAGAGTTGAAAGTTCATTACCCTCATTTGTTCGACAAAACCAATTCGGAAGCATTTTCATGGGGAGAATAATTGTTGACTACTTCCTGAAAACTTTTTCCGTTCTATTTTCTACGCAAACTTATTTTCGCCCGGCCTAAATATTTTCACCATGTCACAAGCTATTGCCAATATGAACCAACTTTCTGACCGCATTAACCACATGCAGGAATCTGCCACCATTAAAATGAGCAAAATGAGCCGCGAACTCAAATCGCAGGGTCACGATGTAATCGATTTAAGCTTGGGCGAGCCTGATTTTGATACTCCTCAATACATTAAAGACGCAGCCAAAATTGCCATAGACCAGGGTTATACAAAATACACACCGGTTCCGGGCTATCTTGAATTGCGCAAAGCCATCGTGCAAAAATTTAAGCGCGACAATAATCTTGATTACACTGCTGAACAGATTGTAGTTTCAACCGGTGCCAAGCAATCCATAGCCAACGTTGTTTTGAGTTTAATAAATCCCGGAGACGAAGTTTTATTGCCTGCCCCTTATTGGGTGAGCTACGCAGCTATCGCAGAATTAGCCGAAGGAAAATGTGTGGAGATTCCAACAACGATTGATTCGAACTTTAAAGTGACTGCTGATTTACTCGAGCAATACATTACTCCTAAAACCAAGCTCATGATTTTTTCTTCACCATGCAATCCAACCGGATCTGTTTTTTCGCATGCTGAATTGAAAGCTATAGCTGCTGTTGTTAAAAAGCATCCAACCCTGTTTGTTCTTTGCGATGAAATTTATGAATACATCAACTTCACCGGAGAAAAACACACGAGCCTTGCAGAATTCGCAGATATTAAAGAGCAAGTAATTACAGTAAACGGTTTCAGTAAAGGCTTTGCAATGACAGGCTGGAGGTTAGGATACATAGGTGCCCCAACAGAAATAGCTAAGGCTTGCGATAAAATGCAGGGTCAGTTTACATCAGCACCTTGTTCTATTTCACAAAAGGCGGGAGAGGCCGCTTTGTTGGGCGACCAATCGCCTACCTTCGAAATGGTGAAGGAATTCAGAAAGCGCAGAGACTTAGTGTATGGTTTGTTGAAGGAAATTCCGGGTTTGAAGGTAAATCTACCGGATGGTGCGTTCTACTTTTTCTTCGATGTAAGTTCTTATTTCGGAAAAACCTTCAATGGTAAGGCCCTCAATACGCCTGAAGATATTTCACTTTTCCTTTTAGCTGAAGGGAAAATTGCCATGGTTAGCGGTGAATCATTCGGTGATAAAAACTGTTTGCGAATGAGCTATGCTACCAGCGAAGAAAAACTCACCGAAGCCTGTAAGCGATTAAAAGAATCATTCTTGAAACTAGCGTAACTGCAAACTATAAACCACTAAGCGTAAAAAAATGTCTACTCCGAAACTCAGCTTCTCCAACCTTTCCGTTCTCATCATTGGTGATGTAATGGTTGACTTTTATTTGTTCGGAGAGGTTAATCGTATTTCGCCCGAAGCACCGGTGCCGGTGGTGGAAATTGCAAGTAAGGAAGCCCGTCCGGGGGGAGCTGCAAATGTGGCTTTAAACATTCTCGAACTCGGAGCTAAACCCATTTTACTTTCCATGATTGGCCGCGACAATACAGGCAATCTTATGCTTAAAATGCTCCGCGATTTTGGGGTTCGCACTAATCATATTTTGCAAAACAAGAACCGGGTAACTACTTTAAAAACCCGCGTGTTTGACGAAGACAAACAAGTTGTTCGCTTTGATGAAGAAGAGATTGAAGATGTAAACGAAGCCCAAGAGACTTTGCTCATCAAAGAGTTTCGCAAAATTTTGCTCAACGACAAACCTGATATCATCATTCTTCAGGATTACAATAAAGGAGTACTGACTAAGTATTTTATTAAGCAGGTTCTTCTTCTAGCGTCTAAAAGTGGTATCCCTGTAGCAGCAGATCCTAAAGAGCGCAACTTCTTCGATTATCAGGCTATTGATTTATTCAAGCCTAACCTGCGCGAGTTTTCCGAAGCTATCGGATATAGAATTAATCCCAAGAGCATTGATAGTTTAAGAAGTGGAGCGGATGAACTGCGTAGGAAAAACAGATTTAAGAACTTGATGGTTACACTTGGCAGCAATGGCATTTTCTGTTATACCAAAGAAGGACAATCATTCATAGTGCCCGCCAGAAGTATTAAGGCCGCTGACGTTTCTGGTGCTGGCGATACGGCTATCAGCATTGCAGCTCTTGCCTTTGCACAGAAATATCCTCTAAAGGAAATAGCACAGTTTGCCAATAAAGCTGCAGCAGCTGTTTGCAAAAAAGTGGGTGTCAGCCCTATTAGTTTGAGAGAACTAAAATAACCAGCCTCGCTCTTGTTAGTTCGAAATACAGAAACTCTCTTCATTTAGAAAAGCCTATAATTGTTTCTGAATAAATTATGTCATCTCCTGAAAGAAACATTTTAGATCCTGCGCAATGGGTTGACCGCTATGGCGACATACTTTTCAACTACACCACTTCACTAATCAACAAGCGGGAAGTGGCGGAAGACTTAGTGCAGGAAACTTTCTTTTCCGCCTACAAGGCACGCGAGTCCTTTCAGCAGGAAGCCTCGGAGAAAACCTGGCTTATTGCCATTCTTAAAAGAAAAATCATCGACCACTACCGGAAGAAATCTACGCAGAATGAACTATCTGTTTTTGATAAAGATTCAAGAGATGATTTCATCAATCACTTTTTCGACAAAGAGGGCGGATATGAAGGACATTGGACGGATATTGCATCGCCTGTGGAATGGCGAAAGGATTTTCAGACAGGGGTAGAGAGCGATGAGTTTCACGCTATTCTGAAGAATTGCCTGGGGAAATTGCCCGATAAGTCGAACGCTGTTTTTACTTTGAAGAATATGGAAGATTTAGACTCGGATGAAATTTGTAAAGAATTGCAGATTACTCCGTCTAACTATTGGGTGCTGATGCACCGTGCAAAATTGCAATTACGGGAATGCCTGGAAAAGAATTGGTTTAATAAATAGATTATTGATTATAGACAACACAAATACACGAGTCAAATGAATTTGTTGGAAGCATTAAAAATGACTTGCAAAGACGCAAGTTATCTTCATGAAAAGAAGAAGGAAGGTAAATTATCTTTTACCGAAACGATTGGCCTTAGGGTTCATTTGCTCTATTGCAGCTTATGCCGTTTATTTTTCAAACAGTTAGATACGTTAGGAGAATATACCCACCGTTTTTCTCAATCTGATAAAACAATGACTCCACTAGATTCTTCAACAAAGGAAAGGATGAAACAATCGTTGGCGGAAGAGTTGAGAAAATGATTCGATTGAAACTCAACTTCTAAACCATTTGAATAAATTCGCCTAATTAAAATTTCGTTATGGCAGAAGCAATACGACTCGGCAGAATGACCGATACTATGGAGGAGGGTTTTCTTGCAGACCTCACCATTAAGGTTGGCGACAAAATAAAGTCAGGTGACACACTTGCCGAAGTAGAAACCGACAAAGCCACACTTCCCCTCGAATCTTACTTTACAGGAATTATACTCCATGTGGCTGCTAAAAAAGGTGACACCCTAAAGATTGGCGATTTGATTGCCATCATCGGTAAGGAGGGAGAAGATTTTGGTGCGCTATTGAATGGCAATCCCGAGAAAAAGGAAATTGCACCAAGCACCAGTAAAAAGCAAGAAACGATAAAGGCCGAAGTTGCTACTCAAACATCAGAAATATCAAAGCATCTTCCCAACAGCGTCATTGATCGAATCAAAGCCTCTCCGCTTGCGCGAACGATGGCCAAACAGAGAGGAATTGATTTAAGTAAAGTGCATGGTACAGGGGAAGATGGAAGAATCACCAAAAGAGATTTAGAGTCAATTTCTTGTGTTTCAACTACAGTTCCCGCGCAAGGGTTTATAGGAAAAGAAACCTCTCGCGATGTTCGTGTAAGCCAAATGCGGAAGACCATTGCCAAGCGATTGACGGAAAGCAAAAACGGTGCTCCACATTTTTATCTCACCATGGATATTAATATGGATAATGCTGTTTCTGTCCGCACTCAACTCAACAGTCTTCTCCCTTCTAAAGTTTCCTTTAACGATATCGTTATTAAAGCTGTGGCCTTGGCATTGCGTCAAAACCCAAATGTGAACTGTTCTTGGTTGGGTGATACCATCCGGTATTACGACCATATCCATATCGGTATGGCGGTGGCTGTTGAAGATGGCTTACTGGTTCCGGTTATAAAATTTGCTGATGGAAAAACGGTGCAACAAATTTCGATCGAAGCAAAGGCGCTGGCAGAAAAAGCAATAGCTAAAAAATTATTGCCGCCCGAGATGGAAGGCAACACTTTCACTATTTCGAACCTCGGTATGTTTGGCGTTGAAGAGTTCACAGCCATTATCAATCCACCTGATGCTTGTATTTTGGCTATTGGCGCAATTCGCCAGGAGCCCTCAGTGGTGAATGGAGAAATAAAAGTGGCCAGTAAAATGAAGGTTACTTTGAGTTGCGACCACCGCGTAGTGGACGGAGCTACAGGCGCTAAATTTCTTCAGTCGTTGAAAAGCGGCCTAGAAAATGTAGTTAGCATTTTGCTTTGAGTTATTATCTAACTCTACCAAAGCAATTGCCTCTAAGGGAATATGACTGCCACCTTTCAACAGAATAAATTTTTCTGTGGTAGCCCAAACAGTCGTTAGTATTTCGCGATATCCATCTAGCGTATTGAATACGATCTTTACCTTGCTCTCATAATTATTCCCCATAAGCATAGCCAGATAAAGATTTTTGTTCCGCTCACTTAAATCATGCTCACTCGATTCATAGGCGGGCTTTTTAAATGCACATTCCTTCAACTGCTCTTTCTCTATTTTCTGAATCTTCGGTTTCATCATTATAACTTGTTGGTGTTTTTACGGCAATGGCAATCAAAAGTTACTGCGCTGTAATTTCTCCGATTTAAATACATTTGTTCATAACACAAATCGAATGAAAACATTAGTGCTTGGTGCCTCCTTAAATCCTTCCCGCTATTCTAACAAGGCAGTGAGGTTATTGCGTGCCCATCAGCATGAGGTGGTGGCTGTGGGCCGAGATGAAGGCAACCTAGACGATGTCAAAATGGTTCATGATTTTTCGGTTGCTGATAAAATTGATACTGTCACCATGTATTTAAGCCCCGCGCATCAACAGCTTTATTACACCAAAATTATTGAAGCTAAGCCGCGCAGAATTATTTTCAATCCCGGGGCAGAGAACGATGAGCTTGCAACGCTCGCCAAACAAAACGGCATACAAACCGAAGAGGCTTGCACACTCGTTCTGCTGAACACCAACCAATATTAAATCTCACTTCTAAATATTAAATCAACAACAATGGCTTACACAGACGGAATGCTCAAAGACGGAGCGCTAAAAGGAAGAACAGTATTAATCACAGGCGGAGGCACAGGGCTTGGAAGAAGTATGAGTAAATACTTCTTGCAGTTAGGAGCCAACGTGGTCATCACCAGTCGCAAACTTGATGTGTTGCAAAAGACAGCAGAAGAATTAATGGCCGAAACAGGCGGTCAGGTGTTGGCTGTACAATGCGATGTGCGCAAATATGCCGAAGTAGAAAACACTTTGGCTGAAGCCATCAAGAAATTCGGAAGCGTGGACACACTCATCAACAATGCCGCAGGTAATTTCATTTCACCAACCGAGCGCCTTTCGAATCGTGCTTTCGATACGGTAGTAGATATTGTTCTTCGCGGCTCTTACAACTGTACCCTTGCTTTAGGCAAATATTGGATTAAGGAAAAGCAAATCAACAAAACTGTTTTGAACATTGTCACCACCTATGCATGGACGGGTTCTGCTTATGTGGTTCCTTCTGCCTGTGCCAAAGCGGGTGTCTTGGCCATGACACGTTCGCTTGCTGTGGAGTGGGCCAAATATGGCATCCGCACAAACGCTATTGCTCCAGGGCCGTTTCCAACGAAAGGTGCATGGGACAGATTAGTACCCGGTGAGTTTCGCGAAAAGATGGATTTGAAAAACCGCGTGCCTTTAAAGCGTGCCGGAGAGCATCAGGAGTTGTGCAATCTTGCAGGCTATCTGATTTCCGATTTCTCGGCCTATGTAAATGGTGAAGTAGTAACTATAGATGGTGGCGAATGGCTACAAGGTGCCGGTGAATTCAATATGTTCGAAGCGGTGAGCCCGGAGCAGTGGGATGCTATTGAAATAATGGTGCGCGGAGCAAAGAGCGAATAATGGACTTCACCAGCACCGAAGAAAACTACATCAAATCTATCTTCCATCTTTCGGAAGATGGCGATGAAACTATTTCTACCAATGATATTTCGCGCCTGGTCAATGCCACTGCTGCTTCTGTAACGGATATGCTGAAGAAGCTGAAGCAGAAAAACATTATCACCTACGAAAAATATCAGGGCGTGCGGCTTACCAAAGAAGGCGAAAGGATTGCCAAATCGGTTGTACGCAAGCACCGCTTGTGGGAAGTTTTTCTCGTAGATAAACTCGGTTACAGTTGGGATAAGATTCACGACATTGCCGAACAACTCGAACACATCCGCAGCGAAGAAATGGTTGACCGGCTCGATAAGTTTCTCGGCTTCCCTAAGTTCGACCCGCATGGTGACCCTATTCCCGATGCTTCCCTGAATATTAAATCAGTGAAACAAACTTTGCTGGCTAAACTGAACAAGGGCGATAAAGGCAAGGTGGTAGGTGTTAAGGATAGTTCTGCCAAGTTTCTGCTCTATCTCGATGCGCAGGAAATTCATCTGGGCACCGAAATCGAAATCATGGAAGTGATTGAGTTCGACAGTTCGTTGGTGGTGCGCATTGGCAAAAAGAAAAAGGCAACGCTATCTAAACTGGCAGCACAGAATATTTTTATTGGATGATAGCCTTCCGACATTTATAGCTAACGCTATTATAGAATTACTACATCGCCTATAACCTCGAAAATATTTTTAAGATAGAGGAGATGCATGAGTCTAATGAAAGGAAATTAAACGCCTAGTTCCTTTCTGTATCAAAAAATGCCGAAATATTTATTTCTCTTCAATTTTACCGTTATTTACTTAAACATAATGCATTTAACACAAATGCAAGACCCTCCAAGTTGCAGTTTGGAGGCCCATGCATTAATGCAAGCCCTTCCAAGTTACGGTTTGCAGCCCCCTGCATTAATGCAAGCCCTTCTAAGTTCCGGTTTGGAGACCCTTGCATCAATGCAAGCCTTTCCAAGTTGCGGTTTGGAGACCCTTGCATCAATGCAAGCCCTTCCAAATTGCGGTTTGGAGCTCCCGAAAGTGCTAAAAAACCAATAAATAGTTGATTATTCCACCACCAACTTCCCTGAAGTAATCCGCTCTTCACCTGAAGAAACATGATATAGATACATGCCCTTGCTTACTTCATTCAAGTCCACGCGGCTTGTCTTGTCAGCTAATACCTTTTGCAAAACCATCCTTCCTGTTAGGTCAGAAAGCCGAAAGGAAGTGGAGAGAAGCTCTTATATCAGAAGTAAAAAAAGACATTTGACTCCAGCAGAACCAGGGCTTGCAAGGAAACCTAACCTTAAATCAACTGTGGAGCATTTTCGAATTCCGCAACAGCGTTTTATTGATGTCATGAATCAACTGCGGTCCTGCATAAATAAAGCCAGAATAGAGTTGAATCAAATCAGCACCGGCTGAGAATTTCTCCATAGCATCATTCACGTTCATGATTCCTCCCACACCAATAAGTGCTATCGGCAAGGCTGATTTATCAAGTGCCGATTTCAAATACCGAAGCACCTCGGTGGAGTGATTGGTCAAAGGCTTTCCGCTCAAACCTCCTGCACCAAATTTCTCTATCTCCTCTTTGGAATAGGATAACCCATCGCGAGAGATAGTTGTATTAGTAGCTACAATACCTTGAATCTTTGTTTGTTGAACAACAGTCACTACATCATCAATCTGCTCGTTGGTTAAGTCGGGCGCAATCTTTAGAAGAATAGGTTTGGTCTTCGCCTTGCGGTTATTCATATCTTGTAACGAATTAAGAATAGCAGCCAACGAATCCTTATCCTGCAAAGCGCGCAAACCGGGTGTGTTGGGGGAACTTACATTCACCACAAAATAATCGGCAAAGTCAAAAAGAGTTTTGAAACAATATTCGTAATCACGAATCGCATCTTCATTACTCGTAACTTTATGCTTACCAATGTTAGCACCAACGATAATGTTGGTTTTTCTGCGCTTCATTTTCTGCGCGGCCACTTCCGCGCCAACATTATTAAACCCCATTCGGTTAATCAGTGCACTATCCTTTACTAAGCGAAACAGGCGCGGCTTATCATTACCCGGCTGTGGCTTGGGAGTAATGGTGCCTATCTCAACATGACCAAAACCCATCATCCCCATTTCATCAATCACATCGCCATTCTTATCAAGCCCCGCAGCCAATCCTACAGGATTGGGAAAGTCAAGACCAAAAACAGTACGGTGAAGAGAAGGATGCACTACTTTATCTCCGGCAAGCAGATGAAGAAGGAGTGGAAGCTTACCCCCCAATTGCAAATTGTGGACAGTAAAGTGGTGAGCCTCTTCTGGGTCTAAAGAAAAAAGAAACTGCTTGGCAAGTGGATACAAATTCATGATGCGAATATAGAAGCACGATTGAAGATTTCGGCAGAAAGAGTTGGTTGAGAAAAATCATTTCCTGCTAACCAAAAATCGTTTAGGTTTACATTGTATTTCGGCTGTTAAATCCGAAATCTGCATTCCGAAATCCAAAATTAATTTCATGCCGCACTATCAGAAAAGAGGAGAAATTCCACACAAGCGCCACACGCAGTTTAAGAAATCCGGAGGCGGATTGTATAGCGAGGAGTTGATTTCTACGGAAGGCTTCCACAGTGTTTATTCGCTCATCTATCATTGCCACCCGCCAACGTTGGTTACAAAGATTGATGAACCCATTGATGTAAGCCCCAAAATTGCCCAGCAAAAGAACCTGCAAAATCGTTGCTACAAGGGTTTCAATATTAAGCCCGTTGAAGATTTTTTAAAGTCGAGGGTACCTGTCCTGGTCAACAATGATGTTCATATTGTGTTAGCCGCTCCTCAGAAGTCCGTGGAGGGTTATTTTTATAAAAACAGCGATGCCGATGAAGTGATTTTTGTTCATGAGGGCACCGGAGTCATGAAATCAATCTTTGGAGAATTGAAATTCAGCTATGGCGATTACATAGTTGTTCCGCGAGGGACAATTTACCAGCTTAACTTTGACACCAAGGATAACCGCCTGTTAATTGTGGAATCGTTTTCCCCTGTTCAATATCCAAAGCGATATAGAAATGAATTCGGCCAGTTATTGGAGCATGCTCCTTTTTGCGAGCGCGATATCCGTGAACCACAAAACCTAACTACCATCGATGAAAAGGGTGATTTCCTGGTTTACATCAAAAAACAAGGTCTGCTTTATCCTTATCATTATGCGACTCATCCTTTTGATGCTATAGGTTGGGATGGCAATCATTATCCGTATATTTTCTCCATTCACGATTTTGAACCTATTACTGGAAGAGTACATCAGCCACCTCCGGTACATCAAACCTTTGAGGCGCACAATTTTGTCATCTGCTCCTTTGTGCCCCGCAAGTATGATTATCATCCGGATGCTATTCCTGCTCCTTATCATCACAGTAATGTAGATAGTGATGAGGTTCTGTATTATGTTGATGGAGATTTTATGAGTCGCAAACATGTCGAACGCGGTATGATTACCTTGCACCCGATAGGTATACCACATGGACCACATCCGGGAACCGTGGAGAAAAGTATCGGTAAAGAAGAAACAAGAGAACTCGCAGTGATGGTAGATACATTTAAACCTCTCTGGCTAACGGAGGATGCTGCCAAGATTGAGGATGGAAGTTATTACAGAAGTTGGGTAGAGTAAAAAGTAAAACTGAAATAGAATGGAAACAGAAACTTTAGAAAAAACAAAATCGAACTCAACGGCAGATTTTCTTCCGTTGAATGGTACGGACCATATTGAGTTTTATGTGGGCAATGCCAAGCAAAGTGCCTATTACTATCAAAGCGCATGGGGCTATGAGTTGGTAGCGTATGCCGGACCTGAAACAGGGGTACGTGATAAAGCGAGCTATGTATTGCAACAGGGCAAAATTCGTCTTGTGCTCACCAGTGCTCTTTCGCCTGACCACGAAATCTCGAAACATGTTTTATTGCATGGTGATGGAGTGAAGGTATTAGCATTAGCAGTAGATGACGCACGAAAAAGTTTTACAGAAACAGTTAAACGCGGTGCGGTATCGGTAATGGAACCGACCGTATATAAGGATGAGAATGGAGAAGTGGTTATGTGTGCCATAAAAACGTACGGAGAGACTGTTCACAAATTTGTTGAGCGCAAAAACTATTCCGGTGCATTTCTACCGGGTTTTTCTGCAAAGAAATCGAACGTACCGGTGAAGGGTGTTGGTCTGAAACATGTTGACCACTGCGTAGGAAATGTGGAACTCGGCAAGATGAATGAGTGGGTTAAGTTTTATGAAGAGGTAATGGGCTTCAAGCTCATCATCACTTTCGATGATCAGGACATTTCGACCGAGTATTCAGCTTTGATGAGTAAAGTAGTTTCCAACGGAAACGGTTATGTGAAATTCCCCATTAATGAACCTGCAGACGGGAAAAGGAAAAGCCAGATAGAAGAGTACATTGAGTTTTATAAAAGTGCAGGCGTGCAACACATTGCCATTGAAACCGATGATATTATTTCCACGGTTACAGAATTGCGTGCTCGTGGAGTAGAATTTCTCTACGTGCCGGAGGTTTATTATGATGAGGTATGGAACCGGGTGGGGAAAATAAACCAGGATATGAGCAAGATTAAAGAGTTAAATATTCTGGTGGACCGTGATGATGAAGGCTATCTTCTTCAGCTGTTTACGAAACCGGTTCAAGACAGGCCAACAGTTTTCTATGAAATTATTCAACGTTGCGGGGCCAAGAGTTTTGGCAAAGGAAATTTCAAGGCTCTGTTTGAATCGATAGAAAGAGAACAGGAACTACGAGGGAATTTATAATTCGAATGAAATACAAAAACAAATTGCAGAAAGCAGGACTGATATTTATATCACTCCTGCTTTCGCTTTTTTTAGCGGAGGTTGTTTTGTATTTGGTTTATCCGCAAGATGAGAAGCTGTACGTATGGCAACCAAACCTTCACCACACCTTTCATCCTGATTCAACAATTTTTTATGGAGTTAACGGGGCAAGTAATTTCACTATCAACCCTCAAGGTTTTCGTGGGAATGAATTCAGAAACAATACAGCAAAAAGATATTTGTGTATTGGCGGTAGCACAACTGAATGTCTTTACCTTGACGATGAGGAAACCTGGTGCGCCAGGTTAGAGCAGGTTTCCAATAAACAATTTCAGATTGGATCTATAGGTAAAAGTGGCTGTACAACAAGGGAACATTTTATTCAGACTAAATACTTTGTTCCGCAGGTTGGGAAGATAGATGGAATAGTTTTGATGGTTGGCTTAAATGATATGATGAAACGTTTGAGCCGCGATTCCTTATTTGAAAACGATTTTCGTTTTACGCATGCAATCGAAGATTCGTTCGTAAATCAGATTTTTCTTTCCAACAAATGCGAAATGGTGTGGTGGCGAAAATTACAGGTCTTTCAACTCGCTCAAAATCTTTTGCATAGAACAAAGAATGTGGAATGGGAAAACATTCAGGATGACCGAGGTGAGGTTTATAAAACCTGGAGAAGTAATCGACAAAATGCAACAAAAGCAATTGACTCCCTTCCGGACTTTGGCCCTGCTCTGAGTGAATTTGAAAGAAACCTTCAAATGATTTACGATGAAACTCAAAAGCAGGGATTTAAGTTAGTGCTGGTCAACCAGGCAACCTTGTATCGCGATTCCCTGAATGAATTTGAAAGCAGTTTGTTGTGGATGGGTGGCGTTGGAGATTTTCAGAAAGACAAAAGTCATTCTTATTATTCTTCGAAGGCTTTAAATGTTGCGATGCAATTGTATAATGAAAGAATGAAAGAATTCTGCTCGAACAAACCTTCTATAAAATTTATTGACCTTGCGGCTCAGTTACCTAAAGACACTTCTGTGTTTTATGATGATTGCCATTTCAATGAAAGAGGGGCAAAAAAAGTAGCAGAAATAATCTCCATCTCACTTCTTGATTCTTCGAAGTGAGATGGCAGCATATTGCTTTCGTTCCTGACTTCCTGCAATATGCTTAATCTGAAAACGATATCCTTTCTTAGGGTCATCCTTTAGCGAAACTTTAAAAATAGTCAAAGGTGACGGCAAACCCGGTTGTGCATAGTAAGATTCTATCAATACCGTATCTCCGGAATCAGCAATTCTTTTAACCGGCTTTCCAAATGTAGCGGTGTTGTTGCAGGTGATTTCAATTTCATCGCTCGTGTTATTGATGATGTAAAAATCAAACTGCGTTTGAACAGGCGCGCATTCATTTGGCTTATTCTCCTCAGGTTTTGTTGGTTTCATTTTCCCAGGAGGTGTTTGAGTATATTGGGGTGTGGTTACATGTCGAAGTCCATCATTACCCCAACTATTATCTTCTTCATGATCAAACCTTCCATCTTCCTTAAAAACAGTTTTTACATCATATTGCTGAATACCTCCATCGGGCTGCATCGTGTAACGCGCACTTTGCACCTGTCCATTCGGGTAATATTTTAAATCGACTCCGCTACTGCCCCATTTGTAGCCGTACTCCTTACTATAAATTTCGTTTCCAACATTGTCATACACTTTCAGTTTGCTCCAGTGATATTCCTTACTGTCTTTAAGAATTACAGTGGATTTTTTCCCATTTGCATGGTAGCAGATGAAGGTTTCGCCCTGAGCATCCTTAGTGGTTTTGCATTTAAGCTGTGCTTGGGAAGTTTCCGAAAACAAAAATAAAGAGAAGAAAAAAAGGATAGAGTAAGTTGGGTTCATAGCTGTAATTTATTTCTCTGCAATCAATAGCGTGCCGAAATAAAGGCAAAACGGGAAGAGTCTTGCGAAAAAATGTTAGCGAAAATCGCACACACGAAACCCCGTATCTAATTGCTAAATTGCATCCATGAAACTCAAAAATATTTTACAATTGATATTATGTCTAGCTATTCCTTTAGCGGTTGGCGGGTTTTCGGGATTCATCACAGCTGGGGCTGTAACAGGAGATTGGTTCATTCTTCTTAATAAGCCTACTTTCAATCCTCCCAACTATTTATTCGGTCCGGTTTGGACAATCCTTTACGCTTTAATGGGAATTTCCCTTTTTATGATTTGGAATTCTGAAGCAAGCGAAGCCAGAACAAACGCACTGCTCGTGTTCTTTGGGCAATTATTCCTTAATTTTTGGTGGAGTATATTTTTCTTCTCGTTCCAACGGCCTGATGTAGCATTAGGCGAAATCATCCTGCTATGGTTATCAATTATCTACATGATTGTTTCTTTCAAAAAGATAAAACCTATAGCAGCCTATTTGCAGATACCTTATCTTCTTTGGGTGAGTTTTGCTTCCGTTCTGAACGGAGCAATTTGGTGGTTAAACCGATTAGGCTAAAGATCTTTTAGCCAAATATTTCTTTGGCGATCTTCAGCGCGTTCGCGCGGTTGCTGAAAGCTTCGTCCAAAATAACTTTGCGCTTCTCAATATCTGTTTGGGTGAAATCTGTTTCCATTAAATCGGAAAGAATGCGTTTGGTAGCGTTTGGATTATCTTCTGTAATACACAACTCCTCAAGCCCTGTGTTATTCACCATCTTTCCATTCACCAAGACAAACCTTCCTCTGTAAAGTGAGTTGAGGAGCTTTAGTTTAATACCGGTGTTTTGAAATGTAAGGAGTAGATTTATTTGTGCATCGGCAATCAATTGGGCCATTTTCTCAAATGGTGGATTTTCGATTAGCTCAATGTTCTTGATGTTTTTGATTTCCTTTTTAAGCGAGGAAGTTGGGTTCTTACCAGCAAAAACAAATTTGTGTGGCATGCCTTCTGCAATCTTCTTGGCTATGAACATAGCTGCCTGATTGTTTTCTACAACACTTAGATTTCCTTGATACAAAATGAAATTGCCTTTTCCGGTTTTGCTGGTAACAGTTTCGTTGTTATGGAAAGCAGGAACATAGCTAATGGTCTCGTAACTCTGCCTTAGATATTCGTAATCGCTTTTGCTGATAGCAAAGATTTTGTCCGCATTCTTCAGTTCGTCTTCAAACTTCTTGAGCTTCTTCGATTCGAGATTAAAATAGAATTTGATGAGGTAATTGCTCTCCGCTTCTTTCAGGCTGCGGTAGTAATCCCATTCTACATTGTGCATGCGCACGGTCTTCATTTTGTCTTTGAGCGCTGGATGCTTCAAATAAAAACAAGTGTGCAACCCTTCGAATAAAATGGGGTGATTGTCGGCAGTAAGGTTAGTGAGCAACTCATCGCTTTGGCGGGAGCCAACAATGTATGGCACCTTGCTGTAAATAGCCTGATAGAACTTCTTACGTGGATAGTAATACACCTTCTCACAAATCTGCTCCAACTCCGGGCTTTCATCGCGTCCGTAATTAAAGCAGTGTAAATGAATTTTGATGCCTAAGTCGTGGAGTGCTTTTATTTTATAGAACACATCAATTACTCCGCCATAATCGGGAGGATAGGGAACATTGAATGAAACTATATGGAGAGTGCTATCGGAATAATTCATCGTAAAATGCCACTAATTTTCTCTCTTCGCTTTGCCAGTTTAATTCGCGGGCGCAAACCTCACATTTTTTTTGTAACCGCTTATACAAATCATCATCCCCCAAAAGACGCGCGATTGCTTCCTTTATTTCAACTACGCTGCAGGTTTCCACCAGCAAAGCTATTTCGTATTTGTCATTAATGGTTTTATACTCAGGGAAAGCGATGCAGATTTGCGGGATGCCAGCGTGGATGTAGTCAAAAAACTTATTGGAGAGTGAATAATAATAACTCAATCCTTTATTCTCCAAAAGATTGATGCCGATAGTTGCCTTTGCTGTTAACTCTTTGAGTGCGGTTGGTTTAAGGAAGCCACAGAACTCGACTTTGTTTTCTAGGTTTAATTGCACCGTCAGGTTTCGAAGTTCATCCGACAAATCCCCTTCGCCAGCGAGTAAAAGTTTTGCGTTTACATCGCGCATTGCTTCAATCAAATGTTCTAAGCCACGGCCTTCATTCAAGGCGCCTTGATATAGAATGGTGGATGTCAGATGACCGAGGACCGATGATGTTTGGTCGAGTAATGGGACGTTTCTGATGATGTGAAATAGTCTGTTGTGTTTTTTCGAGAACAATTCAGCAAGTGCGGGAGAAACTGTATAGCATAAATCGAACTTCGGAACAAATGTCTTTTCTACCCATTCCCAAATTCCTTTTACCGATGGTCTGCGGATTACTTCGGGAACTTCTGTGAAGTATTCGTGAGCATCGTAAATCAGTTTGCTTCCTTTCATTTTGCCTGCAATGTAAACAGGGACTATTGTATCTAAATCAATAGCACAAAGTGCATCGAACTTTTGAAAGAGCAAGTAAGCAAGCAAACGAAGATTATATTCTAGATAGAAGAGTTTGCCTTTATTGAAGAAGCACTTCAAGCGGGTTTGTTTGAAAAATTCGGCCGAAAGCGGTAAGGAGAAGCTTCTTTGCCGACCAATCAATTCAATTTCATAACCGGCATTCGACAGGCTTATGCAAATCTTTTGCATTCGTTGATCGAAGGTGAGGTCGTTGGTAACGGTGAAAATTATCTTTTTGCTTACAGCCATTTCAGTTTCCCGGTTTCGGTGAGAACAGTCTTGCCACTATCCAATAAATAATCAATCGCTGCATGCAAATCTTCTTTCTTCAATTTTAGCTTTTCGTTTAATGCGCTGCTGTTTAACGGAGAAGCGCGCAATTCATTTTCAATAGCCAAAACTATTTTTGAAAATTCCTCCGCTGACAATCCGGTTTTCTTTTGCGCTACACAAACATCGCAAATACCACAATTATCTGAAAGCGGCTCACCGAAATATTTAACCAATAAACGTGTGCGACAGGTTGTGTTATCGGTCACGTAATGTCGAATGGATTGCAGGCGCTCCTCCATGTCCGCTTTTCGTTTACGAATGAAATCTAAATCCAAACGAAGGTCTTGCTTCGGCACACGGTTTTGCAGAAAAGTCAGTTGCGGTTTTTCCTTTCGCGCCTGATAAAAGAACACGCGATACTTATGAAGCGCATTCAACTGGCGAACAACTTCAGTGGAAGTAATTTTCAATTTCTGTGCAATCACTTCCTCGTCTATCGTAGAAAAATCTTCAAACACTCCTTCTGAAGTTCGGAGAAGGAATTTGATTAGAGGTTCTGCTTTGGGGTGGTCGGTTTGAAATTTATACAGCGCGTCTTTGTGGGCAATCGCCTTAATTTTTGAAAGCGCGAAAACACTTTCGGTCACACGAAGCAGTTCCTGTTGCTCTAAGATTTTGATGGAAGCGAGCACCTTCGACATAGGAAATGTAAATTGCTCAGCAAAGGCAGCAATCTCAAAATCAAAAGTTTCAAACTGGCCGCTGTTCATGGAAATCCTGAAATGGGTAAGCAAGGCTTCGTGGACTTCTTTGATGAATTCGATGGTGGGATATCCCTCCTTTATTTTTTTATCGAGTTCAATGATGTCTCCATTTTCAAGTAGCTGGATGGCGTAGGCTTTCTTTTCATCGCGGCCTGCCCGGCCTGCCTCCTGAAAATACGCTTCGATGCTTTCAGGAATATCCATATGAATGACAGTTCGCACATCGGGCTTGTCTATCCCCATGCCGAATGCGTTGGTGCTGCATATCACGCGAGTTTTGTTGTTCACCCAATTGTCCTGTTTCAGTGAGCGCTCTTTAGGCATCAACCCTGCATGATAAAAGTCGGACTTGATTCCGTTTTTGTTCAACAGGTCTGAGAACTGTTTTGTCTTTTTGCGATTGCGCACATAGATAATAGAGGAGCCGTTCACCTTTTTCAAAATATCGAGCAGGGCCTGTTCTTTGTTCGAAGTCTGACGAACAACATAGCTCAAATTACTGCGCACAAAACTTTTGCGCAGGATGTTCTTTTTCGCGAACAACAATTTCTCCTGAATATCATCTACCACTTTCAGCGTTGCTGTGGCGGTTAGTGCAATCACGGGCACGCCCTTCAACTTCTCTCTGATTTCGGCAATGCGCAAATAAGGCGGACGAAAATCGTAGCCCCATTGCGAAATGCAGTGCGCTTCATCCACCGCAATCAAACTGATTTTCATTCGCTCCATGCGCGCGAGGAAATCATCGGTAGTCAGGCGCTCGGGCGATAGGTAGAGGAATTTGATGTCGCCAAACATGCAGTTATCCAACAGCGCATCAATTTGCGAATAGGGCATGCCGGAATAAATGGCCACCGCCTTGATGCCCTTTTGGTTGAGGTTGGCCACCTGGTCTTTCATCAGCGCAATCAGTGGAGAGATGACCAGACACAATCCTTCTTTAGCAAGCGCGGGCACCTGAAAGCAAATGGATTTGCCGCCACCCGTGGGCAGCAAGGCCAATGTATCCTTCCCTTCCATAACAGCATGGATGATTTCTTCCTGCAGCGGACGAAAGGCTTCGAAGCCCCAATACTGTTTCAAAATCTGATGGATGGTTTGCACGGTGCGAATTTAGCAGGTTCGGGATTGTAGATTTAGTTTTGCCACGAATTGCACGAATTAAACACGAATTGTTAGGCGGCAATTATAAAGCGTGTTTTTGTTTGAGAGAGTGGGGATGCTTTCTGTTTTCGGATGACTGTTCTATGCGAGGGTGCTAGTGGAATTTGCTTTTCTGTGTCTTTCCTTTGAGCAGGTGTGATCGGTGTTTGTTTTACTTTCTTCCCTGTTTGCTTTAAAGAGAGGCTTATTTGCTTTCCATTCGCTCGGGTTTGCGATTCCTGACTTCCTGTTTGCGTTCACTGAGTTGGCGTTTGCGTTACCAAGCGCGGGGTTTTCGTTCCCCGAAGTGTCAATTGCTTTTCCGGTAGTGTTGATTGTTTTGCTGTGAGTGTCAATTGCTTTAGTATGAGTGGAGATTGCTTTAATGTCTGTCTCAATTGTTTTATAGTTAGCATCAATTGCTTTGCTGTGAGCGGTGATTGCTTTAATGTTTATGGCGATTAACTTGCTGTAAGTGCTGATTGTTTCGTTTCGAGTATCAATTACTTTATTGTGAGTATCAATTGTATTGCTGCGAGCATCAATTGTCTTACTGCAAGTGTTGATTTCTTTGTTGTTAGTTTGAAGTTTTTGTGAGTGATTGTTGTGTTTTTAGAGTTTTTGAATGTATTTTTGCCTTAAACAACAGAATTATGACAGGGTATATTCATGTAGGTGGGTTGATTAAGGAACTTTTAGAAGACCAACACAGGACTAAGCGCGACCTGGGTTTGGATATTGGTATGAGCCAAGGGAATGTGGTTTACCTGACGAAGCGCGAGAGTATTGATGTGCAGACGCTGCATAAGATTGGGAATAACCTGAAGTATAATTTCTGGAAGCATTTTCCGATTGATGAAGGGAAGGGCGCGGAGACGATGGTGACTGAGCGCGAAAAACAAGTAGTTGCTGAGAAGGATAAAATGATTGCAGAGTTGCAGGCGAAACTTGATGCACGAGATAAGGAGATTGAGGGCTTGAAGCAGGCGATGGTAAAGCAGGAGAATGATTTTTTGAAGGAGATTAATGGGTTGTTGAAGAGGAAATAGTTGCGGAATTAGCGAATTGAAGAATAAGCGTCCCGCAAAGGATGGATGAAAAAGTATGACGTACAATGGATTGAGTTAAGCAATACAACACACCCCGTCAAAATTCCCAGAGCGGAATTTTGCCACCCCTCTGTAGAGGGGAAAATGCAAAAAGCCAAATACATTTCAATCATCCTTTCGCTTCAACCATTTAACGCTCTTAATACCTGACACAACTCAAAAAAAATCCCCTCCGAAAAATTTCGGAAGGGACACCCTATGTAAACCCACTGTCTTAATTACTGTCGCTGTTGTCCATCGTGCTTTTGCACATAGATTCTTCTGCTGGCTCTTTTCTGCTCTGCCTTTATGTTAGCCCGCTCAGCCGGAGTCACTACCCCGTCTGCCTTCGCTTCGCGTTTATCATTCCGAATCTTTGACTGCTCCATTTGCAAATGAGCCGCTTCCTTTCGTGTTAGTTCGCCAGAGGCTACACCCTGTTTAATTCGATGGTGTTCCTTCTTTTGTTCATGCCGAATGCCCGGAGTTCTTTCCGTTTGTGCTTCTGCTTTTTGTGTTCCGGCTGCTCCTATTATAAAGAGCAAGGTTCCGATGATGATGCGTTTCATAATTTTCTGTTTTTAATTGGTGAAAGAATATTTCCGTTCTTATGCTACTACGACAAAGCATTTCCATTTCGGTTTAACGGTGCGCATATTTTTTTTTTCTTTGTTGCTCATTCATTCAAATTTTCTTTTGATGTTACTGAGGGGAAAAACAGCATTGATTACAGGGGGAACACGAGGCATAGGCCAGGCTATTGCCAAACGTTTTGCTGCCGAAGGTTGTCAGGTAGCATTCACCTTTCTTAACAGTGAAGAAGCCGCCAGCCAGCTCGAAACCGAATTGAGTTCAACGGGAACAAAAGCAAAAGCCTACAAGAGCAATGCCGCTTCTTACAGCGAAGCAGAAAAGCTGGTGGAAGATGTAGTGAAAGAATTTGGCACCATTGATATACTGGTAAATAATGCCGGCATCACCCGCGATAATCTGCTGCTGCGTATGAGCGAAGAACAATGGGATGAAGTGATATCTGCCAACCTGAAATCTGTGTTCAATCTCACCAAACATGTTTCCAAAATTATGTTGCGGCAGAAGAGCGGCTCCATCATCAGCCTCACTTCCATCATAGGCGAATTGGGACAAGGCGGACAATCCAATTATGCAGCCTCCAAGGCAGGCATCATCGGTTTTACAAAATCAATTGCCGATGAATTTGGCTCCAGAAGCATTCGTTGCAATGCCATCGCTCCGGGCTTTATCGAAACCGATATGACGAATGTGCTCAGCGATGAGTTGAAAAAGAGTATTCTTGAAAAAATTCCGATGAAACGAATGGGACATGCAGAAGAAGTGGCTAACACCGCTTTGTTTCTCGCCAGCGATTTGAGCACCTACGTTAGCGGACAGGTGATTAGTGTGTGTGGGGCCATGAGCCGATAATTAAAAATTACAAATTGAACTCTTCCCTTTCTTTTCAATATCCCGCTTGGTTTATTCTCTTTTGTTTACTGCTTGGCGTGGCCTATGCCGCCTTGCTCTATTCGCGCGATAAAACCTTCGACAGCAAAACTTCGGGCATAAAATGGTTCAAGTATGCCATGGCCGGTTTCCGGTTTTTAGCCGTAACAGTTTTGGCCATTCTGCTCCTGTCTCCGTTTATCAGAACCAGCCATACCCAAAAGTTCAAACCGATTATCGCGGTCATTAACGACAACAGCGAATCAGTAAAGAACGGGCTGAAAAAAGATTCTACTGAATATGAAAAGAAACTTCGAGCGCTGATTGAAAAGCTAAGCGACAAATATGAAGTAGCCGAATTCAATGCCGGTGACGAACTGAAACGCGGAATCGATTTCAGCTATCATGATAAATCCACCGACCTCAGTGCCGCCATCGATGAAGTGAATGATTTGTATTACAACCAAAACCTAGGTGCCGTAGTTTTGGCAAGCGATGGCATTTACAACAAAGGAATCAATCCTGTTTACGCAGCCGAAAAATCCGGCTATTCCATCTACACCATTGCCTTAGGCGACACCACCATTCAAAAAGACCAGAAACTTTCCAATGCCTTCTACAACAAAATTGCCTACCTCAACGATAAGCTTGGTTTGCGGGTGGATGTAGAAGCCAATAATCTCTCGGGCAAAAATGTAAAGCTAAGCGTGTATGAAATAAAGGAAGGCAACGAAGCAACCATTATTCAAAGCAAAGACCTTTCCTATTCTTCCGACAACTATTTCCAGAGTTTCGATTTTGTGTTGCCTGCCAACAAAGTAGGTGTGGCGCATTATCGAATTTCTCTTTCCAACCTCGAAGGCGAAGTCACCTACCGCAACAATGTGCGTGATGTTTTTGTAGAAGTATTGGATGGAAGACAGAAGATTCTGCTCGTAGCCAACTCACCGCATCCCGATATTGCAGCCTTCAAATCAGCAATCGAAAGCAATAAGAACTATCAGCTCGATGTAGAATTTGCCGAGACCTTCACCAAAAAGCTGAACGATTACAACCTCGTTATTCTTCATCAACTTCCTTCTGCCAATCAAAGGGTTCAAAACATTTTGAAAGAAGCTCGTGATCAAAAGAAACCCTTGCTCTTTGTTCTTGGCTCGCAAACTTCACTACCCGATTTTCAGCAAGCACAAAACGGCTTAACCATCAGAGGCAATGCCGATAAATTTAATGAAGTAACCGCCAGTGCCGTGAAAGACTTTTCCTTGTTCACGCTGTCCGACAAAACATTACAAACCATTCCGAAGCTGCCTCCTTTCAGTTGTTTCTTTGGAGAATACAATGCCAACCCTTCTTCCAAAGTATTACTGCATCAAAAGATTAATTCTGTAGAAACTGATTTCCCGCTTTGGTTATTCAATGAATCGGGTGATGAGAAATTTGGAATTATAGCCGGTGAAGGCTTATGGCGCTGGAGATTGTATGACTACATGATGAACAAAAATCAGGATGCCACCAACGAGCTGATCAATAAAAGCGTGCAGTATCTTTCGGTGAAGAGTGATAAACGACCGTTTCGCGTCAACCTTCCAAAGAATATTTTCCAGGATAACGAAGCCATCTCTTTCGATGCACAACTTTACAATGCCAACTACGAACTCATCAATGCACCCGATATTGATATGAAGATAAAGGGCGAGGATGGAAAAGAATCGAACTATAAATTCAACAAAACAGAAACTTCCTATAATCTGAATGCAGGTTTCTTTCCTACCGGTAGCTACTCATACAATGCCTCGGTTAAGTTGGGCAATGGAGTTTACACCGCCAGCGGTAATTTTTCCGTGAGCCCTCTGCAATTAGAGGAAATGAGAACCCGCGCAGAACATCAAACCTTATTCCAACTCGCTTCACAGCATAACGGTGCCATGCACCACCTCAACGACCTCGAAAAAATTGCAGAAGAGATTGATGCCAAGAATCAACTCAAACCAATTCTTTACGACACCTTCGTTACAGAAAGCGCCATTAACCTCAAATGGATTTTCTTCCTGCTGCTCACGCTTATTTCAGCCGAGTGGTTTATCCGTAAATATTTGGGAGGATATTAAGACCCGCTTTTACTTCGGAGCTTTCTTCAATAAATAAATAGCCAAACCGGCATAAAGGAAATTCGGAATCCAGACACCGAGTACCGGTGGTAAAGATGAATTGGTAGAGAAGGTAACCGTAAACTTCATAATGATTTCATACAGTGCACTCAAACCAATTCCAAGCACAATATGCCAACCCAGGCCGCCCCGCATCTTTCGCGAAGCCACACTAACACCTATCAAGGTCATGATATAGATACTAAAGGCAGAAGAAGTTCTGCGGTAGCGCTCTACTTCATAAAACTCAATATAAGCCTGACCGCCTTTGCGCATATAGTCAATGTAGTCAATTAACTCAGGCGTAGTCATAGTCTCCTTAGCGCTTTCCGTAAATGAAAAGTCTTCGGGATGAAAAGAATACGCCACATCGAGATGGTCACCCTTCGTAATCACATCTTTATCCTCCTTCAACTCCCTAATGTAGTAGTTGCTGATATGCCACTTCTTGGCAATGCTGTCCCAATTGATTTTTTCAGAACGCAGTTTATAAACCAACTTACCATCCTTAAATTTATCCATCGAGAACTTAAATCCTTCTCCGTCTTTGGGCTTATAGTTTTCGAAATATACGGTAGTGGTGCTGTCTATTCTCCGGTGAAAATTGAAGCGCACTCCTTCGTAGGGTTTGCTTACAAACACATGCTCAAATTCAATCCGCTTTTTGTTGGAGTAGGGAACAAAATAATGGTTGCCGGTATAAAACAAACCGGCAATAATGGTAGCTCCGATAAAATAGGGATACAACATGCGGTAGAAACTGGTGCCGCTGTTGAGGATAGCCACAATCTCCGAACGAGCCGCCAACTGAGAAGTAAAAAATATGGTCGCTACCAAAACAAAGAAAGGCCCTATCAGCGAAGTAATATAAGGAATGAAGTAGACATAGAAGTCAAAAATCACACCCTTAACGGTGGCATGATTCTCCATGAAATTATCAATCTTCTCACTCAGGTCAATCACAATAGTAACCCCCAGCAGCAATGCCATGATAAAGACAAAGGTACCCAGGAACTTCTTGAGAATATACCAATCGAGTTTTTTCATAAACGCTGCATCAATCGTTTAATCGCTTCCGCTTTCCAACTACCAAATGTTCCTTCTATTATCTTCTTGCGGGCTTCCTTCACTAACCACAAATACAAACTTAAATTGTTGATGCTGGATATTTGAGCTCCAAGAATTTCACCGCTGTGCATCAGGTGGCGCACAAATGCTTTGGAATGAGTGCGCATCAATTCGCAATCACTTTCCGAATCAATGGGAGAGAAATCATCCTTCCACTTTTCGTTTTTGATATTGATGATCCCTTGTTTAGTAAACAACATGCCGTTACGGGCGTTGCGGGTCGGCATTACGCAGTCAAACATGTCAATGCCCAACGAAATTCCTTCGAGAATATTGGCAGGAGTTCCAACGCCCATTAAATAACGTGGTTTGTCTTTGGGCAGAATATCTGTCACCAACTCGGTCATGGCATACATATCTTCATCTGGCTCCCCTACGCTTAGTCCGCCAATGGCATTCCCTTCCGCATTCATGGAAGCAATAAACTCTGCTGACTGTTTGCGCAGCTCTGGATAAACACTTCCCTGCACAATAGGAAACAAGGCTTGCGAATAGCCATAGGCACATTCCGTTTCATTAAAACGTTTAAAGCATCTTTCCAACCAACGATGCGTCATGTGCATTGACTTTTGCGCATAATCAAACTCACATGGATAAGGCGTGCATTCATCAAATGCCATAATAATATCTGCCCCAATCTTCCGCTGAATATCCATCACCGCTTCGGGCGAAAAGAAATGTTTAGAGCCATCAATATGGCTGCGGAACTCCACTCCCTCTTCTTTTATCTTTCGAATAGAGGAAAGTGAATGCACCTGAAACCCTCCACTATCAGTAAGTATCGGGCCATTCCACCCGTTGAACTTATGCAAGCCTCCTGCCTTTTCAAGAATAGCAGTGCCGGGGCGAAGATAGAGGTGATAGGTGTTGCCAAGAATGATTTGTGCGTGAATAGAATCCTTCAGCTCATTCATATGAACGGCCTTCACGGCACCCAGCGTACCTACCGGCATAAAGATGGGGGTTTCTATTTTCCCGTGGTCGGTAAAAATTTCTCCGGCCCTGGCCTTGGTGTTCGGGTCTTGAGCTACTAAGTTGAATTGCATAGTGCGCGAAAATAAAAAAGGGAATCAGCGAATGTGGGAATGCGACAAATAGTAACCGAAGCCGTTGCAGATTTACATCCCTGCTATTGCTGTCCTCCCGTTAACTGCTGATAGATACCCGCATAGTAGGAGGCTCCATTCTTATCCCCCAAACGTTGAAGCGATTCTGCTAAAGCACGGTATGGTGGAGGGAAATAGGGATTTGCCTTTACCACATTGGCAAGCACTGTAGCTGCATTGGTAAAATCCTGTTTGTAGAAATAAGCCAACCCAAGCCAGTAAGCGGCATTGGTATTTTCGCTATTCAAAGTAATTGATTGGCCAAGCACACGGATAGCATCATCAAATCGCTGTACATTGAGATAGCACAATCCAAGGTTCGAAAGCACAATATCATTCTTAGGATATTTCTGTGCATAAGGTTCCAGCAAGGCAAGAGCACCCGTATAATCGTTTTTGCCCATCAACTCTATGCCCTCATAATCGCGCTTATCATCTTTCTTAATCACACACGAAAGCGGAACCCCATCGGCATAAACGGTGTAAATGCTTTGCTCAGGTGGAAAGCATTCATGCAATAGTAAGTCGCGATCTATAAAGCGACTATACATAATTTCGTAGTCAGCATTCTTTTCGCTGCGCGAACGATAACTGGCGTAACCCACACCCACCGAGGCGGAGTCCTCTTTGAAATAGAAATTAACCGGAGCAATGGCATTGGTGTAAATGGTAGTCTTCCTCCCATCGTTACGTTTCATGTTCTCATTTTGCTTCAACCAATCAGCTGATTGCTTTACGCTGTTCATGTAATAGTCGGTTTCATAATTGCCATAGGCACCTTTAATACCTCCTACCAATTCATTGAAGTAAACGTATTCGTTCGGGTGGTTGGCAAACATAAATCTAGCCGGACTGATTACCAGCAACAGCATGACACCAACCACTATATACTTCTTCTTATCGGGCATTACTTTCAATAAATAATCGAATGCCAAACCAGCGAGAATCACGATGCTTGGATAGACAAAGAAGAAGTGTCTCATAGTATCATACAAAACTGATTTCTTGTAAATGATATACGCCAATGGAAAAGCGATAGTGAAATATAAAAAGCCAAGGAACAGCAATTTCTTCTGCGTGCGCAGATAGGGTATCAACAGAAAAGACAGTAACATACCCAATAAGCCGACAAGAGGGGTAGAGATGGAAAGCCACTTTGGGATATAATACCAAGGCACTTCAGTAGACGAAACACTTCTGCCTTCAAACAAACATTTAATCTGCACCGGAAACTTCTCTGCCACACTCAATGCCGCTAACGGATGCGCAATAGGACTTACCAAACCATAGGGCCAAAAAAGCAAACTTGTAAAATAACCCAGCACTGCCGCGAGCAAAACGAACCGGAAACTCGGCCACACATTTTCTTTGAACTTTGAAAAATCAAACAATTCGACAAAGCCATGCGTAGAGAGCATGGCCAGGCCATAAAACAAAAAGGTATAAGGAATCAACAATAAGCCCCCGATACGGATACCCATAGCCATACCGATACTCAAGCCCAGACCGATAGTCGTTTTTAGTGTTGGTTTAGGAAGTTGTTTTAAAAATTTCAGGATGAAAAGATACGACACCATATAGCCTGCGGCCATCGTAATATCCTTTGGATTGTTCATGCTTTCGCCAAAGAAACGGGGAGAGAAAGCCATTAAGATGAGTGTGATTAAACCGGCTTGCCAGCCTGCAATCTCCACAGCCACAAGGGCTGCACAGAGCATGGCAAAGAATCCGAACATCGAATTCCAGCAATGGCGTACACTCCATTCATCTACCGAAGGCAATGCTTTGGCTATAACGGTTGCGGTGCCATCATACAGACCACCGTAATAAGCCATCAATGAATCGGGACCGTTTGTGGTAGCTGCGGTTGTGTCTTTGCCGAAAGTGGCATAAAAATTAACCACATGATGTCCGTAAACTCGGTGAAAGTTTTCATCGCCCGAAATGCCATATTGATGACTTACCGAAACCATTGTGAGTAACAAAAGCACAGCCACCCCAAAGAATAATTTCTTCGCCAATGGTTCCGGAATAAACTCGCTGAGTTTAAATTCTCTAGCCGGTGCTGCTTGTTTTTGTGTCTTGGGTTGTGGTTTGTTTATCTGCTTTGCCATACCTGAAATTTGAGCGGCAAAATAGCAAAGAACTTGTTTTGGTTTAGCTTTTGCTTACCACAGTGCGTGATGGTCTTCCGAAACACCGTAGGCTGTAAAGGTTTCCCGCATACCATTAATAAGAATAGTGCCCCGGACAGTGCCGTAAGCCTGAACAAAGATGCTTTTCATAAAACCGATGTTCACGTTTTCGTTACGAGCTCCGTTAGGCACAATCACGCAGTTGAGTATCTCATCATCGGTCGTGATGTGCCAATGGTTTTTATCAATTGGTTTTCGCATTTCGAAAGTAGCTGAAGATAACAGGGTCTTTTCTCCATCCACCCACAGGATGTTTTCCATATCCTCGTTAAAGTGTTTCACCAGGTTCACGGCCACACTTTTCCCGTCCTGAGTAGCACCAATAAACGCCAGCCAGTTCCATACCGTTTCGCGGGGAGGATAGCCTTTACTGAAATCAATGGCTCCGTAGTTACCGCTCACTTCGTAATTTTTTCCACCATGCTCAATCTTCAGCTCGGTAGGAAGACAAACGTTCTTGTAAGTGAAATGAAAAGGTCTGCCGTCTTTGGAAGGTGCTACCACACTGGCTCCGGCCTTTGTATTTTTAG
>CANJVG010000036.1 GCA_947478005.1 Bacteroidota bacterium
AGATAATTCGCTTCGCGAAAGTGATAGTAGGAAAGAAAACAGCATAATCAACGATGAGTAAGAAGAGAGACTATTACGAAATCTTAGAGGTTTCAAAATCGGCATCTGCGGAGGAAATTAAAAAGGCCTACCGCAAGGTGGCGTTGAAATTTCACCCCGACAGAAACCAGGGCGATAAAGCTTCTGAAGAAAAGTTTAAAGAAGCGGCAGAGGCTTACGAAGTATTGAGCGACCCGCAAAAGAAGGCAAAGTATGACCAATATGGCCATGCCGGTGTGAACCAAGGCAATGGCGGAGGTGGTTATCAGAGCGGAAACATGGAAGACATTTTCCGCAACTTCGGAGATATTTTTGGCGGTGGCGGTGGCGGTGGCTTTGACCCATTTGAAAGTTTCTTTGGTGGCGGTGGAGGAAGAAGCCAACAGCGCACACGCGGCAAGCGTGGGGTTAATCTGCGCGTGAAGGTGAAGTTGACTTTGCAGGATGTGGCCAACGGAGCGCGCAAGAACCTGAAAGTGAAAAAGCATATTGAGTGCCATACTTGTCATGGTAGTGGTGCGAAGGATGCGAGCTCGGTAGGCAAGTGCACAGTTTGTTCGGGAAGCGGTGTGGTACGCAAGGTGCAGAACACTATCCTCGGGCAAATGCAAACGACTAACACTTGTTATCAATGCAACGGAAGCGGACAGCAGATAACCAAGAAGTGTGTGACTTGTAATGGTCTTGGCATTGAATATGGCGATGAAACATTGCAGGTGGATATTCCGGCAGGAGTGCAGGATGGCATGCAGCTATCGATGAGCGGAAAGGGAAATGCCGGTGAACAGGGAGGCCCGGCTGGCGATTTGATTATTCAGATTGAAGTTGAGCAAAATCCTGATTTGGAAGTGGATGGTCAGAATGTGATTTACAATCTGCACATCAGCTTTGTAGATGCGGTGCTGGGTGCCAGTGTAGAAGTGCCAACGATTGAAGGCAAGGCTAAATTCAAAATTCCGGCAGGCACACAGGCAGGTAAAATTTTCCGCCTCAGCGGTAAAGGATTGCCCGCAGTGAATGCTTATGGCCGTGGCGACCAATTGATTTTAGTAAACGTTTACACGCCTACTGATTTAAATGCAGAAGAAAAGAAGCTGCTGGAAAAGCTGCGCGAAAGCCCGAACTTTAAACCGAAGGCTGGCGAAAAGCACGAGCGTGGTTTCTTTGATAGAGTGAAGGATATGTTTGAGTAAAAAGCAGCTGCATTTATTTTATAAAAAAAGCGCGAAGGAAATCCTTCGCGCTTTTTTGTTTGGTGGTAATCCTTTAATCAATAAAGGCATAGGAAATTTTCAAAACTGAATATCACATTTGACGCCAGCGTAGAGGAACTGTTTGTCATCGCATTCGCTCGCAGCTTTTGAGGTTGAATTGGTCGAAATGGTTGACCTGGCCTCTTCTTTACTGGTAACAGTACTTCTGCAGATACAGGTGTAGTCCTTTTTTGTACAAGAACTGATACCCAAAACTAAAAGAGAAAAAAAGAGGGTGGAAGACACAAACTTTTTCATGATAAATGTTTTTGACTGATTAAATAAACAACAGACAATAATAACTCTTCTGCTAAAAAATCCTTGTTATTTACCTGTTAAGGCTTAACGTTTTGTATGGAAGCAATTTACCAACGCCAATATTTCCGATTCCCTAACTACCACCGTAACTCCTACTTTCTCACTTTCTATTCCCCTATCGCTTCCGTAAATGTTACGGCTTCTATTCCGATTCCCAAAGTGCTTCTGTAACTTCTACGGCATCGATTTCCGTTTGGCAAGCACCATCGTAGGTTTTACGCTAAGGTTTATTCTTTCCAAAGCGCTTCCGTAGGTTCTATGGTATCAATTACCAATTCCAAAATGCCTCCGTAACTCCTACGGAGGCACTTACCAATTCCGAAGTGTTAAAATTAACAGCCGGTTTGAGTGGAAAACAGGCTTCCTAGTGTTAAAAACGAAAAGTTTTTTCCGGCAACACAATATCAAAGAATGTGGCCGCGTTATAGGTTTATAAAAGCAAAAAACAGGAATGGAATGAAACAAGGTTACCTAACTAAATTTCAATTTTATGAGTATCAATTCAGGGTGGCGCTATTCCACCAACACCTTTGCGGTGAACACGCGCGAAAGCAACGTGAAAATGCTGAGTCTTTCGACCGACACCCATGCTAAACTAAAAGCAGAAGAAACCAATCCGGCTATTGCGGCTATCCTGCTTATTTACGAACCCGTCTTTTTTGCCTACCGCGACATTGACCAGCAATATGGAGTTAAGAGCGGTGAATATGCGGGTAATACCGTGGGCTGGGAGCAGTATTTAGACCAAATGCCGCAGAAGCTGCGTCAATGGGAAAGTTTGATTCGTTTTGTTTATGTAGAGGATACGCCCCAAGAAATAGCCATTTTCCCCAACAAGCGCAGTCCGTTTGAAAGCGGTACATATGAAAGCCGCTTAGATGCGCTCGGTGCGCTGAAAATAAAAACCTCGGCTGACCTTTCCTTAGCAGCAGCGGCATCGCAAATAACCAGTTTTTATAACGCAGCCTTGGGTGCCCGCCTGGTGCAGCAAACCAGCGAAGGGTCGCTTGGGCAAATAGCCGACCTGCGAGAAAACCAACGGTTGATTTTAGCCAATGAAATGACCGGTGTATTGGGGCAGTTGATGTTTATTCATCGCTATAATCTGGTAGAAGTTGAACGCTATTTCGATTTAAGTCTGTTGCGCGATACACGCGAAGAAAGCCCGGTAGAATTAGGCGGAGGAATCAATTCTTTACAGATTATAAACCTGACGGAGCTGATAGGCGAAATAAATGCTACACCCGCAACGGTGATACGAATGAAGAACACTTCAAGCAATGCCGTTACACTTATTTTTTATGGGGCCAACAACCCTTCCGATTCTCCGGGAGCAGGCCCTCAGTTTACTTTGATGCCTGGTCAAACCCTGGAGAAGACCGTGGCTGAACTTCACCTGGATACGCTGACCAATTTTAATGTACAAAACACGAGTGCCTTTGCCGGAACCTGGGAGGTGAAAATATTGTTGTAAAAGAAAAATGGTGGGTGGTTAGTCGCCCCGCTGCCGGGAAGGTGGCGGGGTTTTTTATGCAAAAAACAGAGTGGCCCTATCCATTCAACTCACCCACATAGAAAAATAAATTCAACAAACAACCAAACTCTGTCCAAACTCAAATCCTAAAACTCATTGGTAAAATCAGTGGCCTGTGTAATTTTTTCATCTTTACACTTTATCATCAAAATTATTTCATGTCCAATCGCATTCTTTTAGCGCTGCCGTTTTTTTTCCTGCTCTCCGCCTGCTCCACTACCCAAAAATCTACTGCTGATAAAAACATAGAAACCGTAAACCTCGACACGGTAGAGATTACCGCCTCGCGCGAAAACCCCTACCGAGCCTCGGCCACCAAGGATTTTGATTTGATGCATAACAAACTCGAAGTAAGTTTCGATTACACCAAGCAACATCTATTGGGCAAAGCAACCATCACCCTGCAACCGCATTTCTATCCGCAAACAAACCTCACACTCGATGCCAAACAGTTTGACCTACACGAGGTGAGTTTACTGCAAGCCGACAATACGCACAAGCTGCTTAGTTATACCTACGATTCGCTCGAGTTGAAAATTCAACTCGACAAAAAATACGAAGCACGTGAGCCGCTCAAGATATATATTGAATACACCGCCAAACCCGAAGAGCACAAAAGCGGAGGCAGCGCGGCTATCACTGATGATAAGGGTTTATACTTCATCAACCCCGTGGGCAAAGACAGCACCAAACCCATTCAAATCTGGACCCAGGGCGAAACCGAATCGAACTCGCGCTGGTTCCCGACCATCGACAAACCCAACCAAAAATGCACCGATGATATTTACATCACCCACCTCAAAAAATATGTTTCGCTCAGCAACGGCACCATGATTTCATCCACCAGCGTAAACGATACACTAGTAACCGATTACTGGAAAATGGATTTGAAACATGCGCCCTATTTGGTGATGATGGCCATTGGCGATTTTGTTATAGCCAAAGATAAATGGCGCGATGTGCCGGTGACTTATTATATGGAGAAAGAATATGCGCCTTATGCCAAACAGATTTTTGGCAACACCCCACAGATGATGGAATTCTTCTCGCAAAAACTCGGCTTCGATTATCCATGGCAGCAATATGCTCAGATAGTCGTGCGCGATTATGTAAGCGGAGCTATGGAAAATACTTCGGCTACGTTGCATGGAGAATTTGTGCAGCGCAACACCCGCGAACTGCTCGATGAAAACAATGAGGATGTTATCAGCCACGAACTCTTCCATCAGTGGTTTGGCGATTTAGTTACTACCGAAAGCTGGAGCAATATTCCGCTCAACGAATCGTTTGCCACTTATGGGGAGTATTTGTGGAACGAATACAAATATGGTCGCGAAGAAGCCGATGAAAAATTGCATGACAACTACAGCAAATACATCGCTGAGTCTAATGGAAAAAACGTTGACCTCATTCGTTTTTATTATGAAGACCGCGAAGATATGTTCGACCGCCACAGCTATGAGAAGGGAGGATTGGTTTTGCATTACTTGCGCCATATTATAGGCGATGAAGCCTTCTTCAAATCGCTGGAACTGTATTTGAAAACAAACCAGTTTAAGCCGGTGGAGATTCATCAACTGCGTTTAGCTTTTGAAGAAGTTACCGGCACCGACCTAAACTGGTTCTTCAACGAATGGTTTTTGAACTCCGGCCATCCGGTGCTCGACATCCATTACAGCTACGATGCCGACAGTGTGTATCTAACCATCGACCAAAAAACAAATACCGATAAACAACTCACGTACCAATTGCCGTTTAAAGTAGGTGTTTGGTATGGAGACAAGATAAGTGTTTTTGATGCTACACTGAAAAAGAAAACACAAGTATTTTCTTTCAAAGCCGAAGGCAAACCCGATTTAATTGACTTTGATGCCGAGCGCGCAGTACTTTGCGCAAAGAGCGAAAACAAAACTACAGAGAACTACATCTTCCAATACAAACACGCTAACCTATTTGTGCAACGATTGGAAGCAGGGCGTAAATTAGAAGAAGTTAAACAGGAAGATTCCACAGCCAACAAAGTGCTAATGGCCGCTATTAATGACCACGCTTCGTTCATCCGCAAATATGCCATTGATGAATTGTCGTTGGCAAATACAGCGAAAGACAGTATGCTTAGTTCCATTGCTTATTTAGCCAAGCATGACAAAGTATCCTATGTTCGAAAAGCCGCCATCACCCGACTAAGTAAAGAAAAAGCAACCGGCTATGCCGAGCTGTTCGAACAAAGCATTGGTGACAGTTCTTACCAGGTATCTGCTGCTGCACTAAGAGCAATCACCGAAATTGATTCGAGCAAAGGCATCGCTAAGGCAAAAGAATTTGAAACAGAAAAGAACATTGACATAACTGCTGCCGTGGCTGATGTTTATGCCAAGAAGGGTACCGCAGCCTATCAGAGCTATTTCGAAATCAAACTGCGCTCCACCACCGGCTATACAAAATACCGCATGTTTTATTACTACGCCAATTTCCTCACTCGCATGGAAACGGACAGTGTGATGAACGGCATAAAATCGTTGGAAGAGAACGGCATGAATACCGATAGCCACTGGCTGCTGGGTGCGGCAAAGGGTTCATTGAAGCGCATCGTGAAATCAGTAGAGGATAAAAGGAAAAATGTTCAAACCGACCTTGCCAAAGAGAAGGACGATAAGGCAAAAGAAGAACTTCAGCAAACCATCACCGGCTACGACCTTATTACCAAGGAAGCCAATGAGGCGGTTTCGAGATTAGAAAAGAAAAAAGTAGATAAGGAATAAGAGGGTTAAGGATGCTTATTCTCCGAACGTATGCCCGGCAATCGAACGCTCGGGTAAATGCGGGAGGCACCTTCTTTTGTAAAGGTTCTTACGCGGTAAAAAACATCTCTGGCCATGGTCACAGGATACTCATCCGTTTTAGAAATAACTACACTATCTGGTGTGTTGTTCTCAAACTTCAAGTACTTACATTGGCTAAAACCGCTTTGCGAACCGTCACTTCGCTCAATTATTAGATAATCATATTTAGAAGCTGCGGAAAAACTAAGTTTAATGTTCACATTCAATCTGCCCTGCGACAACTCAATCGCCATTTCGTCATCCGAGGTCTTTAAAAAATAATCGGAAGACTGAGAATAGGACACAATGGAACAGAGAAGCCCCAACGCTAAACTAACTGCACGACAGGGAAGAGAGATGACTTTTATCACTTGCTGCATTATGGGTCAAAAATAATTCGTTTCCTTTGGCAAAAATGTGGCTATCACCATCTTGTTCACATTCGTAGCAAAAAGGAAACAATAAACAGTATGAAAGACTTACTTCTCCTACACGGAGCCTTAGGTTCCAAAGAGCAATTTAATGATTTGGAAATTCAGTTGGCAAATCAGTTCAAAACTCACGCGCTTAACTTTTCGGGGCACGGCAGAAGACCTTCGCATCAACACGGTTTTACTATTCAAAACTTTGCCCACGAGGTATTAGATTGGATGAACGAGAACTATATTCAGACTATTGATGTGTTTGGTTATAGTATGGGTGGCTATGTGGCCTTGTGGCTGGCGCGTTTCTATCCCGAAAGGGTTGGTAAAATCTTTACCCTCGGGACAAAACTAAAATGGAGCGAAGAAGAATCCGAGAAGGAAATTAAACTACTTAATGCGGAAAAGATTGTAGAGAAAGTTCCTGCTTTTGCGCAATCGTTGGCATCACTCCACGGTGAACAGGAATGGAAAAGTGTAATGAGCAAAACAGCTTTAATGATGAAAGATTTGGCCCACACCCACCTCAGCGACCAGGATTTTATCAAAATTGAGCATTCGGTTTTACTGGCGAGAGGAGGGAAAGATACAATTGTAAGTTATGAAGAAACAGACTACACGCACCATCTCCTCAAAAACTCCGAATTCAAAATTCTGAATGACGTGCCACACCCTATCGAGAAAGTCCCGCTGGATATTCTGAAGAAAGAAATCGAAAGATTTTTCCTTTAAAATTACTTGCCGCTTTCTACAAACTGTTGCGTCAATGGTTTGGCGTGTTCCAAATCCTTTTTGATTTCCGGGTTAATGGGATGGTCTTCTACTCCATCATAGTTATCCCAAAACTTAGCGTCATATTTATAGGTATCAGCACATAGATTGGTGAGGACGGTAAATCTTCCTTTAGCTAAATCTTCATCCACGGTCTCCATATTATAATTATCGAAATAGATTTCAAAACTCTCCTCCACAATAAAATCAACATTGCCGGTGTTGCGGTTTAGCACGTGGTGGTTATAGCTTCTAATCATTGATTTCACCACATACTTGCCGTTCACTTTTTCGGTTTCTATCACATCTTTTTCGTTCACTAATTTCCAACGGCTGTCGTTTGCATAGCGTGTTTTCACATAATAAGGATTGGGAAATTTTTCAATCTCCATTCGCGTCATAGCAAAAGTTTCTTTGGCGATCCAAACCTTCGCACGTTCTAATTTCGCGCTGCTGCTTTCTTTGTATTGCAAACTGATGATGTATTGGTCGGCATCCTCCCCGGCAATTTTGGGCGAATAGAAATCCAGTTTCTTCGGATCAAGGAAATTGCTTTTGTTATAGCTGTACGGATTTTCTTTTAGCAAATCAACAAGGTGGTCTCCGTGTATGTCTCCATTTGTTTCGTAGTTCTGAGCTCTGCGTTGTTTGTTTATCTGCACTAATTCATGAAACGAATATTTATAGGGGTTTTTACAATTAACAGCCACACTCACATCAGCTTCAATCAGTCGAACATACTTTCCGTTTTCCTTGTGGTATTGGCGATACAATCCTGTTGCTATAAGTGAATCATACAACAGATTTGTTTTCATATTTTGAATTGCCTTCAACAAAATACCTTTGGCATTCATAGCCACTATCACTACTTCCTGTTTCGTTTCGGCAGACGATGCAACATAGATACGTAGGGTATCCCCTTCTTTATAGCTGATAATGGAAAGTAAAGTAGGCAAATAGCCCACGTAAGAAACCTTTAGCGAATCCTTCAAATTTATTTTCGGAACAGGCACTTCGAAATAGCCGTTATCATCAGTCAATCCGCCCAGCTGAGAGTTTTTTATTTGCACCGCTGCTGTTCCAAGCGGGGCATTGTTGGCATCCTTGTCGTAAACAAAACCACGTAAGTAAATATTGTCTTGTGCTTTGACGGCAAGCAAAACTACGATGGCAAAAGAGGTGATGATTAGTTTTTTCATGCGAACGAATTTATAAACTAAACGCGCGAACCATAAAAATTGATATACGCAAATGGTTTCTTTATTATTGTGTCTATGCTGTATGACGAACTAAACAACAAGAATCGAAAGCAACTGGCTGTTCTGATTGACCCGGATAAGCAAAACGAAAAGAGCCTATTGCATCTAATCAATCTGGCTGAAAATGCCCGTGTGGATTTTTTCTTCGTTGGTGGGAGCCTGCTTATAGAAGGGCGTTTTGAGGAAACAATTGCGGTGATTAAAAAACATTCAAAAATTCCCGTTGTCATTTTCCCCGGCAACAATTATCAAGTTAGTAAAAGAGCCGATGCTATTTTATTCCTCAGTTTAATTTCGGGCCGCAATCCAGAGTTTTTGATAGGGCAACATGTAATAGCTGCGCCATCCATTAAAGAGGCACAACTTGAGGTAATACCAACTGGGTACTTATTGATCGATGGAGGGAGAACTTCCTCCACTTCTTATATTACTCAAACAGTTCCGATTCCAAATGACAAGCCTGACATTGCAGTAGCAACGGCCTTGGCGGGAGAAATGCTTGGTATGAAAGCAATTTATTTAGAGGCAGGAAGTGGTGCCATAAACACAGTGAGCCAAGCAATGATTAAAGCAGTGAAAGAAAATATTTCCGTTCCACTTATTGTCGGAGGAGGAATTCGAAGCAGCGAACAGGCAGAAGAAATTTGCAAGGCAGGGGCTGATATTATTGTGGTGGGAAATGTTTTAGAGAAGGAGCCGGAGTTGTTATTAGAGATTTCGTTAGCGGTTCATGCAACTAGTAAAGTGAAAGTATGAAAGGGGTTATCATAAAATCTACGGGCAGTTGGTATGAAGTGAAGGCCGAGAATGGCGATATTCTCAAAGCCCGTTTAAAGGGGATATTCCGATTGGAAGCGAGCAAAGACACCAACCCCATTGCTGTAGGAGACCGGGTTTCTGTCAGCACGGAGGACGCAGATAATAGCTGGGTAATTGACGAAATTGAAGCGCGCGACAATTATATTTTGCGCTCATCACCTAAACATAAAGGTGCCCGTCAAATTCTTGCTGCCAATATTGACCAAGCGCTGTTGATTGTAACGATGGGTAACCCGCGAACCTCCACCGGCTTCATTGATAGATTTCTTCTCACTGCTGAAGCCTATCATATTCCTACGGTCATTGTATTTAATAAGCAGGATATGTTGGATGAAAAGGGCAAGAAGAAACAGGATTACGTGTCGAAGATTTATGAAAGCATTGGATACAAAACACTTTTTGTTTCTGCACTGAAGAAAGAACATCTGGATGAAGTAAAAGCATTGATGAAGGATAAGACATCGCTTATTGCCGGGCATTCAGGAGTAGGCAAATCAACGCTGATGAATGCAGTGCAGCCGCATTTAGATTTAAGAACTGAAAACATTTCGCGCATCACAGGTAAAGGAATGCACACGACAACCTTTGCCGAAATGCATCCTTTGGATTTTGGCGGAAGCGTAATTGACACTCCGGGCATTCGCGAATTCGGCATCATGGATTTTAAGCCTGAGGAGATTTCACATTACTATATTGAGATGCGCGAAGCTTTGAAGAACTGTAAATTCAACAACTGTATTCACGAAAACGAGCCGGGCTGTGCGGTGAAGAAAGCTTATGAAGATGGAAGCATTTCAGAAGAACGGTTCTCTAATTACCTGAACATTATGCTGGAATACAAGAACAACTATAAGCATTGGGAGCAATGAGAGTGACCATCCAACGCGTTTCAGAAGCAAGTGTAACGATAGGCGGAACGATAAAATCCTCTATCAATAAGGGGCTGCTTGTTTTTGCAGGGTTTGAAGAAGCCGACACTGCGGAAGATCTAGAATGGCTTAGCAACAAGTTGGTGAACCTACGTATTTTCCAGGATGAGAATGAGCAAATGAATTTAAGTGTGAAAGATATTGGTGGAGAAATAATTATGGTTTCGCAATTCACACTTCATGCTTTAACCAAGAAAGGAAATCGCCCTTCCTTTATCCGTGCTGCAAAACCTGATTTGGCAATTCCGCTTTACGAAAAATTTATTGCAGAGGTGGAAAAGGATTTGGGCAAAAGTATTGGTACCGGTGAATTTGGTGCCGACATGAAAGTTGCCTTGGTAAATGATGCCCTGTTACAATTAATATTGACAGTAAAAACCGGGAGTAATGTATATACCCAAACACTTTAGAGAAGAAGACCAAACCGAAATTGAAAACTTAGTCCGCGAATATGGTTTTGCAATTTTGATTTCAGCAAATGATAATCTTCCGTGGGCTACTCATATTCCGTTGGAATTAATGACTGATGAAAATGGCAATTGGTTTTTGCACGGGCACATAGCGCGCGCCAATGAACAATGGAAAAACTTCGAAAACAATCCTGATGTGTTGGCCATTTTCATGGGACCTCATGCCTATATTTCCCCCTCGTGGTATAATCATAAGAACGTGCCTACCTGGAACTATCGCGCGGTACATGCTTATGGCAAAGTAAGGATTGTTGAAGGCGATGAACTGCAAAATATGCTCCGCAAACTTATGGCACGTTACGAAAATGCTAATGCGGAAAAGCCACAGGGATATGATGAAATTCCGTCCAGGACTTTAGAAATTGATTTGCGCGGAGTGGTAGGTTTTGAAATTAAAGTGGAGCGGCTGGAAGCCACCCGCAAGCTGTCGCAAAGCAGAGATGCCGAAAGCCATGAAAATATAATCGAGCAATTGAAAAAATCGGAGGCGTACAATTCTAAACGAATAGCCAAAGATATGAGGAGGACACCACTTAAATAAACTCTCAAAACCCTAAAGACTTAGGCTCCTGAGCCTAAAAACTTAGACAGTTGAGTTAAATTTTTAGCCTCCGCACCTAAAAATTTGGGTCTGGGAGCTAAATTTTTAGGGTGTTCAGTCTAAACTTTTAGACATTCAAGCTAAGTTTTTAGGTCTGCCACCTAAACGTTTAGCTTAAATGGTCGAAATTTTAGCCACACCTGCCTAAAAATTTAACCATGTTGATGCTTTGCCCTCCATAAATAAAGCCTGAGCGGTTATGGATTAAACCTCAAAGTAGTTTGGTAAATAAAAGTTTTGCTCAACTGCCCCGCCAGCCAACTGCTCTTCTTCTTTTTAATATCACATGAATAATTTATTAGCGCGTAAGTGTGGTCGTCTATTTTAGCAATGCCCGCATAAGCATTATCACCATTGCTCGGAAAATCGGTGATGTGCGTTAAACTTAAATCTTCTTTGTTCAGCTTAAAAAGCGCAGTCACTTTTCGCGTAATAGAATAGCGAATGAGGTTGCTGATTCTTCCTTGCCTTTCGTTTTTACGGTGCTTCACTTTATCAATATCACCATCCAGGTTTCTGCGCGATACCAAATAAATATCATCACCATGGTCGAACAAAAGAGCGCTGTCATATTTTATTTTCCTTCTTACTTTTTGCCAGATGTAAAGACTGTCCTTGTCTGCCCGACAAACAAGCGAACCGGTTCCTTCTAAACGCACCGTAGAAAACAAATTACCTTGTTTGTCGAAAATAAATTCACCCTCTTCTGCTGAAAGAATATCCACCTGCGGCTCTTGCGAAATAGGTTTCCAGTCAACCACATTCACACTCCAAAACAATCGAAGGTTGCTGTGGTGAGAATTTTGATAGAGATTTTTGCCGTAGTAAGCAGAAAGATAAAGCGTATCATTTCTTTCGCGTAATCTCCAGGGAACAAAACCATCAAGGTGAATGGTCTGCGGTAAAGTCCAATTCGTGTTCGCTGTTTTGCGCAACACAAAAACTTCTTTTGGTTCAAACTTAAAAGTGTTCGTTCCTCCTCTAAAAAAATAGAGATTGAGTGTGTCGTAAAAAACAGCAAACCGCGGCTCGCGCAAATCGCTGGCAAGATTTATTTCGGTTTCGTAATTCCAGTTTTCCAAATCAGTAGAACTAACTACGTACAACACCGCCTTCTTCGAAGCAAAATGGTTAGGTGCTGTTCTGAACGACAGAAAATATTTTCCGTTGAACTTCACCAAGTCTAAATTGTTGTTGCTGTGTTGAATCTTACATTGCACCGGTAGCTTGCCAGAGGTGGTCAGGTTTTTCCATTCATCAAATTTTATGGATTGCGAAAAAGAGGTGGCTGTTTGAAAACAGAAAAGGATTGTGATTAGTTTGTGTAGCGGCACAGTGTTTAAAATTTTGTTCAATTGAAATCGTGATAAAAGTAATGGCAGAAATTAAATACCTGAATAATCCCGAGTTAAAAACCATTTTACCCAGTTGGAAGGGCAATCCTGTCATTAACGTAAGGTTTGTTGACCCCAACAAACGCTTTGAAGGGAAATTCAGTAAGGCACTGAAATGGAAACTGGGCAAAAACGAAAAGCAAGAGGAAAAGAAAAATGACAAATGGCGATTGACGGTTCGCAAAGGCAATGGTTTTTTAAAGCAAAAGGAAGACTGCATTGTTTGGTTGGGTCATGCGAGTTTCTTCATGCAGTTGAGCGGGAAGAGGTTTTTAATCGACCCTGTTTTTGGAAGAATCTCAGGAGTTCTTCCAAGATATAGCGAACTGCCCTGTGCCATTTCCGACTTCCTCAATATAGATTATGTATTGCTCTCCCACGCTCACCGCGACCATTGCGATATTTCTTCGTTGAAAAAATTAGCTGCGCGGAATAACTTCACGCTGCTTACCTCACTGAATACCGGAAAGTTTGTTTCCTCCTCCATTAAGAATCTAAATTTTCAGGAAGCCGGATGGTATCAGCAATATAATTTGCCGGATGAAAATCTACGTATCACTTTTTTGCCGACACAGCACTGGAGCAATCGTCATCTTTGGGATTTAAATGAAACTCTTTGGGGCAGTTTTATGATTGAAGCTGATGGCAAGAATATTTTCTTTGGAGGCGATTCGGGCTATTGTAGTTATCCAAAACAAATCAGCACATTGTTTCCAAATATTGATATTGCTATGATTGGTGCAGGTGCCTATCATCCTTCCTTTATGATGAGTGATGTGCACACCAGCCCACAAGAGGCGGTTCAGGTGTTTCATGATTTGAAAGCCAAGACACTTATTCCAATGCACTATGGCACTTTTGATTTAGCCGATGAACCGATTGGTGAGCCATATCGCCTTCTCACACAAATGGATCAAGAGAAAAAAATAAACGGTGAATTAAGAATGCTGGAGGTAGGTGAAGTAATGGCCGTTTGAAAGGCTCCACTTTTTACTATCTGCCCAATATATCACACTTATGTCCGTTTGTGTGTTGAAACCGTATAATAATACGAGATAGGAAAACCTACTTTAGATAAACCAAAATAAGGTCTTGGTAAAAGAAGATATCACAACTCTTTCGGACGAGGATTTAGTTCATCGTTATCGCAACTCGCACAAAACAAACTACGTTGGTGAGTTGTATCAGCGCTATACACATTTAGTGTTTGGTGTTTGCCTAAAGTATTTGAAAGACGAAGCAGAGGCAGAAGATGCTACCATGCAGATTTTCGAAAAACTAATTGCAGAACTCAAGAAACACCACATCGTGAAGTTTAAGCCTTGGTTACATTCAGTTGTTAAAAATCATTGCATCGGGGAATTTAGAAAAGGAGCTATAGAGGGCAAACACAACACCAAGTTGAAATATGAGTTGAACCAACTTATGGAAAATGAGGAAGTTGACCATCTTAAGGAAGCCGAAGACAAGACTTTTGTGTTGGCGCATTTAAAAGAAGGTATGGAGGCACTGAAAGAAGAACAGCGAACTTGTATTGAATTATTTTATCTAAAAGATTGCACCTACACCGAAATTGCAAATGTGACCGGGTTTAGTTTAAACGAAGTGAAGAGCTATATACAAAACGGGAAAAGAAATTTGAAAAATTATATAACTGCCCAAAATGATAAGGCACAAAAAGGATAAAGTAACCTTCTTTGAACAGGGAGTTATCTCGGAAAAAGAAATGCTTGCTTTTCTGAGTAACGAACTTACAGCCGAAGAGAAACAAAAGTTTGAAACGCTTTTGAAGGATGATCCTTTTGCCCAAGATGCACTGGAAGGATTACAAAATACCCAGGGCCAGGCTGCTGTTTCAACAGCAGTAAGTAACTTGAATAAAAAAGTAAGAGAGAGAAGCGGCTTAAAAGAACAAAGAGGGATTCAGCTACATTGGACTACCTATGCCTATGCCGCTGCTTTAGTTGGTTTGCTAATCAGTATCGCATTTGTTATGGTAACCTATCTGGGCAAACACAACGAGCAGGTAGCCATGACAGAAAAAACCAAAACCGAACAGTACTTATTCGAAGAAAAATCGGAAAAGACAAGTTTGGTTCCTGCAGAAGGAAATACAGTGAATGATTCTGTAGCTGTTCCATCTCCAACAACTGCGGCTCCTGTTATTGTGGCCCCTACCGGAAATAGCGCAGCCAATATTTCTCTTAATGTGATTGCTGCAAAGGAAACTCCTGTCACTTCAGTTGCCGCAGCAAATAAGGGAACGACTAACCAAACGACCGCTAATACAAACACTACTTTAACCACCTCCGCTAAAACTACTGCGCCTGTAACAAATAATGTTGCAGCGGACAGTAAGGCCCTACCACCAAGTGCAGCTCCGATAAAACAGGCAGCCACTGATTTACAAAAAGCAGAGAAAAAGGAGGTGGCAGAAAGAGGAGAGGAAAAGAAGGCAGGCAGCACCTTAACTATTGAAGAAGCTATGCGCAGCTTCAACAGTGGCGATTACAAAAAATCATCCCAGCAGTTTGAAGATATTTTACGCAGCCAACCTAAGAACGATGATGCTTTATATTTCGGGGGTATCAGTAGCTACATTAACGGAGATATGAATAGAAGCGAGAAGAATTTCGATAAGCTTTTAAAAGGAGGCGCTAAGTTTATTGACGGAAGCAAATGGTATAAAGCCAATATCCTTTTGCAGAAAGGAAAGAAAGAAGAGGCTAAGAGATTTTTGAATGAATTGTCCGAATCGGGTAGTTCCTATAAAGAGCGGGCTTTAAAGAAAAAATTAGATGCCGGTTTATGACCATAGCCGAAGCTCAACAAACCATAGATAGCTGGATTAAAACCAAAGGAGTTCGCTATTTTAACGAACTAACCAATATGGCGATGCTTACCGAAGAAGTGGGAGAAGTAGCCCGCATTATTGCCCGCCAATACGGAGAACAAAGTTTTAAAGAAAGCGATAAACAAAAAGAGCTCGGTGACGAGTTAGCCGATGTATTGTTTGTGCTCATCTGCCTTGCCAATCAAACCGGGGTTGATTTAACCCAGGCTTTGGAAAAGAATTTAGAGAAGAAAACCAATCGCGATTCTGAGAGACATCAGAATAATGAGAAGCTGAAGTAGTTTCTAACTCACCGGATTCATGGTGATGCTGAAAATTTTATACGAACCCATATCGCGACCGTAATAGAACTTATCAAGCGCTTCATACATATTCTGAGCACGGAAATAAGAGGTATGCAGTTTGTTCTCCCCTATTTTAATCCACTGAATGGTTAAGCTGTTCTCGTTGTAATAATGCTCGCTTACATACTCGAGCATTTTCTTCAACGCATCAATCTTATCAGTGCCGGTGATGGTTTGAAACAGAAAACTCTGCTCGTGTTTTGGATTGACTGTTACTAAATCCAAACGAACGGTCTCATTCTTCTGCTTGTAATTGAAGATGAGATTCTGTGAATCTATTCCAAGGCGTGTAGAAATATCTTTTTGATACCTGGCTACTTCAACATTCTGATCCAACTTCGTCATTTCGATTAAAGAATTTTATCGGCAATTCCATCTACAATGCCATACTCTACGGCTTGTTTGGCATTCATCCAGTGGTCGCGGTCAAAATCTTTCATTACCTGCTCATAAGTTTTGCCGCAGTTCTTAGCTAAAATATCGGCACTTGATTCCTTTATCTTCTGAATTTCTGCCGCTGTAATTTCAATATCGGTTGCCTGACCATACATGCCGCCAAGGGATGGCTGATGAATCATCACACGACCATTTGGCCAGATTAAGCGCTTGCCCTTGGTTCCTCCGCTCAATAAAATTGAACCCATAGAGGCCGCTAAGCCCATGCAGATAGTATGAACAGGAGACGAAATCATTTTCATGACATCATATACTACCATACCGCTGGTAACTACTCCACCGGGGCTATTGATGTAAAAGAAAATGTCTTTGCCCGGGTCGGTGGCTTCCAGAAACAATAAACGGTTCACTAATTTCTCAGCACTTTCATCATGCACTCCGCCCCACAAAAATATCTTGCGCTGCTCGAGAAACTTGTTGTCGAACTTCATCATTCCACCGGCAAATTTCTCCATCAACTTATCTGGTTCCATATTCGGCTTTTCAGGTTCTTCTTGTTTAATGTTCATTTTGTTCTTTTGTTGTATTGACGGTGGCGAAAATAGAATATTTTGAATGTGGTGATAATTGAGTTAGCAAATGAGAATAGCTTCTTTCTATTGAAAGAACTGTCCTATATATTTCACCTCTGCTTTCAGCAAAAACTATTCTACCACAATTCTTTTCACCTGTTGCTTTGCGCCTTGCTTAATCTGAAGGATATAGGTGCCCGCAGGCAGCATTGAAATATTTATTTCTGACTGTTTAGTATTCATACCCGGTTGATGGATGACCGTTTGCCCAAGCATATTATTGAGTGTTATCTCCGTAATATTTTGCTGCGTGCTGCTTACGTTCAACTTCTCTTTAGCCGGGTTTGGATAAATGAGAAAGGTATTGTCTGCACTTACTGATTGAATGCCGGTTAGGGTTTCCTGTACTACAACTGTAGTGGTTGCCGAACATCCGGTGGCATCTGTAATAGTGACGGTGTAAGTAGCGGCTGCCAGGTTAGTTACTGTTTGTGTATTTGCTCCATTGTTCCAACTAAATGTGTAAGGCGCTACACCACCAACGGTGTTATCAATAGATGCCGAACCATTGCTCTGCCCCGTGTTAGCCGGAGTGGAAGAGGAAATGACGTGGATGGGTGAAGGTTGCGCTATGGAAACACTGGTGGTTGTGTTACAACCGTTTGCATCGGTTATGGTTACATCGCAGGTGCCGGCAGGGAGATTGGCAGGCGATGCAGAGGTATTTGCATTGCACCATTGATAAGTATAAGCACCTGTGCCACCGGCAGTAGTTAGCTGGGCAGTTCCGTTTTGTTCACCAAAGCAATGTACATCGGAAGTCGTAGCGCTTGAAGTTATGGCCGTTGGTTCGGTGATGGTAAGGGTTGCAACTGCGGTGCATTGATTGGCATCGGTGGCAGTAACCGTATAGGTATTTGCTGTTGCGTTTGAAAGTGTATTGGTGCTGTCGTTATTTGACCAAAGATAGGTATATCCTGAGTTGCCGCCATTGGCTGAGGCGATGGCCGAGCCGGTGGCCGCCTGATAACATGCGACATCGGTTTTGGTGGCCGATACGGTTACTTGTGTGGGCTCGGCTACCGTTTGCGATGAAGTAGCTGAACAACCCGTGCCGTCAGTTACGGTTACCGGATAATTGCCGGCTGCGAGGCCGCTGATGCTGGAAGTAGTTTCGCCATTGCCCCAGTGGTAGGTAACCGGTGTAGTAGCGGTGGGTGCGGAGATACTGGCCGTGCCGTCAGTTCTTCCAAAACAGCTAATGTTGGTAGCGACCGGAAGCACACTCAAAGAACCCGAACCGGTGACAGTAGCCGAAACAGTACCCGAACAGGTATAAGAATCAGTTATAGTAGCCGTGTAGGTGCCGGGTGCCAGGTTGGAGATGGAAGAACCTGAGGTACTGTTGCTCCATGCATAGGTATATGGAGCGGTGCCTACAATATTTAAACCAACGGCTCCGTTATTTCCACCACAACCGGCATTGGTTATTGTAGTAGTAGCGGTCACATTGGGATGAACGATGGCGGTAACTGATTTGCGCTGCGATACACAGCCGGGAGTTTGAATTATCCAATCATAGAACCAATAGTAGCGGGCGTTGTCGCTGGCCGTGTTGCCGGTGATGGTAATGTTGCCGTCTGTGTCGTTATATGGATAAGCGGCACCGGTGCTGTTGCGCGAAAGATTAATGGTACCACCGCTAGGTAAGCCAATTTGATAGCCTGTACCTGTGGCCAGGTTCCAGTTTAAAGTAACGCGGCTGCCTCCATCGGGTAAATTAATAACTAGTGAGGTAATGGTGGTTCCCGCATTATTCAACAAACGGATTGTACGGTTGCCCGCGCCCGAAGCATAGACATAAACCGATTGCAAGACGCAAGCTTTATTGACATTGAAGATTAAATATTGCGAGGCATTGAGTATGGAGTTTGAGCCTACTGTATTAGCCGCAGCGCCCACATGGAAAGTGCTTCCCGCTACTGTATCTTCCAACCAATAAGTTGTGGTTTTGGTTAGAACGGGAGTGTTGTATGGATTGGCCGATGATACTTTGGTGCCCGATGAATCTAACCAGGAAACGGCAGTGGCGGTGGTGGACAAAGCAAAAGAAGATGGACCACATTTTTCTACATTGGAGGCAGTAGGTACAGCGGGTTTGTTGATGGTAATATAGTTGGTCAATGTTTTTGGATTGCTGCCATAAGCATTGGTAGTTGTAAGAGTAACTGTATAAGTGCCGTTGGCCGTGTATATATGACTCGGGTTTTGTGCAGTGGATGTTGTTCCGTCACCAAAATTCCACGACCAGGTAGTGGGTGAATTGGTGGTTAAATCGGTGAACTGAACTACCCCTGTACAGGTGGTGGTAGGGCTGGCGCTAAAGTTGGCTACCGGTGGAGTGGTGATGCTCAGGCAACCTACCGAATTGAGCAGGGATGCGCGGCTGCCTCCCGTGGCAAACAAAGACGCTGTGCGTGCATATTGGCCATTGGTGAACATATACATGCAACGGTCATCGGTATAATCCATGTAGTTCATCCACATGTCACCATTGGGTCCATTGGTGCAGCTAACAGAAGGAAAGCTCGGACAGCCATAATGTTGGGCACCCTGATTGGGTGTGTCGCCTACTTGATCCGAACCACTACAACTACTTCCATCATCTCCCCAAATATGATAGAGGTTTAACCAGTGGCCAATTTCATGGGTGGCTGTGCGGCCGAGATTGTAGGGCGAAGCGGCTGTGCCCATGCTGCCAAAACCGGTGTAGGTAATCACCACGCCATCGGTGGCGGCTGCGCCACCCGGAAATTGCGCATAGCCTAATACTCCTCCACTTAAATTACAGACCCAAAGATTTAAATAAGACGCGGCCGGCCAGGCATCATCGCCTCCGTTGGCGTTGCGCTTTACATTATCGTTGGTGCTGAAAGAGGTGGTGGTGGTTGATTTGCGGATAATACCGGTGGTGGTATTTCCGTTCGGGTCGCGGCTGGCGAGGCAGAATTCTATTTGATAATCGGCCACGAGACTTTGCCACACACTCGGAGTGCTGGTCCAGTCGGTGTTCAGCTTGCGAAAGTCGAGGTTCAGGCGGTCTATCTGCGATTGTATTTGTGCAGTGCTGATATTTTGGGTGGTAGTATTGTACACTACATGCACCACTACGGGTATCGTAATGATGGCGCGGCTGCCCGAACTATAGTTGGCGGGGTTGGCCACAAAGGCAGCAGTTTGTTGTTCTATCAGTTGTCTGCGGGCGGCTAAAGTGGGGTCCTGGAGCAGTTGCATATTCAGATTTTCCATGGCCCCGCAACGGTTTTGGGCGGCCAGGTTTTGGGTGGAAAAGAAAGCTGCAAGAACAAGAATGCCGAGGACACAATTTTTCATTTCATTGATTTATTGGAAAGCAAATTAAACCATAAAGACCGTGTGCCAATGCCATTATTGAGCAGGGCGAATAAGATGCGGGAAATGGCTGAAAAAAAAATTTCATCGAGCTTTTGAAATATCAATTTGTTTCGTTTCATTTGCTGATAGTTGACACAGATGGCAGCGAATTCTATCGGCTGCAATGAACAGGATTTAGGTTTTAGAAATTCATAAATCGGTTTTAAGATTTCGAAAAAATGAAAGCGGTATTTAAGGAAGCAATTTTACCCCCCCCCTGTACAATTTTATGGACAGATGGTGCCGTTTTAAGGGATGGATGGAGCCGGAATTCGGTTGATTGTACCCGATTTTCATTAGACAGTAGCCGGAACCCGTTAGACGGTAACCGGAACTCATTAGACACCTTCCGATTTTCAGTTGGCGATAGCCGATTTCCATTTGACAATAGCCGAAGCTCATTAGACTGTAACCGATTCTCGTTGGACAGTAACCGGAACCCGATAGACTGTTCCCGATTTTGGTTAGACCATAGCCTTTTTGCATTAGCCGGTAGCTTTTTGCCGGATGATGATGGCACCTGCGCGGTTGATTGGAGCGCGGGCAAGGATGAGGCGGGCTTTTTTACCCAAGGATGTTACTCTTATATATATGACGAGTTGATTTATGAAGATGGTTGTTGCTTATTGAGGGTTGACGGGGTGGTTTGCTCTGTTGATGGTTCCTCCTACACATTTGTCACTAAAACCAATTAATATATGAACAACAAACAAATTGCAAAGAAGAACATGTATGATAAGATGCTACTGTTCTTTACAACTAACGGAACCATTTGGGCTACTTTCCTGCCTCTGGTAGCTGCGATAGCGCGCTTTGTGACGAAGCGGGAGAACCTGCAAACGTATATGACGAAGCAGGCGCAACCTACGGAGGGGCTTACTACGGACAAGACGGGTAAGCGCAGTAAGGCGGTTGAGATTTTGGTAAAGTTTGCGCGGAAGGGAAGGGCGTGGGCGCATGATACGGGGAACACGGTGCTGGAAGGGTTGTTTAATGTGCGGGTGGATGATTTTTATGAGTTGTCGGATACGGAGGCGCTGACCTTGCTGCGCATAGTGTGGACGGGGTTGGATATTAATGTGGGGTCGATGGGGGATTATAATGTGACAGCGGGGGATGTGGGTGATATTAAGGATGCGATAGATGCTTTTGATGCGGTGAAGGAAGCAGCGGGGGTGCTGGACGGGGTGAAGGTGTCGGGCACGGAGGGAATTGAGGAGTTGACACATAAACTGGATGAGGAGCTGGATGTGATTGATGATTTGTTTGTGAGCGAGTATGAAACGAGCCATCCGGGGAAGGTGGCGGAGTATAAGAGCGACCGGAAGATGCATACGGTGGGGCTGCATCATACGCGGCTGAATGTGCACGTGGTGTATAGTGACGGCAGCGGGAATGCGGAGGGGGTGGTGATGCATGTGGTGGGGCCGGATAAAACAGCGGTGAGTGATATTGACGGAAATATTGCGGGGCCGAATATGAAGCCGGGGACTTATCATGTACTATTTAGCGGGGAGGAGATTCAGACGAAGGCAATTATACAGAAGGTGAAGAGAGGGCAGACGGTGCATTTGGAGATAGAGGTGGTGAAGGGTGTGAGTACAGGAAGTATCAGCGGGCATGTGCAAACAAATATGCCAGGGAATCCACCGGCAACAATCGCGCTGGTGGGGACAGGACAAAGCACTACTACTGATGGGTTGGGTAATTTTGTTTTTATAGGTGTGGCCCCGGGCAATCCAACGGTGCAATGTTTCCTGATGAGCGACCCGGCCAATATTAAAACAGCAACGCCAACCGTAGTGGCAGGAGGGAATGTGGTGGTGAATTTTAGCTTTCCGTAGGTTGTAAATGAAGAGTCATTCCGAAGCCCCGCTTCAAAATGAAGCGGGGTTTCTTTTTATACGAGAAGAGTATTTTTGAGAACCTTAATAAATACATTTATGAAAAGAATTTCCCTGCTGTTTTTTTGTGCTGTACTTTCTAGCTTGAGCTATGCTCAAAATTTCAATATAGATATAAACTTGCAGAAAGGCTACTACCCTGCCGAATCCTCACTATCGGTTGACAGGATACTTTATTCTGTAACTGATAAAGAGGGGAATACTTTTACAGTAGCCGCCCATCAAGGTTCTTTAGGCATGTCTAAATATATTTCTAAATTTAATAGCAGAGGTGAAGTTGTTTGGCTTAATTTTTTAAGAAACCGATATCCTGCACAAGCCCCTTTAGGAATCGCAATTGCCTTAGATACTTTAGGAAATTTTTATTATGCTGATATAGACAGCAGCAATCAGTTGCAAAGGTATTTTGTGCCTCGGGATTCACTCGCTGGCGGCATCAACTATCCATACACTTCGAACCCCGACTCCCTCTCCCTAAAGCCATCGGCAATGGCAATAAGTAATACGGGTGTACAATTTATAGCGGGGCAAACCAGCGCAGGTCTGTTTGCCATTACCAATAATGTGTGGATGAGAACCGACTCTTCCGGCACTGCCGATAAGATAATAACCGATAGCCTCGGCAATGTTTTTGTGGTTGGCACTACTGTCAATACCGGCAATCGTTTAAAAAAATATGATGCTGCCGGTAATTTACTTTTTGCTTACTCTCCGGCACTTAACGACTCTAACAATGGCACCTGGTTAAATGTTTTTTTAGAATACCCCTTCCTCTATGTTGTTTCGCAGAGATCCTCCTGGCAAACCCACCATTTGGTAAAATTGAATGCGATAACGGGAGTTGTCGTTAGTACTACAATCATCCAACCGGGTTCTCGAAACATAAAAAAGGGGAATCAATTTTACGGAGTCAGATTCAGCGATTGTAACTACCCTTCGGGTATTCATCAAAGGCCTATTGTATTCAGTTATGATACCTCGGGGCACCAACTATGGGCCGATACAATAGATAACAAAGACGGCAACTATAATTCTACTCTTCCTTATAGCAGCGCGTCAAGCCCTATTTATAGCGATAGCTCGGGTATGTATTTTTTAAACTACCGAAGTACCCACGACACCGTCACCATTTTAAAATACAGTTTTAATGGCGCGCTTTTATGGTCAACCCTAATAAAGTCGATAGAACTTAACAACAGCACACAACCGTTACCTAGCAATAATGGGCTTATTATGGCTTTTGACGCAGTGGATACGATAGTTAATTTTTCCGGTCGCCTCTATTTACGTTTTTTAAATTTAGATAAATCCACTGGCGCGCAGAATTCCCTTGGCAAATATACTGGCCCGCCAATAGCCCGTGTATTTTCGAGAACCGTAACCAAGGATAAATACGGCAATTTCTATTCTACAGGCAATTATATCTCGCAAAACGGGCTTTCGACCATGCTTTTGCAAAAAACAGATGCCATGGGCAATGTGCTTTGGACAAGAACCGACACAGGGAAGGGAGGTAACGTAATAATAGACACCTTGAATGACTATGTTTATGTAATAGGAAATGCTTTCGAATCTTATTGGCACGATTACGGGTTAAAAACATGGAAATATGACTTGAATGGAAATATGCTCCTTAGCCATAGCTATAATTATTCCGCCATCCAGGGTCAACACGACTATATATGGGTCACCTTCGATAAAAATCAGGATATTTATTTGATGAGTAGTACCTCCAGCACCAGCTATATAGTGCTTAAACTATCCAATTCAAATTTAGATATGCAGTGGAAAACCTACTTCTCTAACGGAGACTACCCTACCGGGATATATGTAACTCCTAGCAATAATGTGGTTGTTTGCAACGCATATCATATATTTTGCTACACACCTACAGGAACATTGCTTACTGGTACTAACGGCACCATTGTGAATGATGCAGTTGTATTTGACGAAAATAGAGGAGACTTGTGTATTGTTGATGCCAGCAATACAGGCCTCGCTTATCGGAAGATGGGATTGACAAACGATTATCCAATTTTGATTAAATCCGGATTCACGAATATGACTTATCCTAATGGCACGTTTGTTCAAAGTGCCACTCAGGATTCTTCTGGTAATATATACGCCTTGGTTTCTTACGGCAGTGCTTGCCCTTTCCTATTTAGTTACCAAATGGACTTAGTAAAGATAAATGCAAATTTAGATTCAGTAGTATGGATAAAGCACCTTCCAATCTTTGGTGGCGCTCAGTGCCTTGATTTGACAATTCCAGCGCATTTTGATTTATATATCGAAAACTATACCAATCCATTGGTTGTTGCTTCATTTTTTTCCGATACTGCCGGCATTTGCCCTACTCTACCGCTTTTTACCAATATCAACGTGATGCTGTATGACAGCACGGGAAATTTATTGGTTTCAAAAGCATTAGATGATACACTCCATTTTAATGATTACTATTTTGGTTCCTATTTCGACCAATACACCAACCAGTTAAAGATAGCCGGTTCATCAGAGTTTGAAACAGGTTGGGTACGCGGTATGAACTTCGGCTTAACCATTACCGACCCACACTTTAATCCTTATCGTAACTGCTCAGCCCATTACACTCTCGTTCCTGATACTACCACGCCACATAATTGGTTTGCACTAAATCAAGCCACCGGCACAGGCCCGCTTACCTACAACTGGTCGTGGGGCGATGGTAACAGTTCAACAGGTGCTATACCTTCGCATACTTACTCAAACCCCGGCAACTATAGTATTTGTTTAAGCATTACTGATGCTAACGGCTGCACAGCCACTTACTGCGATTCATCTACCTACGTTTACAAAACCGATGCTACCGTCATTACCGTAAATGTAGTTACCCAATTACCTACCGGCATTGCGGAACAAGACAACGCGGCATTTATTCGCATCAATCCAAATCCTGCCTATGAATCAGTAACCGTTTCGGTAGATGAAACGTTGGTTGGCAGCGCGCTTACGATTACCGATGTGACAGGTAGAGTAATTGCAAATGAGAAATTACAAGTGAAGAATACTCAACTGGCTTTGTCGGATTTGAGTAGTGGGGTTTACTTTGTTACTGTAGGAAATGAAAAGGGAAGGATGACGAGGAAATTGGTGAAGGAGTAGAACGGCAGTCTGACCAAGGTCAGACCGATTGCAAAAAGCGCGAAGGGAGGCCTTCGCGCTTTTTTTGTGCCGGGCATAGATACCGGCAAGAATAATCTGGTTTACTTTTTAGCGGAGAGCAATTCGGTGTATTGCTTCGAGTCGTTAATCAGTTCAATGGCCTTGGTTACTTCGGGGTCGTTTTGATAGCTCTTCTTCACCTTGCCGTAGGCATAGTAGTAGCGTCCCGCTATTTCATTTTCGAGCACCGTAATGATTTCCTCTTTGTTCTTGATGATGTCCTGCTCTTTGTCGTGCTCCAGTTTTTTCCTGATGGCTTCGTACTGGCCTTTTACGGCATCAAAATATTTTTCTTCGGTGGCGGCATCTTTCAGTGCTTCGAGTTTTTCTTCGCTCTCGGTTTTGTAGCTGCAATCGCGGGTGCGGATATAGGCCACAAAATCATTGAAATCTTTTTCGGTCAGTTTAAATTGAGCAGGGTCGCTGATGGTATCGTGCGTCAGTTTATAGTTGGTACAGAAATCGAACATGTAATGCTTAGTAAAAAGAGTCTCGGCAATTTTGCTGTGTTCGGGTTTCGCCAGTTTCACATCGGGGTCCACTCCTCCCCCATCCCACACGGTTCTGCCGCCTTTGGTTTTAAACGCCACCTTCAATGAATCGGGAATGCGCTTCACACTGCCGTCTGCATTTTTTTCGGCATAAAGCAATGCCTGAATACAACGACCTGTGGGGATATAATATTTAGCGGTAGTCACCTTCAGGATAGTGTTGTAAGAAAGCGGCTTGGTCACCTGCACCAACCCCTTGCCATAGGTGCGTTGGCCAATCACTACTCCGCGGTCATAATCCTGCATGGTTCCCGAAACAATTTCGGAAGCCGAAGCACTTGAAGAATTGGTAATCAAGACCAAAGGAATTTTCGTATCGCTCGGGTCGTTCAGTGTTTTGAATGTGTTGTTCCATTCATCTACCTTTCCCTTGGTGGTAACCACCAGTTGGTCTTTCTCTACAAACACATTGACAATGTTCACCGCCTCGTTGAGCAAACCTCCGGGATTGCCGCGCAGGTCAAGCACCATGCCCTTCATGTTCGGGTTTGTGCGCTTCAAACTGTCGAACGCATCTTTTACGTCCTTGCCGGCATGTTCGTTGAATATTTTCAGTTTGATACATCCAATCTCGGGAGTAATCATGCCATAGAAAGGAACGCTGTTTTCCTGGATTTCCTCGCGCTGAATATTGAACGAAACCGGCTTTGAATCGAGCAAAGAAGTTTTGCGCTCAATCGTCAGGGCAATTCTTGAACTGGGTTCGCCCACTAATATTTTATCTACGTCTTCCTTCTTTTTATCCTTGGTCGAAAGCCCGCTGATGGACTTAATAATATCGCCTACCTTCAACCCGCTGTTGTCGGCCGGTTGATTTTGAGTAACCGAAATAATAACCGGATAACCGTTCATCATTTCGATTTCGATACCCAGCCCGCCAAACTTTCCTCCCTGCTGAATTTTAGCCGCCTCCACCTGCGAACCCGAAAAATAATTGGTGAAAGGGTCGAGTGTCTTCAACATGCCGTCAATACAACTGCGCATTAGTTTCGAAGGTTCCACATCATCCACGTAATAAGTGTTCACCTCTTTAAAGAGTGCGGAGAAAACATCAATGTTCTTCGAAATTTCGAAATACTCATCGGCAAACGACATCGTGCCGATGGCAAGAACTACAACGAACACTATTTTTATGATTCTGCTTTTCATCTGATGTCTTCTGTCTGGTTTATTTCTTCGCCAAAATTTCCTTCATCTTCTTCTCGTCCTTTATCACTTCAATCGCTTTCTTCAATTCATTATCGCTTTTAAAAGAAGCCTCCACTCTGCCGGTATTTAAATAATAGCGGTCCACAATTTCTTCTTCCAGCATGCTCTTGATTTGTGCTTTCTCTTTTTCCAGGTCATGCGTTTTGTCGTGCATCATGGTTTTCTTCATGGCTTCCAAATCATCCTTAATAACATCGTAGTACTTATCCTTTTCTGTAGAAGTTTTCAATTCTTCCAATACCTTTTCGCTTTTGGTAGAATAGTCATATTCCTTCTTGCCTACCCACGCCATAAACTCGGCATACTGTGCATCGCTTAACGAAAATGATTTGGCATCTGAAATCTTATCATGCTTGGCACGATACTCCGAAGCATAGTCGAACAAATGATTTTTGGTAAGAAGGCTGATGGTGATGTTCGACAACTTCTCGGGCTCGGTTGTAACATCCGGGTCAATACCTCCGCCATCAAAAACAGTACGGCCACTATATTTTGTTTTGAAGGCAACCTTCAATGAATCAGGTACTCGCTTAACACTTCCGTCCTCATTACGCTCGGCATAGTTAATGGCCTGAATACATCTTCCCGAAGGGATATAATATTTGGCAGTAGTCACTTTCAACTTGGCGTTGAACGGAAGCGAGCGGGTGCTTTGCACCAATCCTTTGCCGTAGGTTCGTTGACCGATAATTACAGCTCGGTCTAAATCCTGCAACGAACCCGAAACAATTTCGGCAGCAGAAGCAGAGCCTCCATCAGCCAACACAACTACGGGTGTTTTCAAATCAACCGGCTCATTGATGGTTGGGAAAGATTTATTCCATTCATCCATCTTTCCTTTAGTCGAAACTATCTCCAGATTCTTATCTACAAAAACATTTGCCACGTTAATAGCTTCGTTCAAAAGACCACCGGGGTTTCCACGCAAGTCCAGGATAACACCTTTCAGTTTTCCTTTAGCTTCTAATGTTTGCAACGCGTTCTTCACTTCAGCTCCCGCCCTTTCAGTAAAGCTACTCAAACGAATAAAGCCTATGCCATCGCTAACCATGCCGTAGTAAGGAACGTTCTTCACTTTAATTTCTTCACGCGTCATCTTCACGCTCACCTCCGCTTCAGTACCATCTGCCTGCAATCGTTTCAACTTCACATTAACATCAGTGCCGGGTTTGCCTTTCAGCATTGCACTCACCTGGTCGGTTTTATAGTTCTTAGCGCTCTTGCCATCCACTTCAATAATTTTATCCCCCGCGCGCAAACCCGCTTTGGCAGCCGGGAAACCTTCATAGGGTTCAGTTACCATCACCCATTCATTACGGGTTCCAATCACCGCACCAATGCCACCATAGCGTCCGGTAGTTTGCATTCGGTAATCATCCATATCTTCTTCCGGAATATAATCGGTGTAAGGGTCAAGACCGTCTAACATTTGCGTGATGCCCGCATGCATCAACTTCTCAGGATTGAGCGTATCTACGTAGTAAGTATTCAACTCCTTATATAGGGTAGCAAAAATGTCGAGGTTCTTTGTTATCTCAAAGTAGCTGGATGTATTCGTAAAGGCAAATCCTCCAATCGCAACAATTGCTATTGCAGTAAGCACAAAATATTTTCTCAATTGCTTCATCTTGGTTTTGCTAATTGCGGTAAACATAAATGTAAACGCGTAGAAGGTGAATTTGTTGCTGACGCAGATTTGTGATTTATAATCTTTTAAGACAGTCTAAATTCAGGGTACAGGGTCATAACCATGACCTCCCCATGGGTGGCAACTCAAAATTCGTTTCAGTGCGAGCCAGCCGCCTTTGAAAGGTCCATGTTTTGTTATTGCCTGAATGCTATACTCCGAACAGGTGGGCGAATAGCGACACGCAGGAGCCAGCAAAGGCGAAATGAAATATTTATAGGCCTTGATCAGGAGAATGAAAAAGAAAGAGAAGAGTTTTGAAATCATGCTTTGAAGATTCTGTTCATGCAGTTCACAATTGCTTTGGTTGTTGTTTCATAATCGGGAATTGCCTTCCCTTTATAAACAAACATCATGGCCATTTGCTGTTTGCGTTCCACCAGTTTTTCGTAGAAGGAAACCTTGTTTAGCCGATAGGCTTCGCGCATCAAGCGTTTTATGCGGTTTCGGTCTACCGCATGTTTGAAATTCCGTTTGGGAACCGAGAAACCCACGCGGGCCGGATAGAAAGTGGTGAGCGGTCGCACCAAATAAACAAGGGTAAACCCGTTTGTGGAAACAGATTTACCCTCTTTAAAAAGTTGGTCAATTATCTTTTGGCCTTTGAGCTTTTCGTCTTCCCCGAATGTGTTCTTCCCTTTCAGGAGCGAAACATCAAAATCGGCAAACGACTTAGTGGCGGAAGGACTATTTAAGTCTCTTCTCGTCAGAAACGGTGAGTTTCTTTCTGCCTCTGGCTCTTCTGCGTGCAAGTACTTTTCTTCCATTTTTTGTACTCATTCTTTCTCTGTAGCCGTGTTTGTTAACTCGTTTTCTGCGGCTTGGCTGGAATGTCCGTTTCATATCTTTTGTAGTTTAAAATTATTCCTTTTTTGATTAAGGGAGGGCAAAAATAAAAATCTGGGGTTAGTTTAAAAGTTTTTAGCCGCTTAATCTTACGAATTCAT
>CANJVG010000037.1 GCA_947478005.1 Bacteroidota bacterium
CTGAGCTATGGCCACCGTGTCTGCTTCTTTAAAAGCAGGGCGCAAAAGTAATTATCTGCAAGTAATAGCAAAATGGTTTAGCGAAAAATGAATAACTAATTCTTGCTTACGTCATTCTTCAGTGTAGCTGTTCGCTCCGCTCCGTTGAATGGAGAGCTGACAGACTTCCCTTTTTTGTCAATCAATTCAAGCTTCACTTTCACTTCGCCCAGCGGCAAACCTTCAATGATGTAGGGTGCCCATTTGGTCAACATAAATTCAGTACCGTTAACCGTAGCGCGAACCTTATAGCCGGTTGAGGAAAGGTTACAATTGACTAAGTAGAAATCGAGCAACAGTTTCTGCGTTTCCTTCCCACCAATATATTCGCCTTTGGGCCGGCTGAAGAAAAGGTGAGGAGCTTTTTCATCAAAATTATCGATAGCCTTAGCACCCACATTGAATTCTTTCAGCAGGTAGGCTTTCTTATGCTTAATGCTTTCATGATAGGAGCGCGAAAGAAATGCCAGCAAAACGTGGTGGCCCGGTTTCATATCAGAAACTATCTGTGGATTATAAGAGGCAACATATGGAGCATTATCCATAATGAAATGGATATGCTGTCCTTTAGCCGAGTTGGCGCACAGCTTTTGGTCGGCATCAGGCGTTTGCGTTCCCAACTGATAATTGGTCACTTCAAATTGAAAGGTATCTTTCCCTTCCGCAAGGTTCGATGCATTGGAAGGCGATTTTAAATGCAATTCAGCCTCCGGAAAATCGGGCGATTCGCTGGCTTCATAAATCTTTATACCGTTCTTTTCGAACAGCGGTTTATTGGTTTGAAAAGATAGCAGGACTGCAGCAATAAAAACATTGAGAGAGAGCGGGAAGAACAAGTTTTTTCTTTTCATGGCGTTATATTTTGGACGGAAGCTACCCATATTTCTATCTTTGAAACCAAGTTATAAGAATTTAACGTTGAAATCACCCGACCTATCTCGCTTCTTTTCCCTTTCTAATCTAAGCAGTTTGCAGTTTTTTCAACTGGCGCGTTATGCCACCTTAGTATTTATAGGCGTTGGCTTCGCCAAGCTGCATTTATCACAAACCGATATCGGCAACTTCGAAACCTTCCTGCTAATTAGCGGTATGCTTAGCTTCTTCTGGGTAAGCGGAACCATCAATTCCATGCTGTCGGTTTATCCTAAACAAAGCGAAATAGGAAAGAAGAAATTATTGTTCAACAGCTTTATTACGCTCGCTGTCTTTGGTGGTTTATCGGCTATGTTGTTGTTTTTGTTTTCCGGCAACATCCTTTCCTTTCTTGATAAAAGCGATAACCACAGTGTCATTACCTTATCCTTCATTTATCTGCTGCTCAACAGTCCAACGTTTTTGGTTGAATACATTTTGTTTTTGAATGGTAAAAAGGAGCAGATTGTTTACTACGCCATACTATCGGCAGTGTTTACGCTGGGCGCGGTCCTTAGTCCCGTAGTCATCGGCAGTCCTTTAGAATATTCCATTTACGGAATGATTCTTATTGCGCTGATAAAAATGATAGTTGTTCTTGTTCTATTAAATAAGTATGCACTGTTCCAATTTGACTTCGCCTTCATTTGGCAGAATCTCCAGTTGTCCATGCCGCTGATGCTTTCCATCTTTGTAAGCGGCTCGGCTGAGTACATTGATGGCATTATTGTGAAATCGAAGTTCGATAATGTGGCCTTTGCCGTGTTTCGCTATGGTGCCAAAGAATTGCCGGTGCTGCTAATCATCGCCAATACTTTCAGTACTGCCATGATTCCGCTCATTGCAGCAAACTTGCAAGACGGGCTGGCTGAAATAAAGCGCAAGAGCGCCCTTATGATGAACTTATTCTTTCCGCTTAGTTTAGCGCTGATGATTTTTTCACCTGTTATTTACCACTATGCCTTCAACGAAAGTTTTGGCTACAGCGCGCTGATCTTTAATTTCTACTTACTCTTAGTTATCCCAAGAGTTTTGTTCCCTCAATCTATTCTCATGGGCATGGGCAAGAACAAGTTCCTTTTGATTTCTTCCATTTTGGAAATCGTCATCAATGTTTCCTTAAGTATTTATCTGGCGGGTAAAATAGGTTTGCCGGGTGTGGCCGTGGGCACCTTTATAGCTTATAGTGTAGATAAGGTTTTTCTGATGGGTATTAGCCGATTTGTTTATGGCATCAAGGTTTCATCCTACATACAGATAATTCCTTTCCTGTTGTATAGCTTGCTCACACTCGTTGTTTTTGCTTTCAGTTACGGTTTGATGATGAAGGGGGTGTGGGGTTTTTAAGACCTTCGTTTATTCGTGGTGGTAGGGCTCCTTATTTATAATAGTAAACGCCCGATACAACTGCTCCAGAAAAATAGCACGGATAATTTGATGGGAGAAAGTCATCTTCGATAGACTAAGTTTTGCGTTAGCCCGTTTATAAACTTCATCACTAAAGCCATAGGCACCACCTACCACAAAACAAACCTTCTTGTGCGATTGATTGAATAGGGTTTCAATATAACCCGCCAGCTGAATCGATGTATATTCCTTGCCGCGCTCGTCTAAGAGAATAACAAAATCAGTAGGTCCTATTTTTTTTAGAATCAATTCGCCCTCTTTCTCCATCGCTTTCTTGCGGTCGTTGAGTTTTTGTGCATTGCTTTCAATCACCGTTTCTTCTGTCTTTATATATCTCGAAACACGATTCAGGTAATCATTACAAATAGTTTTTACTTCCGGAGAAAATGTTTTTCCAACTAAAATAAGATTCAGTTTCATAGGTGCGATAGTTGAATTGTCATAGAATTGTAAGCAGGAAAAAAATAAAACCGGTGCTTTGTATAATCTTTCTGCAACAGTTGCGTTTAGCTATGCAATAAGCCAAAAGCAAGCGTTAATTTTATGGAGGTCAAATTTCCGAATTAAAATTTTGAAAAGAAGAAAATAGAAATATTTTTACCGCTCGCAAAAAGCAATAAACAAAAAATTAATCACTTAAAAACACAAAAGCAAATGAGCAGTCAGGCAAAACCACAAGGTCAACAGAAAAGCGATTTCCCTTGGGCAATTGTAGTAATCTTAACGTCACTTGTTGTATCCGAAATTATTTTCCATTTTGTATTTGGTGCACGTTCGCACTTTATGGATGATCTTCGCAAAGAACCGGTTCCGGGCGACTATTTAGGTATCGTTTATAAGGGAGGATTTATCGTTCCTTTGTTAATGACCATGTTTTTAACTGTGGCAACTTTTTCAATCGAGCGTTTCATGACGATTCGCAAAGCCAATGGAAGTGGATCATTAGAATCATTTCTTCAAAAAATCAAGACCCTTCTTCATGCCAACAATATTGAAGGAGCTATTGCAGAGTGCAACCGTCAAAAGGGTTCTGTTGCCAACGTGGTAGTAGAAGGATTACACAAGTATCAGGAAATGGAGAAGAATTCAGCTTTCACGCTGGAGCAAAAAGTACAGCATATTCAACAAGAAATTGAAGAAGCAACTTCTCTTGAATTGCCAAGCTTAGAGCAAAATCTTCCTATCTTGGCGACTATCGCATCTGTAGCTACCTTGGTAGCTCTCTTAGGAACCGTTATCGGTATGATTAAAGCCTTTGCCGCTCTTGCTACCACAGGTAATCCGGATCCGGGCGCCCTTGCAGCCGGTATCTCTGAGGCCCTTATCAATACTGCTATCGGTATCGGAACTTCAGCTATTTCTATCATCATGTACAACATGTTTACAGGAATGATTGATAAGTTGACTTATGGTATTGATGAAATTGGTTACTCTATCGCGCAGACGTTTGCTTCTACCAGAAAGTAATTTCATTAAGCATTAAAAAGCAGCGAAATGCCTAAAGTTAAAATACCAAGAAAAAGCACGATAGTTGACATGACCGCCATGTGCGATGTGTCGTTTCTATTGCTTACGTTCTTTATCCTTACGGCAAAGTTTAAACCGCAATCAATTGTAGCTGTTGATGTGCCTACCGCACGAACTACAAAAGCGGTGGATAATGCCATTACCATTACGGTAAATACGGAAGGTAAAACATTTATCTCGGTTAAGGAGAAATCGACTCGATTTGCTATGTTGGAGAAATTGGCGGATATTACCGGTGATCACTATCCGGCAATTAAAGGCCTTTCTAAAGAGCAGATGGAATTCTTCTCGCTTTCCGATACCTGGGGGTCACCTATTGAAGATACAAAACGTGTAACCAGCATGAATGGTCTGGAATTCAAAAAATATCAGGAAGATCAAATGCCCGGTATTCCATGCGATTCGACAAACAATCAAATTGGAGACTGGGTAATGGCGGCACGTTATGCTACAGGCGGTGATATAAAGATTGCGATTAAAGGTGATAAGGATTCTAACGTGGAGTATGTAAAACAGTTAATCAAAAGATTGTCTGAAAAAGATATTCATCGGTTTGTTCTTATTACCTCTTTAGCTACCGGAGGAGGTGCGGAAACACCTGCCGCGGAAACACCCGCAACCAATTAATTTTTTTAATTTTAAAAAAAGAGCAACAAGATGGCACAAATGGATACCTCGAGCGGAGGGGGGCATGGGAAACACAAAGGTGGAGTCCGCTCTAAAAAAATGTCAACCCGTGTGGATTTGACTCCCATGGTTGACTTGGCGTTTTTGCTCATATCGTTCTTCATGTTAACTACTACTTTGAATAAACCCAAAGCGATGGAGTTAAACATGCCTAAGAAGACAGATACAGAGGACGAAAAGCAGGATGTAGGAGAATGTCAGGTTTTGAATATCCTATTGGATACTCTTGACCAGGTATGGTATTATGACGGATTGAAAGTAGCTGGTTTGCAAAAGACAACTTTTGCGGGCGATGGCGGTATACGCAAAGAAGTTTTGCGTAAATTAAAAATCGTTCCTACTGAATGTCCTCCGGGAAAGAAGTGGGTAGATGCCAATAAGGATAAGGTAAAACAACCGGAAGAAATAACAATGGGGCCTCGTGACGCCATTGTTCTTATCAAAATGCTGAAAGGCGCTCGATACAAAAACATGATTGATATCCTGGACGAAATGGATATTACAGGTTGTAAGATATACGCCATTCAGGACCCCGATCCAATAGAATTGGAAGCTATTAGTAATGGCGGTACGGTGAAGGAGTTCGCTAAGGAAGTAGCTGGAAAATAATTTGTAGAATTTATTTATGGAATAATTCGGTTTGTGCATCTATTAAGAAACAATTAGCATGGAAGCGACAAAAAATTATATGACCTGGACGATGGATGACATCGTTTTTGACAACAGGAACAAAGCCTATGGGGCTTATGAGCTCCGTAACTTGAGTAAAAGGAATGTTCGTATCGGGCTGATAGCCGCTGTGATTGGTTTCTCTCTTTTCGTTGCTGCGACAATGGTTGATTGGGGCTTTTTAATCCCTGAAAAAAAGGCAGAAACTGTGGAGACCTCAGTAACACTAGCCGAGCCACCACCATTGGACAAAGCAGCCCCACCACCGCCACCGCCACCACCGCCACCACCGCCAACTCGTCCTACGGTACGTTTTGTGGAAATGGTTGTGAAGAAGCAAGAAGAGGTTCGGGACGAAGAGCCAATGGAAATACCTAAAGAAGAAAAGGCCGAGATCTCTACTAAAACGCAAGAAGGAGACCCGGATGCTAAGATAACAGAACCTGAAGTTACCGAAGCTCCTGTGGTGGAAGAGCCGAAGATATTCACTTTCGTAGAGCAAATGCCTGAGTATCCCGGAGGAGATGGTGAGTTGATAAAGTATCTGCAAAAGAACATTGTCTACCCGCAAATGGAAAGAGATAATGATATTCAGGGAAAGGTTATTGTGAAGTTTGTGGTGTTGGAAGAAGGAACAGTATCTGATGTAACAGTTGCCCGTAGTGTTAGCCCGGGATTGGATAAAGAAGCGGTGCGCGTTGTGAAGACAATGCCTAAGTGGAAAGCCGGTAAGCAACAGGGTAAAGCAGTTCGGGTTCAATACATGTTGCCCGTAGTATTTAAGTTGCAATAATTTATAGAATACAACTTTAGCAAAATCATAATCGTTCCTTGTGAATGATTATGATTTTGTGCTTTAATGAAGATGGATAATCTCAATCAATTCTTTAAAAAACTATACGCTACTCCTTCCTTGCTTTGGAAGGCAGGGGCCGGGTTCATATTTTTCTGTTTTTCAATTGGCATTTTGGTAGTTCCATCTTTGTCATTGGGTTTTACCGAAAGCTCCCGTTACCTCTTTGCAGGGCTGATGTTCCTTTATTCCTTGTTTCGTTTTTATAGTTGTTATGCTGAGTACAAAACTTATGAAGATGAATAGTTCGCTTAAGTATTTATGCTGCCTGCTTCTGTTAGCGTCTTCCTGTACTCCAAAGAAATCTTCGGAAGAGGTGAAACAGCAAAGTCGATTTAGGATTTATAAAGGGGAACTAAAGATTGGGGCTGATGCCGGTTTAGAATCTATCTTGAAACAACAGAAAGAAGTGTTTGATTATTTCAATGATAGCGTTCAAACTACTATTAGTTATAAGACCGAGAAAGAATTGTTTGAGGATTTCAAGAATAAAAAAGCCAATTTGCTGTTATTATCCAGAGAGTTGGAGAAGTCGGAGGTGAATGATTTGCAGAACCTGGATACCATTTACATCAGACAATTACCGGTGGCGTATGATGCAGTAGCTTTAATCGGTGGAAAGGACTTTGATAACAAAAACTTAGATTTGGATTTGCTGAAGAAGTATTTCGACCCGAAGAATTCTTCTGCTTCTTATCCCAAGCTTATTTTTGAAAATCAAAACTCAAGTACCGTTCGGTTTGTTTTGGATAAATTGGGGTATAAAGAGAAAGTTTCTCCTAACGTGTATGCTCTGCAATCGGCCAAGGAAGTGGTGGACTATGTAGCGAAGAACAAGAATGTGATTGGATTTGTACCTTTTAACTTAGTAAGCGATACAGATGATGACCGTGTAAAAAAGATTTTGGAGCAGGTAAAAATTTTAAGTTTGCGCGCCAAAAATAAGGAAGGGGAAACAGTGAACGTTAGCGCCAATCAATCGGATATTGCAGATGGAATTTATCCGCTCATCCGAACTGTAAATACGGTTACACGCAATACTTATGATGATAATCTCGACTTGTTGTTTGTTAGTTTTTTATCGAAGGAAAAGGGAGCTAAGATATTTTTGAAAGCCGCTTTGGTTCCGGTTATTATTCCTGAACGGGAGATTATTGTTAATGAAAGTAAAGTAAACAGCAGCCGATAAACATTGGCACTGGTTTGTTATCAAAAGTATATCATCAAATAAAATGAAAATGAGAAAGTTAATTTCAATGGCGGCTTTGGTTCTTAGTGTGTATGTTCTGTCAGCCCAAACGTTGCAGGATGCGCAGCACGAAATTGATAACGAAAACTATTTCCGCGCGAAGCAGATTCTTGGAAAGTTGTTCAACGACCCTGCCCTGAGCAAGAGTGATGTGGCTTATTATCTGGGTAATGCTTACCTGAAGAGTGATGATGCAGATTCTGCGTTGGTGTTCTACAAGAAGGTGTATAGCCCCGATAATAAAACAGCCTTAGGTCATATAGCCTTGGGTCGTATTGCTTTGTTGGCTAAAAATCCAGCAGAAGCTGCCGTTAACTTTACACGGGCCACTCAACTGACTAAGCAAAAGAATGCTACAGTTTACTACGAAATAGGCGATGCTTATTTCCGTCCGTCAATCAACAATCTTAGCGCTGCCATCTCTAACTTTGAATCGGGATATAACCTTGATAATAAGAACTGCGCTATCATGATAGCCTTGGGTGATGCTTATCTCGAAAATTCAACTACGGATAATACGATGGGTGGAAAGGCTATGAACAAATATGAAGCTTCTGCTGAGGTCTGCAAAACAAACCCATTGGCGCATATAAAGATTGGTCGATTGGCGGTTCGTGGCAGAATCTATAATCAAGCTATTGAAGAATTCAATAAGGCTTTGGAAATTGACCAAAAGTATCCTATTGTATATAAGGAATTGGCAGAGGCTTATTACCTGAGCAAACAATATGACAAGGTTAAGCCGAATTACGAAAAGTATGTAGCGTTAAGCCCAGGAGATAATGCGGCTAAGACAAGTTTGATTACGCTTTATTTTCAAAGTAAGGAGTATGATAAGGCGTTGGAAGAAGCTACCAAGGGTTTAGCAAATGACCCAAGCAACTATGTGTTTCAGCGCGTAATATCTTTCTCAAACTTTGAGTTGAAACGTTATAAGGAAGCGGCTGAGGCAAGTAAAGCATTCTGGGATAACCCCACCAAGAAGGTGAAGGATATTGATTACATCTACTCAGCTCGTATTGCGGCACAGGCTGGTGATACTACTACAGCGATGAATTATTTCAAAGTGGCTTTGGCCAATGATTCTTCGAACTGCGATTTGCTGGGCGAATATGGAAAGGTGTTGTTTCAGGCAAAGCACTTTAACGAGGCCATTGCTCAATATTCTTTAAAGAAGGAGAAATGTTCTAAGTTGAATTCGGTGGAAGTGTTTTACATGGCAAGAGCTTATTACAGCATGGGTGATTCATTGATGGCTGACACTACCTTTGCCGAGTTTATTACACGTAATCCTACCTCGCCTGATGGTTATATGTGGAGAGCGATGACCAATTTGAAAATCGGTAAGCCGGAGGACTTCAATGCTTATCCGTACTATGTGAAGTATGTGGAGATTGCAGGTGTTGACCCTGTGAAGTATAAGAGAAACCTTCCTGATGCTTATTCCTACATAGGTATCTACGCCTTCGAAAAGCTAAAGGATAAAGAGAAAGCAAAGGAAAATTTTATGAAGTCGCTGGAAATTGACCCGTCTAATGGTATTGCGATGGAATATATTAAGCAGTATAAGTAAACTATTGAGTTCCATTTTTGAAAACCCTTTCCAAGTAATTGGAAAGGGTTTTTTGTTTGGATAATTAACCAAACAATTCCTTTAAATTAAACCATCTCTATTACTTTCACGCTGTATTTATTTCAAACCACACAGCTACGCACAATTGACCTATGAGAAACACGCTACTCTTTATTCTTTTACTGGCCGGCCTTTCCTCCGGCTCCCAGTCATTACAGGAATATTATTTCAATAATAGTTTGGCGGGTACCGGGGGAGGAGGGAACGTGACGGAGTTATTATCGTGCAGCGCTGTAGCCGGTGGTTTCGGAACTGATTCCATCATTACTTCCAACGGTTTGTGTTCGGTATCGACTGATTTTTGTTTTAATGCGGGTGGAGGGTTCAGTTATCCCAATACAAGTATAACCGGCAACTACAGTGTTAACCTGTTCTTCAAATTCAGGGTACTCAGTGGCTATTCCCGAATCATTGATTTTTCGAACAGTACTGCGGATGCCGGTTTTTATCTACTGAACAACTGCCTAAGTTTCTATCCCAACGGTACAGTAGGCACCTGTCCCTATTTCCAACCCAACATTTATTACCTACTGACCTTTGTTCGGGATGGAGCAACGAATATGATATCGGTGTATGTGAACGGCACTTTGTTTTCTACTTATAATGATGCTACTAATATCTACAAACCCGCCACTACCAGTACTCCTATCATTTTCTTTAGAGATGACAACGCGGTGCCTTGCGAATCGAAGGCGGGTTGCATCAAGTATGCTTCGGTGAGTTCGCAGTTGCTGACGGCTGTGCAGGTAGATTCTATCTGGCAGAATATCTGCAATATCTCTTTGCCTCCTTGTACTGCCGCTATTAATTATGCCGGTAGTCCTTATCTCGATAATATCTCGAGCCCGCAACCTGTTACGTTGACAGGAAATACCGGAGGTAAATTTACTTCTACTGCCGGATTGAAAATTGATTCGGTGACCGGAGCCATTACACCAAGCATGAGTACCGCAGGTCTATACACGGTGACTTATACAGTAGCTAATAACGGAGTTTGCAGTGGTTATTCGACTACTGCCAGTGTGCGTATTACTGCTTCTTCTTTTACCTGCAACCCTGCAGGCAACACGATTATCTTTTCGAATTATGACGGTGGCTATTTGAACATCAATGTGGATGTAAATATTCCGAATCTGAAGATTGGTGTGGTGACTTATGAGCCTGTGATTATTACCTTGAGCGGACCTTATGCTGCGAACGTGACGAAGGTGTTGCGCGCGGGTTTCCCAAATACAAATAACAATAACTGCAATCTGGGTGTGTTTAATACAGCGATTAACGGGCCGGTGCCTGCTAACTATTCGATTGTAAATATTCCTCCGGTGGGTTTGTCGAATCCGAATGGCTATGCTTCTGGTATTATCTGCGCATACTCTTGTAACACCACGACTAATCAAGGGGGCTGCAACACTATTGATCAGGTGCTCGATTATTTCAACGCGCAACTGGGTGGCAGTGTTTATTCGATGAATGTGCAATACTGTTGCTGGCAGAACAGTTCTACTTATAGTGTTTCTGCACTCAGCAATAGCTGCTGCAATTCTTCTTCTCCATCGGGTACTATCTCCTATGCAGGAACTCCTTATTGTAAATCGGTGAGTGGTGCACAGGCTGTTACCTTAGTTGCAACCCCTGCGGGTAGTTATAGTTCTTCTCCATCGGGTTTAACGATTAATGCAGCAACGGGTGCTATCACTCCAAGCACAAGTTCTATAGGTACTTATACCGTTACTTATTCGGTGCCCGGATGTCCTGCTTTCACCACTACTGCTACGGTAGATATTGTGGCTGGACAATTTGCATCCATCGCTTATTCTGCGGCTTCGTTTTGTTCGGGTGCAGCTGTGCAGAATGTGACTGTCAATGGAACCAGTGGTGGAAAGTTTAGTGCTGCATTGGGTTTAAGTCTCGATTCTTTGACCGGTGCCATTGCGCCTGCCGCCAGCTCTACCGGAAATTATACAGTGACTTATACCCTGGCAGCATCCGGTGGATGCAGTGCTTTTACTACTACGGCTGATGTGGCTATTTCTTCTGCCACTACTTCTTCGTTTGCGCATAATATATGTCAAGGTGAGGCCTATCCTTTTGGTTCTTTTATAGCCGACAGCACAGGCACCTATAGTGATACTACGCAAACTGCTTCGGGTTGTGATTCGATTGCGGTCTTGCACTTGACGGTTCATGCTTTGCCATTGGTTACGGTCACTGCTGATAGCACCGTGTTCTGCCCTGGTGACAGCACACGAGTTTGTGCAACTTCTGGTTTCTCTTCCTATTTGTGGAATGTAGGAGGAACCAATGCCTGTGTGTATGCTACCGGTGCGGGCAATTATTTTGTAACGGTGACGGATGCCAACACCTGTTCGGCACAGTCCAATCATTTGGCTATTAATGTCCATTCGCTGCCTTCGGTGTCGGTGAGTGTAAATGGCGATACACTGAGTTCGTTTAACGGCTCGGCTTATCAATGGTTTTTGAACGGTAATTCAATACCGGGTGCTCAATCGAATATTTATGTGGCCTCGGTTACGGGTATCTACACCGTGGAGGTGAGTGACTCGAATGGTTGTGCGGCTTTGTCGAATCCTATTCAGTTGACCATAACGGGTGTTCGAAATTTGATAGGGGATGCGTTGCTGGTATCACCTAATCCCTTCTCCCATCAAATCAATATCAACTACACCAAGCCTTTTGAGTATGAACTAATGGATTATATAGGAAGAGTGGCGATGAAAGGCAAAGCCGAGCGAAGCATCAATACCGCACAGTTGGCGGCTGGCAATTATCTGTTGGTGATGAAGAATGAGGAGATGAAATGTGTGAGGAAGGTGGTGAAAGAGTGATGGGAGGAGTGGGTGATTGGATGATGAATACAAAAAGCAAACAGCCGAAGAGTTTTTCTCTTCGGCTGTTTTATTTAGCTTTGGTGAAAATTAATGGTATGAAAAGATTCTACCTGCCTCTGCTTGTTGCTTTGTTAAGTAGCTTTTATTCTTCGGCACAAACACATTTTATTACTGCCTGGCAAACTCAGGGAATGATTTATACGGATTATTTGCCTGACTATTCATTTCATCCGTATTCAACTGGATGGCCATCGCACGTCAATCGGGATTCCCTTTACATTGACATAAATAGAGATGGTGTTTATGATTATAGAATTTTTATATCAGCATCAGGTTCACCGGGTGGCGGTGCGGTGGGTTATACTTTACTTTCTCTTCATCAGAATATGATTATGACAACGCTTGATTCATTTCATATCTATAATCCAGGGCACTTTTATCCGTTAGATACATTCTTGCATATTGTTGCAAAAAGATATTTCAAAAATGATAGCTTGGGAAATAGTAACGATAGTATGTGGCGCAATGGCGAGATAACTATCTCTAAATATATAATAAATGGGGGAACAGGGACTTTGGTCGATTGGGTTATATCTCCAGATGACCCGTTGACTACGCCTTATTATTATTTCGTTAAGACCGTGGTAAACTCGGATACCCTTTTAGGCTATATTCAGTTGTCTTCAAATAATCTTCTATTTGACTACGCGAGTGAAGGAGGAGATACAGCTTATATCATTAACTCTATCAACGATTTACCCAACAACTCATCCATTTCCACCTTCCCCAATCCCTTCACACATCAAATCAATATCAACTACACCAAGCCTTTTGAATATGAACTGATGGATTATGTAGGAAGAGTGGTGATGAAGGGCAGGGCCGAGCGAAGTATAAACACCGCGCAGTTGGCGGCCGGCAATTATCTGTTGGTGATGAAGAATGAGGAGATGTATTGTGTGAAGAAGGTGGTGAAGGAGTGATGTGAGGATTTGGTGATTTGATAATTTGGTGATTTGATGATGAATACAAAAGGCAACGAAGGATTGATGATGACCGCTTATTTTGCTTTTGTGGTGGAGAGTATTTTTGAAAGCACGCGATGAATGGATTCTATTGTGACTAATAACTCTTCGGGCTCGGGGTAGTTCTCCGATTTCTTGCACAATAGCAACCAGTATTCTGTTTCGTCTGCTTCCTTGGCCGCGAGTTTCATTTTATGAATAAAGTCTGCTTTGCTCTCAGCATTTTGTGCTTCCCGCACATTGGCTCCTATAGATGTGCCGCTTCTGAAAAGTTGATTCGCTAAATTGTATCGCTTCCTGGCTTCCAGCATCTCACAATACGCAATAACCTTTAGTGAAAAATCAAAACTAAGTTCAACAATCAGGTTGGGCTTATTCGTCTGCATTATTCTCTCTTTTTATCCAATCATCAAAATTAGTTCTCTCGCCTTAATCAAATCATCCAATTATTCTCCGGTTGTTTCCTTTTTGTATTCATCATCAAATTATCAAATCACCAAATGATCAATTCTTCTCTCCCTATCATCAAATCACCAAATTATCAAATTCGAATTACGCACACATTATACTGCGTCCCACACTTAGTGCCGTTACCCCGGCAGTGTTGCGCGCAAAGAAATAAAGGTAGTAGGTGACACCTGGTTTTAGCGCTAAAAACCGTTTTTTGCGCGCCTGACTTTCGTGTATCTGCACAGGCGCCATCATTCCCTTGGGGAACACCAACACACCGTTCTTCATTTTCACTTCATCGGGCAGCGGCATTCCTTCTACCAGCACACAGCCAAACGACATATCGCGCCCCATAGGATTACACGCCACTATCAACTCACCAATTTCTCCACGCTCTAACAGTGCAATCACCGGCAACTTGGGTTCATGCCGGGCCGAACGGTTCGTATTCCTTGGTTTAAAACCTCCCTTCACCACAATTTCGGCACTACCTACCGCCACCTGGTTGACGTTCAGCGCAATCTTATCCAGCGCCTCTATCAAACTTATCTTGGCCGTGTCGAACGCAGGTTTCTGATCCTTGCCTCCTCTATCGTAGGCCACCAAGGTGTTCATATAGATGGTGAGCAATGCCTTAAATTGGGCCTTGGTCATTGGGGGCGAGGTGAACACAGTCGTGTTTTTGTAATAAGTATTCACCACGCCAGTGGCAAACATCTTCAATTCGTTAATCTTCATTCGGTGGAAGTTGAAACTGCATTCTGCGTAAGTCATAGTCATTTATTTTAGCGTGACGGAAGTCTGGTTCAGTTCAAAACTAATCTATCCCACATTAAAACAACGTTGTTTTCAATTGGGTATAGTTGTTTTGAACTGGAGTAAGTTTGTTTTGATTCAAACCATTCATCCGCCATATTAAAACAACGTTATTTTAATATGGAAGAAACATGTTCCAGATAAGAACAACGTTGTTTTCAGTTCAAACAAACCACTTTTGGTTTGGACCATCTATCCTTCACTTCAAAATAACGTTGTTTTACGCTGGAGCAAGCAAGGTTCATGATGAAAGATGTGTTGTTGAAGGGAAGAGGAGTTTGGTTTAAAGTAAAGGAAGTAAGAGTTGATGAGCAATAGTATTATGTATCGATAAATGCTATTCCTGTTATAGTAGAATGAATTCAGTTCATGACAAAAAGAAAGCGTTTAACTTTGCAGCAGCAAACCTCTAACCCCATGCATCGCAAACTCATCAGCTCCGGCTCCACCTTCGAAACAGAAATAGGCTACTCACGCGCAGTGGAAGTCGGGAATATGGTCTTTGTAGCAGGCACCACAGGCTTCGATTACAAAACCATGACCATCTCGGTTGACATAGCGGAGCAAACCGAACAAACTTTAAAAAACATTGAAGCAGCATTGATGGAAGCAGGTTCTTTTTTAAAAGATGTGGTGCGGGTGCATTACATTCTACCTAATGCCGATGAGTTCAAAGAATTTTGGCCGGTGCTTCGAAAATACTTTGGCGAAATTCGTCCTGCCGCCACCATGTTCAGCGCACAACTGGCCGATGAACGAATGAAGATAGAGATAGAAGTGACGGCTGTGAAGGTAGGGTAGCATCGTTAATGATTATTTATTGCTGCTCCCTTTTTATTCCATCTAAATTATCGTTTGTTTGATGTATGAAACGTGCTATCGGGGCAATCAGATTTATAAGATTAGTGCCTGCTCGGTTTCTGTTCCTACTACTTCTCTTCTCTGCAAATTCTCTTTCCTCCCAACAAACCTTCAAAGTTTCGGGCAAAATAATAGCCGATGATTTGTCATCCTTGTCCAATGCCAGTGTATATCTGTCACAGTTTTCTACAGGCACATTTACCGACAGCACCGGCAAGTTCGATTTGAAAGTAAAAGAAGGCTGGAACGAAATATCCTTCTCCTACATTGGATTCAACACCCAGAAAATAAATCTATTCATCACCCGCGACACTTCTATTCAAATTAAGCTGCTCACCAATTTGCAGTTGGGTGAAGTAACCATCGTTGACCAAAAACAATTGTTGCAGGCCCTGCACGATGCCAATGGCACGATTGGTTTAACCCGCGAAAACTTCAATTCGTTGCCTGCCTTCCTTGGAGAGAACGACCCGATTCGTGCCGTGCAAATGCAGCCCGGTGTGCAGAGTGGGGGAGAAGGTTCGCGCGGTATCTTTGTGCGCGGTGGCAGCCCCGACCAAAACCTAATGTTGGTAGATGGAGCTCCTGTTTATAATCCCTCGCATGTCTATGGTTTCATTTCGGTGTTTAATGGCGATGCTATCGAGCGATTGGATGTTTACAAAGACCGTTATCCTGCCCGCTTCGGTGGTCGGTTATGCTCCGTGATGGATATAAAGATGGAAGAAGGCAATCGGGAAAAGGTGCGAGGCAGTTTCTCCCTGGGTTTGGTTACCTCGCGCTTTCATCTCGATGGGCCGTTGACAAAAAAGAAGAACACTACCTTCTCTGTTTCGCTGCGGGGTTGCTATGTCGGTCTTTATTCATCCCCTATCTCCAAAAGACAGTATGCAAAGTCGGGATATAATGGCAATATCTATTACTATTTTGGCGATGCCAATGCCAAATTAGTACATCACTTCAGCGATAAGATACAACTGCAATTCAACTTCTTCACCAACAACGATTTCTATTCATTCACTCGGAATAATAAATCGAGTACCGTTCGTTATAGCGAAGAGCAAAGCCTGAAGCAGAATGTTAGCTGGGCCAATTATGTAGGCTCTGCCGCTTTGCTGGTGGAGATAAATGATCAATGGAAAATGAGTCAGCGTTTTTCATTCAGCCGTTACAGCATTTCGAATGTAAACAATAGCAGCTATCAGCAAATTGTCTATTCGAACAACAACAGCGAGTATCATTCCTTTTTTGAGTCGAATAATCTATCCTACATCAATGATATATCCTGGCGCGGAGATGTAGAATACAACACTAATAACCAAACACTAATGACCGGTGCCGGACTTACAGGCGTTTATTTCGAAACAGGCAAAGGCAAATCAAAGTCTGATAATTCCTTAGGCGGAAATGCAGAACGCGAACTGAAGAACCCCTTGGTCAAATCGCTCGATGCCTTTCTCTATTCCGAAGATGAATATCATCCCAACGAACGATGGTTGCTCAACGGTGGTTTTCATGCCCGCGTTTATACCGTGCAGGGAAAAACCTTTGTGAGTTTTCTTCCTCGTGTAAACTTCACCTATAATCCTGTAGCCAAGTTTTTCCTTCGAGCCTCGGCTTCGGGTTTGTCCCAGAATCTGCACTTACTTGCTACTGCTTCTTCTAACATCCTAAATGATTATTGGGTGCCTGCCACCAAAAAAGCAAGACCCGAAAACGGATGGAACTTCTCAGGCGGCATGATGCACAAACTGCCGCTTAACTTTGAATGGAGTATAGATGGTTTTTATCGCATCATGAACAATGTGATTGAATATAAATCGGGTTCACAACAAGCCTCCGTCAACTCACCTTGGGAAGACCAGATAATTACAGGCGGCAAAGGCCGCAGTTATGGGGTCGAGTTTTATGTAGCCAGAACCAAGGGTAGAGTTACAGGTTCGGTAGCCTACACACTTGCCTGGAGCGACCGTCAGTTTGCCTCCTTGAATGATGGTAAACACTATCCGTATAAATATGATAGAAGACACAACCTTGCTGTGCAATTGGTGGTGTATGTAGGCAAACATATCGAATTGGGAACCTCCTGGGTCTATGGAAGCGGTAACCGTTTTACGCTTATGTTGCAGGGCTATCAATCTTATAACTCCGTATCATATCACGATTATGAGGTTTCGCAAGGCTACACCAACCTCGGTGCCGGTGAACGTATATCTGTCTTTGACGGAAGGAATAACTACCGTCTGCCTGCCTATCATCACCTCGATATATCCTTCACCTATCGCAAGCGAAAGAAAAACTTAGATCATGTATTCAATATGAGCATCTATAATGTTTACAATCGTTTCAATCAGTTCTCCGTTTACTCCGATTATCGTACCAACTCCGATGGCAGCCGAAGCATGGTGTTTAAGCAATTGAGTTTGTTTCCAGTTTTACCATCTTTCTCATACACCATTAAGTTTTCGTAAATGAAAAAGCAAGTCATTAATTATATGGTACGGAAGATTGGGTTTGAATTCAATCCGAAATCCGAGATCCGAAATCCGAAATTCTTCCGTTTGATTACATTCATCTTGTTCGCCTCCATCTTCTTCGTTTCCTGTGAAAAAGATTTCGTTGTGAAAGAACAAGAACAAGCCGCCAGAATGACCATCAATTGCGAGTTTGATAACTACAGTGTCTTTAGCGTATATGTCACCCAAAGTTCATCGCTTTCCGGTCTGGCTACTATTATTCCCATCACCAATGCGCGTGTAGAATTGTATGAAAATGATTCCGTGCTTTTTGTCTTGCCCTGGGTGCCCACTGATTCAGCCAACACCTTTGGCTCCTATCAATCTACCTTTATTCCGGTTAGCGGGCGTAGCTATACAGTCAAGGTGACTCATTCGGTTTATGGAGTCGCTACAGCCAAAGATTTTCTTCCTTCCACTCCAGAAGTAAGCACTTATCTAATTGACCATTACGGCAACAGTCAGGAACACAACAAAGTTTTCTTCCGGTTACAGTTTCATGACAATCCATCCACCGTTGATTATTACCGGGTAAATGTTTACACTGTGGGTACCCATTGGGTTTACAACAGTCCTACCGATTCCACCATCGAAGACTTTGGCACCTGGGTGCGACCCGAGTTTATTTCCGAAGTAACCGACACCATTCGCGACAATGGGTTCTTTCCTCTTTTTTCTGATAAGAGCTTCAATGGAACTGACAAAGAGTTGAAGATTTTGTTTGCAGGCTTAGATACCTCAAAAACACTTACCGCCAAGGTTGTGGTACGCTTTGAACATGTTACCCCTGCTCATTACTTGTACTATCAAACATTAGAGCGCTATCACCAGTCCGGTCAGAACGATGAGCCGGTGCATGTATTCGGAAATATAGATAATGGCTATGGTATCTTTTCCGGTGCGGCTATCTACTCTCAGTTTTTGGACGTGAAGTAAAGTTCACACGATTTATGCAGTAATTGTGGATAGCCAATGATGTCTATTCGCTCAAAACTTCCAACGGCTTTTCTATTTTCGCCCCGCTCACAAAATACTATGCTTACATACTTTCAGACTTATCTGTTTATCTCTTTCACAGTAATGGCTGCCATCTATGCTTATCGCGGCTACAAGAGAGTTTATAACAACATTCAGCTGGGTAAAAAAGAAGACCTCAGCGGTAACACTTCCGAAAGAGTAAAGAGTGTTTTGCTCGTGGCTTTCGGGCAGAAGAAGATGTTCAAGAACATGATTCCTGCGGTGCTTCATTTCTTCATCTACTTCGGCTTTATCATTACTCAAATAGAACTCATAGAGATTTTCATTGACGGAACCTTCGGCACTCATCGTATTATTTACCATGCCATTGAAGAGCATAGTGCCTTGCGTGCTGTTTATGTGTTCACCATTTCTTTCATCGAGTTCGTTTCTGTTTTTGTTTTCATAGCCACAGTGGCTTTCCTTTCCAGAAGATTCATTATAAAAGTTCCGCGCCTCAACAAACCCGAGCTCAAAGGTTTTCCTGCCAAGGACGCGGCTATCATTCTCCTCTCGGAAATCTATTTGCTCATCTGCATCTTCAGCATGAACACAGCCGACATGGCGATTCATCATGGTGAGTATGGCTTTTTAGTAAGCGGATTATTGATGCACGGGTTCACCGGATGGGATGTGTCCTCTCTTCAGGTTATTGAGCGCCTCGGCTGGTGGTGCCACTTTATCGGGGTCTTGGCATTGTTAGTTTACTTACCTTACTCTAAACACTTACACATCATCCTGGCCTTCTTCAATACCTATTACGCTCGATTAACACCTAAGGGTTACATCGCCAACATGCCCGAGATAACGAAAGAAATCAAGCTGATGATGGACCCGAGCGCTACCCCACCACCGGTAGATGCCAATGCAGCACCTGTTAAGTTTGGAGCGAAGGATGTATTTGATTTGAGCTGGAAGAATCTTTTGGATGCCTACACTTGTACGGAGTGTGGACGCTGCACCGCAGCTTGTCCTGCTAATCAAACTGGTAAATTGCTGTCACCAAGAAAAATTATGATGGACACGCGTGACCGCTTGGAAGAAGTAGGAAGCGCTAATGCCAACAATGGAGGTGTGTGGAAAGAAGATGGAAAGAGCCTGATTGAAAACGGGTTTATAAGTGTAGAAGAATTGCGTGCCTGCACCACGTGCAACGCTTGCGTAGAAGAATGTCCCGTATTGATTTCTCCATTAGATATAATTGTTCAGTTACGCAGAAACCTGATTATGGAAGAATCAAACGCACCGGCAGAATGGAACGGCATGTTCACTGCTATGGAAAACAACGGGGCACCATGGCAATTTAGCCAACAGGATAGATTGAACTGGAAGAACGATTAAACATTGATGATTGATAATCTTTTGAAAAAACTAATAGTATGCAAGTAAAGTCTTACGCGGAATACGCAGCAAGCAACGAAACTCCTGAAATATTATTCTGGGTTGGATGTGCCGGAAGTTTTGATCAACGGGCTCAGAAAGTAACACGCTCGTTTGTGAAAATACTGAATCACCTCAATATAAAGTTCGCTGTTTTAGGAACAGAAGAAAGCTGCACAGGTGATCCGGCAAAGCGTGCAGGTAATGAGTTCGTGTTTCAGATGTTGGCGTTGCAGAACATAGATGTGATGAACAATTACGGAGTAAAAAAGATTGTGACTACTTGCCCTCACTGTTTCAATATTTTGAAGAACGAATATCCTTCGCTTGGTGGGAACTATGACGTGATTCATCATTCCACCTATCTTCAACAATTAATTGATGCGGGTAAAATTAAAGTAACCGATGCCGCCTCTTTCAAGGGTAAGAAAATCACTTACCATGATTCATGTTACTTAGGCAGGGCCAATGAAATCTATGAAGCTCCACGTAAAGTATTAGAAGAGTTGGATGCTGAATTAGTGGAAATGAAAAGCTGCCGCACCAAAGGTTTATGTTGTGGTGCCGGTGGAGCTCAAATGTTTAAAGAAGACGAACCGGGTAAAAAGAGAATCAACATCGCCCGCACAGAAGAAGCCATTGAAACAGATGCTACGATAGTAGCTGCTGCCTGTCCGTTTTGCAGCACCATGCTAACCGATGGTGTAAAATCTATGGATAAGCAGACCGAAGTGAAAGTGTTTGACATTGCCGAATTATTAGCAGCAGGTCAGGGATTGGAAAAGATAAGTTTCTAAACTTAGAAACTTATCTAGTATTTAAATCCTAATCCGCTTCTCTTGCCTTCCTGGAGTTTAAATTCCTTTAAGTCTTCCATAGTCATAATGTCGAGCATCTCCTTGGTTCGCTGTTCTTTAGGAATAGAAGCCAATCGAAGGTTTTGATTCTGTACTGCATCAATAATCAGTTTACGTATTTCGCGGGCATTACCAAAGTATTTATCACGGTATTCATAAATGGATGTGATGTATTTCTGGAGGTAATCATACGCTTCATCATCCAAACGGAGATTCTCCGCTTTTAATAATGCGATAGCTATACGGAACAGTTCGGTTTCATTGTAATCGCTAAACTCGAAGGTACGGTCGAAACGGGAACGAATGCCCGGATTCGACTCGAGGAATCGTTTCATGGGCTCGGTATATCCAGCTACGATAACAGCAAAGTCACCACGACCATCTTCCATTCTCTTCAACAAAGTTTCAATAGCTTCTCTACCGAAATCATTTGATTCGCCCAAGGCATAGGCTTCGTCAATAAAGAGGACACCGCCTTTAGCTTCCTGAATACGCTCATCTGTTTTGATGGCCGTTTGACCCACAAAGCCTGCAACCAATCCTTGCTTGTCTAACTCTACCATGTGGCCTCGTTCAAGTAGACCGAGAGCTTTATATATTTTACCCATGATACGGGCAACGGTTGTCTTTCCAGTTCCGGGATTACCGAGGAATACTGTGTGCAACGAAAACTTATTCAACACATCTTTGCCAATGTCGTGATAGAAACGAACCAATTTTACTAATTCGTTCACTTCATTTTTAATATTGGTGATACCTACCAGTGCATTCAATTCATCCATCGCACTTTGCAACAAACGCTCGTTGATGGTAATATTGTACTTACGTTTACCTCTTTGCTTAAATACAAGTTCAACATCTTCCTTTTCAATAGTCGAAAGCATGTTGCCATCTAATTCACGAAGGTCAGCGCGTTTCATTAAGCGCAAACCAAGATTCATTTTGGCTTCATCAATAATGGAAATAGCATAGCGTGCATTACCGAAACTCTTATCGCGGTTACGGAAACCTTCCATCAACTGCTCCGCCAAATAAGCGGTTGCTTCTTCTGTTAGATGAACGTTCTTCTGTGCAGTATATCTTTCTGAGATAGCATGCAATTCGTCAGGCAGGTAGTCTTCAAAATGGAAGTAGTTGGCAAAGCGAGAACGCATACCCGGATTTGATTTCAAAAACACTTCCATCTCGTGCGGATAACCGGCAACCATAATGGCAAGGTCTTTTGACCCATCGCTCATCTCTTTGATTAAAACCTCAATGGCTTCCTTTCCAAAATCTTTCGAATCATCCGATTCACGGGCAAGCGAGTAAGCTTCATCAATGAAAAGAATTCCCCCCTTTGCTTCTTCAATAGCCTTCTTCACCTTCGGTGCCGTTTGGCCAATGTATTCCCCAATCAATTGAGAACGATCCACTTCTTTCACATGGCCTTTACTTAATAAGCCCATCGACTTATAAATCTGACCGAGCATTTTTACCACGGTGGTTTTGCCTGTTCCCGGATTGCCTGTGAAAACGGAGTGCAGATTTATTCTTTCTGTATCCTTAAAACCTCTTTCCTGACGAAGCTTTAAGAAGTTAAGATAATCAATGTGGTTTTTTACTTCCTTCTTCAGTTCTTCCAAACCGATTAATTCATCCAACTTCTTCACATTGGCTTCTAATGACTCATCTGCAGCAGCTATGGGTTCGGACATACCGGAAGCCACATTACCTCCTACTTTCACTATTTCCACCTCGCCTTCTTCATCTTCTTCATCTGTGTCTAAATGTACTACTGCAATTACAGTGTCCATAAAGATAACCTCCAATCGATAATGATTATCTTTCCAGGTACCCGGAATATCATTTCCCCAACCTTCATTAAAGGTGATGATTTCATTCTCCTTTCCTGCTTCTATTTTGCGAAAGCGTTCAATACGCGCTTTTAATAAACCCGATGCATTATACCAATGGAAATAGATTTCGCAGTTCCATTCGGTAGGAATTTTGTTTTTGAATTTGAATTCAGCATATAAGTACTGCGTATCAATTCGGCTGATTACTTTAAGGTACCGTTTGTTATCATCGTTTACGGCATTGTAATCACCCGTATAAAACCGCAATGATTGCAGGTCAAAAAACGGATTTGATTCGGTGGTAACTTTTCCAACATCTTCTACATAAAATCGCTTCGTGCCTATCAGTTCACCTTCAATATATGCCTCCCAACTATATTCTCCTTTGTTCCAGAAAGCAGAAGGAGTAGCCATACCCCAACCTTTGTTGATGTAGACTACGTTTTCATCCAATCGTATCTTTCTCTTTTCTTCCTGTATGCACAGTTCTTTCTTTTTGCCCTCAACATGTGAATATGCTTTTAATTGCACGGTAGCTTCCCAATCCTGCTCATCGAACAATTTATTATAGAAAGCAATTTCGGCACTGATGTAAGTGGTTTCCGCACGCTCAAAAACTGTGCGGTATTCGCGGGTACGGTTTGCTAACCATTCATCGCTGGCAAACACGCGAAGCGATTTGAATTTATAATTTTTATAGCCCATGATTCCTCTTTTTAGTTATCGCTTCGGTTTTTTTTACAATTTGCTTATGACAATACTTGAAAATTATGCCACAAAATTTTCTCTTCCTTTAGTTAGACGGGGCAAAATAGAAATCTTGACAATCGCGGGTCTCTAAAAGTGTTCACACCAATGTGAATGTAACTACTATTCTGCACGGTCTTGTTATAATAGACGTAAAATTAAGGCAAATGATTGTCATAGAATTGTAAAATTTTAAAAGGAAAGATTTGTTGCTTTCCGATCGAATTGCCAAAACGGCATCCTAAAAGATAGGTTCTAGACAAAATTACTCTTCAATGCTGGTGAGTTCTTCCTCGGCTACTACTCCGTTTTCGGCTCTTTGATAAAAGTAGTTCATAGCAACACCTCCTACTACCAGCAGAATGCCGGATAAGGATAGCCATTCATAATGTTCGTTGAAAAACACTACACCGAAGACTATGGCATATAGAATGCCCAAATAGTTTAGGATGGTAACATTGGCCATGCGTTCTTGCAGCAAAGCCTTCGACAGGTTAACCTGGCCCAATTGGGTCATGACTCCTATCAGAATTAAATAAACCCATTCTATGCCACACGGTATCTTAAAGTTGAAAAGAGTAAAGAAAAAACCAACCGCTACTCCTACCAACTGAAAATGAAGCACAATAACCATAGCATGCTCTTTTTGCTTTAAACTACGAACCATATTATAAGCAAAACCCGAAGCCAGAGCCGAGAAAATGCCGATGCCCAACATGGTCAGCGATATTCGGTTATCAAAACCTTTAATGACCAGCACACCCGAAAAGGCAATCAGGAAGAAAATCCACTGCACAGGTTTTATCCTCTCTTTCAAAAGAAAGATGGCAATAATGGTGGTGAAAACAGGCGATATATATTGGATAGTTACGGCTGTGCCTAACGGCATATTCTGCATGGTAACAAAGTAGGTGTACACCGCTAAAGTGCCAAAAATACCACGCGCTAAGAGAAGGGTTCTGTTGCTGCCTTTCCACTCTACCCGGTCGCGGTGCAGAAGCGCAAAGCAAAGGACCATAGACACAAAGCAACGGAAGAAGACAATTTCCATAGGCGGAATATTCCCCAACTTCTTGATAAACACATTCATTACCGCAAAGAAAAAAGTGCTCATGAGCATGTAGCGCGCGCCTGCGGATAGAAGAGGGGAAGTGTTCTGCGGATGGTTTGTCATTACTGGATTTGAACGAATTATCTCAGAGTACTACTTCCACACTCCATGCTTCGGGCTTGTCGGCAAACCATTTCTTCACGGTGCTCCATACCTCGTTAAAAAGGGTTGAGTTTCTATACGCTTCTAAACTGGCCTCATCCTCCCATTTACTATAGGTAAAAAAAATAGTAGGATTCGATACATCGCGCAGCAGCTCTACCCCGTAGCAACCATCAAACCCACGAATGAGATGTTTATTCGTATTGAAAACGGTTGTAAAATCATTCACAAATTCTTCTCGAAAAGTCATTTTGACTATACGGTTTATCATCATTGTAATTTATTCCGTGAATGTTTTATCTCCGCCCTTTCTTCTTTCCGCCCTTCTTGCTTGGTGCTTTAGGGGCTGTTAGTTTCTCTATCACTTTTCCGCTTTTATTAATACGGTATCTTTGGCTGATAAATAAACTCTTGTTCCGCGGGTCTTTCTCCTTCTTCGAAATAATCGCAAACCCATTTTCAAAATCTTCAGCCGATTCATATTTCGGCTCAATCACAAAATTACCTGTCATATCAACATAGCCCCAGTTCTGTTTGTCCTGGGTTACAGCACACAGACTATCGCTAAAGCTCGATACATCCATAAACCGATTAATGAATTTCTGAGCTCCCATTTTATCGATAAAGAACCAGTTGCCATCCAAGGCTACTGCCGCCAGCCCCATGCTGAAAGGTAATGCATCAGTATACTTATTCGAAATGGCTGTTTGACCGTTATGGTCAATAAAACCATACTTCTCCTTTTTTGCCGCCAGATATAAATCTTCCTGTGACTCAGCTATTTCATCATATTCGACAGGTACTACGAATGCCCCGCGCTTGTTAATCATGCCATATTTGCAAGTGCCCGTCTCGCAATTGCCCAAACCCACCACGGCCAAACCCTGCTCGAAATCACCTGCATAATTAAATTCACCATTAAAAGTTCGTTGATTCTTTTTGTCGATGTAAAAATAGGTACAACTATCACTGCAAGATTGGGTGCGCACGGCTGCTAAGCCGTACTTAAACGGAAATGCCTCCTCGTAATCAAAACCAATAATCTGAACTATGGAATCAGGTGTAGGTTGCAAAACGTATCCCCACTTATTGCCTTTTTCAAAAGGTTGTAAGTCTTTACTTGCCAATTCAGCATCTTTAAATATACGCTCTCTGTTTGGGTAGGCAGGAAAATTGGCAATAAAGCGTGCATAATCATCCGGTCTTGTTTCGGCTGTGTATAAAAGATAAAGTTGGTCCCACGCCTCTGACCAATGCGGATTTTGCGGATAGTTGCTCACAAAATTTTTGAAGGCCTCTATAGAACCGGCTTCAGTAGCCAATATATAAATGCTATCCTGAACGGCTTTTAACGCAGGATGTTGTTTATACAACCGCTCAAACTCAATATAAGCTGCGAGGTCATGCTTAAGATTATAATACTCCACCAGCTTTTCCTCGTAAAGCTGGTGCGCTTCGGTTACATATGCGCCCGTAGGATTCATATCCAGATACTTTTTATAGGCTTGAAAAGTTTTGGGGGCCGTGGTCTGTTCATAGAGCAACTTTTCATAGCGCTCCTTAGCCTCTTTCAATTCAGTAGCATTGGGATATTGCTTTATAAAATCAGCAAGGGCTGCGGTAGTTTGCAGAGACATAGCTATTATGTAGGCTTTTTGATTACGCATATCCGTAGCCTTTTCCAAAAAAATCTTATCGGTATAATGGCCAATAAAATATTGATAAGCTTCTAAAGTATTTTGCTTTTCGGCTGCAGAATATGCATCGAAATTGATGGTTTTTTGAATCGATTGAATAGTGTAGTCACGCACACCGAGAGATAGTAGCTTTTTTGTTTGCTTATCTTCCACATTAAAGGGAAGCTTACCGGTAACTTGCTGGATATAAATATTTGCAGAGTCGATGTTGTATGCTTTGTTATCCTTGGAAGAAAAATATTTGGCCATGCCATAATTTGCACCGGTATTATTGGCTTCATCTTGTAATACTTCGCGTAGGTATTTATTGGCATTTGGATAATCTCCCGTGTTTAAATACTTAAATGCCTTGTCAATGTCTCCTGCAAAAGCCCCGATGTTGAGACTGAACATACCTACAATTAAAAGAAATGCTTTCGTCCATTTTACTTGCATACGCCCTGGTCCACTATAATTTTCATTTGCAATTATCATAGAACCCGATTGAAGTTGATCATTACTGTTAATTGCAAAATTAGCCCAACAAATTCAGATTTTCGAACAAAGATGAGAACATGCACGATACGTAAAACAACTAACTAGGACAGCAGCGACTTTCTGTTTTGTAGGCTAAAAAAAATCAAAATGGATAATGATGCCACAGCAAATGAACCCGAGGCAGCCAATCCGGCTCCGCTCATCACAAATTTAGGCAGCAGAAAAAAACTTAATGCTATTAATGTAAGTACTCCCGCCAAACTCGATACAATAACCGGCCAATATTTTCCTATGCCGGTATAAAAACTGCTGAGGACGATAAAAAGGTTGTAAATCAAAATACCTGGAAACAAAAATCGAATACTATGTTTAACCGAACTGAAACCATCTCCAAACACTAATACATAGATACCCGAAGGCACAAGATAAATTATCAGCAGTATTCCTGCGCTGATTAGCAGACTTCTTTTTAAAAGATAAACCGTTCGCTTTGCTTCTTGCTGCACTTCATTGCTGTTTGAAGTGGTAACATAATGAACCGTAGAAATGCTGCGCGGCACAATCCATACCGCTTCGAGGATCGAAATGCCGATGGAGTAAATACCTAAATATTGAATGCCTTGCTGTAAACCGAGCTGGAAAAAATAATACCGCAGATTGAGCAATTGAAGAATCTCCGCCAGTTGATAGAGTAATCCATAACGAAAAGATTCTTTCAACTCCAGTAGAGTAAAGTGTTTTTTAAACTCTCCGAAACTAACCAAATGCCTTACCAGTAAGAAACTGATAAATGCAGTAAGCGAATAGGCCAAAAGGGATGAATAGATAAACGCGTATATGTCACTTATGCGCAGAAAGTAAAAACATATTAAAACTCCCATCAGCTGTATCAATACCGCAGTAATACCAATTAGATTTGCTGTACTTATCTTCTTTTTTGCCAAAAGTATGGTTTGGTGAATTGCTATAATTGAAGAAAAAAAACTGAGCACCGAAATGGCTGGAATGTGCTGTGCATGGATAAGGTGGGTTGTTTTCATAAACACAAAACCAATAAGCGTTACTACTACCGTCCAAAGATAAGCTGGAATAACTAAAAGCTCGACTTTGTTTCTTGGTATGAGATAAACTAACGCCTGTCCACCTAAAATATTACTGAAGAAGATAAAAAAATAGATGATGGTTATCAGCAGGGTAACATCTCCTTTAACTGCTGGCCCGGAATGTCGGGCAAAAAGCAAAGCCACTAAAAAGTTAAGTGCCGTAGACGCTGTTCTTACAAAAACCGTGTAAAGGATGTGTTTGTTCAAAGTGCCTGCAAATTAAGCAGGTTTATTCTTTGGCATTGCACTCTCTGATGTACCAGAAATTTTGAGAAATCACCAGGTTCCATAGTCGGTTAGCAAAAATCGGCTATTGTATTTAGCTACTTGACAAACGAATAATTAACTTGAATCGGCCCATCCAAAAGCTCAGCTTTCTAAGACATGAAATTACTGAATGGAATTCTGCTTGGGAACAAAGTTTTTCGTCACTACTTCATGAAACATTTCTGAAGTAAGCGCCTTGTTCAAAAAACCTTTTAATACGGGTTCTTTTTTTGCACGCTCAAAATCGTGAGGATTGCAGGACGTTGTAAGCATTACAATCAAACTTCTTTGTTGCATCTGGTGTGGCATTTTTTGATATTCTTCCAAAAAATCCCAACCACTCATACCCGGCATATTGATATCCAGAAAAATAAGCGGAGGAATGCTCCCATGGTTATCTCTGGCTTCTGATAAAAATGCCAGTGCTTTTTCGGCAGACAGATACTTCACCACTGACTTTGCTAAACCGGTATCGTTAATCGCCAATTCATGGAAAAAATTATCGTGTTTATTGTCGTCAATCAACATTACACTATCAAGCATATACTACCGGTTTTAAGTTTTTAGAAATTGTGAAATAGAAAACGCTTCCCCCTTCATCGGCACTATCAATCCATATTTTACCCTTATGCAATTCCACTATTTTTTTGCAATAGGATAGGCCCATGCCGCTACCTTCATACTCATCGGCAGAGTGTAGCCTCTGAAACATCTGGAATACTTTTTCGCGATATTTAGCGGGAATGCCAATGCCATTATCTTTCATGGCGAACAGCCATTCGTCTTTCTTTTCCTTTATAGATAATTCAATGCGTGGAGGAACATTGGTATTCTTGAATTTGATCGCATTTGAAACCAGGTTCTGAAAAAGCTGTTTTAGTTCCTGAACCGAACCGGAGATGACCGGCAAAAGTGTGGTAGCAGTAATATCAAGGTCAGTAGACCCGGCACCGGCATTTACTTCTTCCACCACTTCCTGCCAAATGGTTTGCACTGAAACAGGCTGATGCTCTGTTTTGTGACCCAATAAATGATAGTTGAGCAGAGCATGGACAAGGGAACTCATTCTTTCGGACGATTCTTTCACGCCTTGCAGATACAATTGGCTTTTATCGCTTACA
>CANJVG010000038.1 GCA_947478005.1 Bacteroidota bacterium
CCATATTTGTCTCTAAACATTCCGAAATAGGAGCCCCAGGGACTGTCGGCAATAGGCATTTCAATTTGACCGCCTGCTGAAAGCCCGGTGAATAATTTGTCAGCTTCTTCGCGGCTTTCTGCACTGATAGCTATTTTAGACCTGTTTTCGTTTTCATTGGTTGGTCCCATACTTTCCGGCACGTCATTGGCCATATAAGATGTTTTTTTCGATAGGCAAAGCAATATGCATTATTTTGTTTGCCTCTTTTTCTGCAACCGGAAATTCGGGACTTGCCAGGTCTTTGAAACGGGTAATCAAGGCGAACTCTCCGCCAAATACAGATTTGTAAAATGTAAATGCTTCTTCTGCATTTCCGTTGAAGTTGATGTGAGGGTTTATCTGTGCCATTTCAGGTTGAATTTATTTTCTGTTGGTTGTTTTAGTTTTTTTTCGTCTTAAAACCCCTTAACGTTTTGCAGGCTAATGAAGTGGCGCATTAAAACGCGCTTCCTGTCCGAAAACACTAAACTAAAATAAGAAAGAGAAACTTAACGCTTATGACTTCCCGCGCCATTTCATTTAGCCCAATGTTAGCGGTAGTTATTTCTCCCAGCGTTTCCACGCACATACGTTTCTAAAACCTGTCCAGCAGTTTTGTTGCTCAACATGTAATGTTTCCGATTGCAAAATAGCTTGTTTGCTGTCGAACCAACTACCGCCAAACGTTACGCCATTTTCAGATGCCCACTCACCAACATTACCTCTGAAATTATAGATTGGATGTCCTTTTATAGCCGAATAAGGTTTACGAGCATCAGCAGTAGGTTTGGTTTTAATACTGTCATTAACGCAAGGAGTAACGCCTGACCGAAACAGAGGAAATTTTTTCTTGTTGTCAAGACAATACTTTGAAGTGCAAGTGTCAAAATATATTCTGTCAACCGTGTCAGCGTATTGAATGATTTGATTCCTTTCACTTAAAGTCGGGAGTCGATAGTCGGGGAAGTAATTTATTTTCTTGTCTGGTTTGGTGTTGTTGTATATCCCGTTGAAATACTTGTCAATTGTAAAATACGTCTTGCTGTCTTGTGTTGAGTCGTAATCAATTTTGTAAAGGTCAATGAGCAATTTTTCAAATACTCTGTCCGCCCGCCATTTACTAAAGTCCCTTGCTTGTTGTTGTGTAATACCTACAACAGGGTAAAAGTCAAACTCGGGTTTACGCAAGTAATTGGCTTCATAAGATTTAAGACACGGAAACTTGTCTGCCCAAACAAGAGTGTCAGGAATAGTCGCGGTATATTCTGTTGAGTTAACTCCGAAAACTTGCTTTGTCCAATACATGTACTCTCTCCAATGAACGTTGCAAATTTCCGTTTGGTCGCAATAAAAGTTGTCCGCGATTTTAACTACACCGGGTGGTGTTTTTGTTATGTGATAATTGGTCGCAGTAATCTCTGTTGAAGTCGAGCAACTAAACGCCACCAAAGTCATGGTCAACATAACTACGGCTGTTTTAAAATGTTCGTTAAACTGCTTCATTGTCGTCAAAATATAATTACCGCTAACTTCTGTATATACGCAAGTCCAAATATAAACTTTTCAATACCAAGGTATTCGACTTGCGCATTTTGTACTGAAAAGGATTTTTCAGTATAAAACACACAACAGCTTAATTCATCAAGCGGGCTTTCTATTTTGCAAATCTCGCCTGTAGCCCCGGTTACCCAAAACTTCACATTCTAACAAGCTTTCAATACCCGAAACTTCTCTCATTTGCTATTCTCCTCCCAATCCACTATTTTTATTCCATCTAAACGAAACGAAGATTTATTCTAATACAGTAAATACAATTTCCGATGGCAAACAACCACTTGTCATTTAGTTTTAGGGGCATAGCAAAACAACACCTGTCGGTTGAATCTCTGCATTCAATGGATGCAACATCGCTTTGGATAGTTGGGGAATTGTATAGCACAAATACAACCTTTTTAGCGGCAGCAGACAAATCACTTACTACAGTTGCTACTTACCATCGGAGACAAGCAAGGCTACCCAACCAGCTTGCTAACCGTCAAACGGTAAAGGCGGTCTGTCATTCGGTAAATACAAAGCAACAAAAGTACAGAGCAACGTGTCATCTGTCGATGGCGACCTCTCATCTGTCATGCATCCAACTACATTTCGGAAATGTAGTCTTCCTCAGGTCAAGTGCCCGACAACTCTTCGGCAACGATAATGTCCTCGCGACCTGTGGACAGCAACACTTCGGAAAAGTTTATGTCCTCACATCATCTGCCCTTCAATACTTCCGAAAAGTTAATGTCCCCACGAGCTGTGGACAGCAACATTTCGGAAAAGTTATCGTCCCCACGTCATGTGTACAACAACATTTCGGAAAAGTCATCAGCCTCAGGTCAAATGCCCTTCAACATTTCGGAAGGGTTGTCGGGCAGAAGGCAGCGATGAACTCGCACCAAACACAGGCATACTTGTTTCAGCCAAATACTTAAACCCAATAAACCAATGTTATGAATACAGTGAGAAGATACGTTACAGTGGTGCTGCATGTAAAGAAACTACGGGTCATGAGTGACTTCATTTATAAGGTGGCAGTCATTACAACGTTGATTGAGAAAAAGCCGTTGGTATATGCCGATTTGCAGATGCAAGTGGCTAAAACTAAACAGGATTTAGTGGCGTTGAAAAAGGCAGAAGAGAAAGTGCAAACTCGACTGCGCGGCACCGCAGCCCAACGCGATGCTGTATACAATAAGGTGATGAATGGTGTTTGGGTGCTGTTGCGCGGTGTGCAGGACCTGGTGGATAGGGAGCCAGATAGTATGAAGGCAACGGCCCTTGCTAAAGGCGCAGGTTTTGATGTAAAGAAACCTCGAAAATGGAATAAACCACCTTTGGAAGCGCGGCTGATGAATAGCCCCGGCACCGTGAAACTGATAGCCAAGGCAGCGGGTAAGGATGATACCTATGAATGGCAGCAAAGCCTGAATGATGGCAAATCCTGGACAGAACTGAGGCCTACCCACCAGGCTACTACTATCGTTACAGGTCTTCTATCGGGCAAAAAGTATTGGTTCAGGTATCGAGTGGTACTTAAAAAAGGTGTGTCGGGCTGGAGCGAAAAGGTGACTGCTGTTGTGCAGTAGGTTTTACGGCCATCAATTCAGCTTCTTTTATTTTCGTTTGAAACCTAGTTGCTGTTGGCAGCGAAAAATAAAAACCAGCGCCTTCGTTTTCGCGCCTAATATCCATTTTTTAGCATCCCTTTTTTCATAGCCAATACAAAAGCCGCTTTGTTTTAAGTCAATTTTGTTTTTGATTTTGGAGCCATTCATTCTGACTTCGGCTTTGTTTTTTGGTCTTACACCCGACCAAGTATGGCTTACCACTCCTTTAGTCTTTCAGAAAACTGTATTTTTTCTGCTGCAAAAGAAAATCAATAATCTGCTTTGGCAATTCAAGTGGAGCCAGCGCAGTTTCAATAGCCTTGGTTAAATTCATTTCCTTCAGTTCATCCTTTGCGTTGCGATAGATTACGGCCATCGTGAACGTGGCACCCGGTTTGTCATACTGCTGTAAGATTTTAGAGTATGCTTTTGCCTTAATTAGTTTTTCCAGCACCTCATCCTTCTTAATTCCGGTAGGACGAAAAGTAATAGCCTCCGCTATTCCAAATGGTTCTATCAAACTGTCGCTGTTTAGGGTTCTTCCCGTCAGGTTTTCGGCATCGGGCGAGGAATAGAAAATTTGTGCAGCAATAGCATGTTTCAGCTTCAGCGAACGGAATTTGTCTGACATAGTATTTGTTTTGGGTGAAAATACATAATAGCTTATATCCGTTTTAGTCGGATGTCGATATCACTTGAGTTTAGTTTCTTAGAACTTTGGTTGCAGAAGGGATCGTATATTTGAAATAACTAAGTTTGCATTCATATTTATGCCCCCACGGTTTTCATTCACTGCCTTTTATACCCGCCTTAGCAATTCGATGCGGAAATATGGAATGGATATGATGCGCTTAAGCCTCGCAATCATATTCGTTTGGTTTGGCGCTTTGAAGATAGCTGGGTTAAGCCCGGCTGAGAATTTGGTGGAGCACACCGTTTACTGGTTTCCGGCCCGGTTTTTTATTCCATTCCTTGGGTGGGCAGAGATGGCTATTGGTGTAGGCTTACTTATCAGGCGACTGATTCCTTACACCATTGTATTTTTGTTGTTGCACATGGCATGTACTTTTCTACCTTTTTTCATTTGCCCATCGGCCAGCTTCGATTCCTTTCCCTTCGGCCTTTCCTTACTTGGCCAATACATAGTCAAGAATCTGGTTTTAATATCAGGTGCTGTTTTAGTTGGAGGTAGTTACGATGCCAATACCCGAAAATAAAACGGGTGAATTAAAAAAGTGAGGAATTGCCGAGATTAGCGCTCCGTAATTAATTCAGGAACCAAAGAAATTTCCGATTCCAGTTTTTCGAGGGTTACAGGGTTAAGTTTATAGCTAAATAGCAAACGCCCCTGGTCAAAAATCATTTTCAGCACATAAGGTATGCTTATCTTCTTAACCTTATCTTTCAAAAAGTGAGTTTGCATATCGTACACCACAAAGTGAAATTTAGGGTCGGCACTTTTAGCAAAAGCATCGGGCGCTGAATAGGATGCGGCACCCGGTTTGGGATAGGCATAAGCCATCCCCATTCCCTTGCGTTCAAAGGTCGTTACGGGCTCATAGCTTTGTTTATTGTATTTTTTTAATCGCAGCTTGGCGCAGCTAGTCACACGGTCGTTGGTGGCATCCATTTGGTACCATGCCTGCAAATCGGTTTCCTTCAGCTTTTTTAGTCCTTCTATCTGTGCGTGGTAAGTATTGTAAATAAGCAAACTGTCGTTAAATCGCTGTGTAGCGTCATAGTCATTTTGGGTGCCGTTAAGCAGTATTACCAGAAGTCCAATTTTAAACATGCTTGTTCAATTATGTTGAAAATAAAATTAACACGCCTGAGTTGTTATAAAAATGCCGTGGGGACATTTAAATCAGATAGCGGATTTTTGAAACGCTAAAAGGTCCTTTAGAATATGAATGCCTCCTTTATTTTATTTTTGATAAAATACAGATAGAGAATTATGACAACAGAACTATTCAATCAGGAATTTGAAAGTATTGCCGGCCAACTGAAATCCTATATCTTAAGGATTACCGCAAGCATTACAGATGCGGAGGATATTGTGCAGGACACTTACATCAAGGCATTGGACAAACTGGATACCTTCCGAGGGCAGTCTACCTTAAAAACATGGGTGTTCACCATCGCTTCTAATCTTGCAAAGGATAATTTAAGAGCACAAAAACGTTGGACCGAAAATGTGACCGATATTACTAAAGCAGCGGCCATATCAAGTAAACATTTCTTTCAGGATGCCATGAATATCAGAATGACTTCACCTCAGGGGCATTTTGAAATAAAAGAGCATATTGCTTTCTGCTTCACCTGCATTTCAAAGTCGCTGCCTTTAGAACAGCAGCTTTGTATTTTTCTGAAAGACGTTTATGACTTTAAGGTTTCCGAAATTACGGTTATTCTCAACTCTAATGAACCAATGGTGAAGTACTATTTGAATGCAGGTCGAACAAAGATGGCGAACCTTTTTGAAGGACGTTGTGCTTTGATTAATAAAGAGGGAGTCTGTCACCAATGTTCGGAATTGAGCGGTATCTTTAATCCAAAGCAAAGGGTACAGGAAGAGATAATGAAAATTGAAATGGCCAAAGAAGTAGGCAAAGCCGACAAAGACAGATTATTCGATTTGCGCATGAATATTATGCGCGAAATTGACCCTTTTCAATCAAAAGCATCGTCCTTGCAATTACATCATTTAGAACATAACCGGCAGGTGATGGAAAAATATTTAGAAGAAAATCCGGTTTAATCCTATCGTTTTGTTCGGCTCAATCGTCAAAACTGTATTAAACCTAAAAAGACAAAATGAAAATTGTAAAAGTAACCTACACAACCAAAGCAGAATTTGCTGAACAAAATCAAGCCAATATCAAAAATGTAATGACCGATTTGCAAAGGCTGAATCACCACAGCCTCAATTATAACGCTTGTTTGAGTGCCGATGGGAAAACCTTTATTCACTCTGCTTTTTTCAAAGCCGATGATGACCAGAAACTACTAAATGATTTACCTTCGTTCAAACTTTTTCAGGAGCAGCTTAAAGCAAGTGGACTTGAATCTCCCCCAAAGCAGGAATTGCTGAACTTAGTTGGCTCCTCAAACAATATTTTTAACTCCTAAATAATACCTTAAATGAAAAATAAAATAGGAACAAAAGAAAAACCGTTAGTTCTGAAAACCCCGCCTCTATCCTCTGAATATACCATGCATGTGGATGAAAAGGACGGTAAAGAAATTTTGGTATGTACTGTGGGCAAAACAGTATTGCACTACGACTACCGTTGTCTAACCGACCTGCACGCTATGCTTAAGAAACATGGTGACTGGATGGAACTGGGCAGTGCCGATGAACAGAAACCTGCCAAAGAAGGAACGGTGGAAGCCTGGGGACGTTCAGACAAAAATCCGGTGGGTGGATGGTATGGGTTGAAGAAAGGGCTTCGTGGTCGTTTCGGCATGTACATTCCACCATTGATGGAAGCCTTAGGGTTGGCAGAAGTAACCCACGACCCTAAGGGAAACAAAATGAAGGCGAAGTAGGGTAATCCCATCCTTACATTATTCTGCCTACTTTTGTCACATGCAAAATTCCTTTAGCGAATCTCCACTGCAAAAACTGGAGGATGAACTGTTTCATGAAAAGGGAATTGAACTTTATATAAAGCGCGATGATTTGATTCACCCTCATGTGCAGGGTAACAAATGGCGCAAGCTCAAATATAATTTGCAACAGGCCCGGAACAATAAGCAGCACACGCTGCTCACCTTTGGCGGTGCTTATTCCAATCATATTTATGCTACGGCTGCGGCAGCACGGCAGTTTGGATTCAAAGCGATTGGTATGATAAGAGGAGAGGAGCCCGCAGTTAAAAGCGCCACGCTTCAATTTGCTGCCGAGCAGGGTATGGAACTTCACTACATGAGTCGAGAAACGTATAGGCAAAAAGAGGATACGACTATAATAGAAATTTTGCGCATGCAAATGGGCGAGTTCTATTATGTACCCGAAGGCGGAACGAATGTGTTTGCCCTGCAAGGAGTAGCTGAAATTATTTCCGAAATAGAAATCGACTTTGATTACATCTGCACAGCTTGCGGCACTGGTGGCACATTAGCTGGTTTAGTAGCGGGATTAAAAGGAGAGAAGCAAGTGCTTGGTTTTAGTTCATTGAAAGGGGAGGATAGGCTGAGCGGTAAAGTCCATGAACTGGTAGAAGAATATGCCGGTGAACGGTTTGGTGACTTCAGCATAAACTTCGATTATCATTTTGGTGGCTATGCTAAAGTGAAACCTGAACTCATTCAGTTCATTAAAGACTTCCATCGCAACCATGCCATTCGCTTAGAACCAGTTTATACCGGCAAACTCTTCTACGGTTTGTTCGATTTAATACAAAGGGATTATTTCCCCAAAGACGCAAAGATTATTGCTCTGCACACAGGCGGCTTACAAGGCTTGACGGGCTTTCCCGAACTGGCAGAACTGCAAAACGCAAAAACATAAATCTTCTACTTCTTTTTTTTTCATTTCGATTGGTTGAAAATAGGTAGGTTCGCACGCTTCAAAAAAATATAGTTCAGCATAGCATAATGAAAAAACCGGCACTCTGCCTTCTGTTGCTCACCGCCTTTTTCTTCGCTGCTGTTTTGGCTCAGGCGCAAGTGCCGGTGGTTCCTAAGTACACGGTAAGTGGTTATTTGAAAGAAGCCGCCAATGGCGAAACACTTTTGGCCGCTTCGGTTTACATTGTAGAACTGGGCAAAGGCACCAACACCAATGAATACGGCTTCTATTCCCTTACTATGCCTGCGGGCAAATACACCTTGCGTTTCTCTTATGTGGGCTTTGCCACCCAGGATAAAACAATAGAGCTGAATAAAGATTTGCGGGTGAATGTAGAGATGGGCACCACCATCAAAGAAGTGCAGGAAGTGGTGATTACGGGCGAGAAGAAAGGGCAGAATGTAGAAAGCACCGACATGGGCAAACAGGAAATCAGCATAGAGGTTTCCAAATCCTTGCCCGCTTTGCTGGGCGAAGTGGATGTGTTGAAGACGATTCAGTTGTTGCCCGGCATCATGGCCGCTGGCGAAGGCAACTCGGGCTTTTATGTGCGCGGTGGCGGCCCCGACCAGAACTTAGTGTTGCTGGATGATGCGGTGGTTTACAACACCGGCCACTTGTTTGGTTTCTTCTCGGTGTTCAATTCCGATGCGGTGAAAAACACCACGGTGGTGAAGGGCGGAATGCCTGCGGAATATGGCGGGCGGATTTCATCAGTAGTAGATGTGCAGATGAAAGAAGGCAACATGAAAAAGTGGAGCGTGTCGGGCGGGCTAGGCTTGATTTCCTCGAGGCTGACCATCGAAGGCCCCATCAAAAAGGACAAATGTTCCTTCATTATTTCTGCCCGCAGAACCTATATTGATTTAATCATGAAACCCATTCTGCCCAAAATAGGCGATGGAGGCTTTGCCGGCAACGAATATTATTTCTACGACATCAACGCCAAAATCAACTACCGCATTTCCGACCGCGACCGATTATATCTCAGCGGCTATTTCGGGCGCGATGTGTTCAATTTCAAAGACCCATCGGGCATCTTCAATCTCAATTTCCCTTGGGGCAATTCAACCGCCACCCTGCGGTGGAATCACCTCTTCAGCGACAAACTTTTCCTGAACACCATGTTCATCTATAACGATTTTGGTTTCAAAGCCAACACCGGTTATGGAGATATAAAATTCAACCTGAACTCTGCGGTGCAGGAAGCCACTGCCAAAATGGATTTCGATTATTCGCCTTTGCTCGGCCACATGATGAAGTTTGGCTGGCAGTATAACTTTCATGTTTTCACTCCTTACACGGCTTCGGGCAGTGCCGGTTCCACGGCTTTCAAATCCACCAATCAGGCCAAGAAATATGCGCATGAAGCGGCTATGTATTTTCAGGATGATTTCGACATCACCCCCTGGTTCAAAATGAATGTTGGTTTGCGTGTTTCTACCTTCACCTTCATGGGGCCGTTTTCAAAAACCGTTTTTTCGGATGGTCAATCGGTTGATACGCTCAACTATAAGCGAGGCGAAAACATTCAAACCCACTGGGGTCTTGAACCGCGATTGTCTATGCGTTTCAAGGTTGATAAACTTTCTTCTTTAAAGTTGGGTGCCACGCTCAATCGGCAGTACGTGCATTTGGTTTCTTCTTCTACCACCACCCTGCCTATTGATTTATGGGTGCCAAGCACCAAAGTAGTGAAACCGCAAATAGGGGCACTGGTTGCCTTGGGTTACTTCCGCAATTTCAAAGACGATATGATTGAAACTTCGGTGGAAGTTTATTACAAGCATTTGTGGAATCAGATTGAATATGGTGAAAGCGCGGTGGGAAACATCACCATAGATGTAGAAGACCAGTTTACTTTCGGGCAAGGCTACAGTTACGGAGCCGAATTTTTTGTGAAGAAGGCAAAAGGCAAATGGACAGGATGGATTGGATATACCCTCGCGTGGACCTGGCGCAAGTTTCCCGAAATCAATGGTGGTAAACCTTTCTTGGCCCGCTATGACCGAAGACACGATTTATCCATTGTGCAGATGTATGAGATAAACAAGCACTGGAAAGTTTCCGCCACCTTTGTGTTTGCCACCGGCCAACGAACCACCTTGCCTGTCTCTTTCTTTATGAATGAAGGACAGGTGCATTACATTTATGGCAAACGAAACTGGTATGAAATGGCCCCTTACCATCGATTGGATGTGGGCTTTGTATATACCATTCTGCCCAAGAAGGTTCGCAAAATAAAATACACCTCCGACATTTCTTTTTCCATCTACAATCTCTATAATAATCTGAATCCCTTTTTCCTTTTCATTGATGCCCGTGGAGATTTGGGTGGAGGAACCGGCACCCTTGGCGGAAACAATACAAGGTCTATTTCTTTCAATGCCAAGCAGGCATCTCTGTTTCCCATTCTGCCAAGCATAACCTGGAACTTTAAATTCTAATGATGGAACATACAAGAAAGAGAAAGCAGGTTTATTCGTCTTACAGTTGGTTTTTACTGTGGTCTGTGGTCTGTGGTCTGTGGTCTGTTTCTTCCTGTGTAAAAGTAGTGGATGTAAAAATTCCCGATTCTGCACAGCAGGTGGTGGTGGAAGGAAGCATCGAAAACAATGTTCCACCGGTGGTGATTCTTACCAAGAGCCAGAAGTTTTTCGGCACCGTTGATTTAAATAATCTGGGTAACTATTTTATTCATGGCGCGCGCGTCAAAGTAACAGCAGGTGACGGCACCTCCACCGAGCTCAGTGAGTTTTGTTTGCAGGGGTTGAATTTGCCGCAAGAACAGCAGGATGTTTTATTAGGGGCTCTTGGTTTCAGCACCGTTGATTCGGCAAATGTTCCAAACGTTTGTGTCTACACGGTGCCTGACATTCTCAGTTATTTTGTATCGGGCACCTGCAGTTTTATGGGCAAAGAAAGAACTACTTACAACTTAGACATACTAAGCCCACCCATCTACGGCAGCGACTCCCTGCACCTCACTTCCACTACTTATATCCCCACCGCTATAGGCATGGATTCATTAAGTATTCGCGAAGCTTCGGAGAAGTATCGCGACTCGATGGTTTCTGTTTACGCCAATGTATCGGTGCCTGATACGTTTGGCAATTTTCTCCGTTATAAAACCAAGCGAAATCAAGAGCCGTTTTATAACCCATTAAGCGGAACCGTTTATGATGATAAGTTATGGGTAGGACTCTCACTCGGCTTGCCTCTAGAGCGCGGACAGGATCCAAATGCTAAGTTTGATTTGAAGACACTCACTTATTTCTGGAAAGGCGATACAGTAACGGTTAAGTGGAGTAATATAGATATAAAGACCTACGATTTCTTTTATACACTCGAGAACGATGGTGGTGATAGCCCCTTCTCTTCTCCGGTAAAAATTAAAACGAACATTAACAATGGGTTGGGTGTTTGGGCGGGATATGCCACCAGGTTTTATACCATAGCTATACCAAAGTAGCTGGATAAAAGCAGTTGGTTAATGGATATGTCCACTTAACCCGGGAAAGAAAAAGGTTTCGGTATAATGGGAATTACTATTTTTAAACCGACACTCAAATAGTTTTTCATAATCCCTAACTGATGAAAAAATCTTTCCTCTCCATTGGTTTTCTTTTTGTAGTCCTGATTTCACAAGGACAGATTTCTAAGGGGAAAGATTTTTGGTTTGGCTTTTTAGCTAATTATTATCAGCAGACAGGTGAAATGCGGGTATACATTACTTCCGAAGCTCCATGCTCGGGGATGATTTCCTCGCCACTGCAGGGTTGGTCGCAAACGTTTACGGTGACTCCCGGTGTCTCTACTTTGGTGGTAGTGCCTTACAATATTGGGGAGAATTTCAACAGCGACATTATATCAAATCAGGCGCTGCATGTTGTTACTACCGAATGTGTAAGTGTATTTGCACATTATTATCAGCAATTCACATCCGATGCAGCGGTTATTTTTCCTACCAATTCAGTAGGGCGTGATTATGTGGTTACTTCCTGGTATGATGCCAACATGAACAACGGCAGTCCGGAATTTCTTATTGCAGCTACCGAAGATGCAACGACTATTGATATTACTCCTTCCACCACAGCCGGCAGTCATACTGCAGGTGTTACCTACAGCATATCGATTGATAGCGGAGAGGTATATCAGTTGCAAAGTGGCAATGGTGATTTGACAGGTACGATTGTGCGTGGCACTAACAATAAAAACTTCGCCTTGTTTGGCGGGCACGTTTGTGCCAATATTATTGGCTGTGGCTATTGTGACCATTTGTTCGACCAACTTTATCCTACACCTTCCTGGGGAACTGAATTCGTAACAGTGCCGTATTTTGCTCGTGATTATGATGTATTCCGTGTTCTTGCATCACAAAACGGAACCCAGTTTTCGATTAATGGTGGTGCACCGATTAATTTAAATGCCGGTCAGTTCAATCAATTTAACTTGAGTGCGGTTTCCTATATCTCCTCAAATCTTCCGGTGTCAGTAATGCAATACAGCACAGGAACCGCTTGCGATGCAAATGGTGATCCGCTGGGAGATCCTTTTATGATTGCCTTAAGCCCGATTACACAGAACATTAACAAGGTTACTTATAACGCATTTGCCAATGCCAGTCCGTCATTCACTTACTATACCAATATTGTAGCGAAGACTGCAGACCTTGCTACCGTTATGTTCGATGGAGTTTCCATTGGAGGCGCTTTTACACCTGTGCCCCAAAATCCTGCTTATTCTTATGAACGTAGGACTATTACACAAGGCGATCACACTATCACCGCTAATCAAGGAATAATTGCTTATGTATATGGATACGGAGAGTATGAGTCCTATGGTTATTCAGCCGGAGTGCGGGTTCAAGTCCCTTTCTTAAGTGTGTATGATACAACCAGAGCCTATTGCCCTCTTGATACAGTTTATCTCAATTTAAATACACCCGACACTGCCCGATTAATTTATACGGAATGGGATTTGGGGGATGGCTCTCCACATCTTTTTGACACACTTCATTTCTGGCATGTGTATCAAAATTACGGCTCTTATCCTATAACCCTCATTTATGAATTGAAATCGGCCTGTAAGAAGGATACGATGGTTATTGATACGGTGAAAATTCTGGGGCCGGAACCTGATTTTGGCGGACCCTATCAATACTGTGTGCCTCAAAATGTTAGTTTAAGTGTGAGGGCAAAGGTGACTCCTGACACGTTGTTTTTTAAAATGGGGCCTAACTCCTGGTTTACAACAGACACGAATTATGTGTTGAATTTTTATGCCGACAAAGATACCGTTGTGTATGTGCGTGTATCCTCTAATATTTGCGATGGTTTTGATACGGCTTATATTTATGTGGCAAGCGATACGGCAGGTTTTACATTCAGCAATGCTTGTGCCGGAACGCCTGTTGATTTTTCAAATGCTTCACATTATGCGGTCGGTTTGACTTACTCCTGGTTGTGGGATTTTGGAGACGGTGCAACCTCTGTTGGAGTTTTCCCTTCGCATCAGTATACAACAGGAGGAACTTACAATGTAAAATTAAGGCTTACTTCACCTGCTCCGGCATTTTGTACCGATAGTATTATACACGCGGTTACTATATATGATAAGCCGAATGCTTCTTTAATCGCGAATTATGTTTGCAACGATAGTTTGCTCTCTCCCATTAATAATAGTACAGTTGCCAATGGCGCTTTAAGTTATGATTGGGATTTTGGAGATGGTACGTTACACACCACGGCACAAAGCCCTTCGCATATTTATGCGCAATCAGGGGCCTATAATGTAACCCTTATAGCTTCAGTTGCCGGTGGTGCGTGTAGCGACACGGCCACTATTTATGATAATATAATTATCGGTGCGGTTCAGGAGTTTTCAGGAGTAAATCTTTGTTTAGGAAGTGTCAATCAATTTAATGACCTAACTGTAAACACGAGTGGCTCCGCTATTCTTTCTTATAACTGGGATTTTGGAGACGCCAGTTCTTCAAATCAGCAAAGTCCTTCACATACGTACGCGACTAACGGAAATTATCTGGTTGCATTAGTCCTTGATTATGGAAGCAATTGCTTTGATAGCATTAAGCATACTATCTCTGTAAATCCAATTCCTGTTGCGGGATTTACTATTGCTGATTTATGTAATAGTGGATTGGCTGTTCCTGTAAATACCACGGCTATTAACTCCGGGAATGTGAATTACACATGGAGTTTTGGAGATAACAGCGCAGCGGCAAATGGACTAAATCCATCACATACCTATGCACTTTCAGGTAACTATAATATTCAGCTAATTGCTTTGTCAGATTCTTTATGTGCAGATACGGTATCTAATTTAATTCAGGTTATACGAGGAACGACTATTGATTTTGTCGCACCTGCAGTATGCGAAGGAGTGACTACCAATTTCACTGACCAGACCTCGAATCCTTATAACACAACCATCAATGCTTATGGTTGGAGTTTTGGGGATGGTAATTTTGCGAACCAACAAAATACGGCTCATATCTATTCATCATTCGGCACTTACAATGTGCAACTACGGTTAGATTATGGAAACAACTGCGCTGATAGTATAACCAAGCAGGTAACCGTGTATGAAATTCCTGTTGCAGCTTTTTCAGTTGCTGATGTTTGTAACGATAGTGTGGTAACTCCGCAAAATGCTTCTTCTATTTCAAACGGAACTCTTGCTTACGGTTGGACATTCGGAGATGGCAGCACAGTAATTAACGGTCTAAATCCTTCTCATAGTTATCAGCAAAGCGGGATTTATAGTATTCAGGTCCTTGCAACTTCCAATGCAGGTTGTGCAGACTCTATCTCACATCCGGTAAATGTTATAGTTGGAACGACTATTGACTTTTCTGCACCCGCAGTTTGCGAAGGAGTAACTACCAATTTCACAGACCAGACCTCGAATCCTTATGCCACAACCATTAATGGTTACGCATGGAGTTTTGGAGATGGTAATTTGGCCAATCAGCAGAATACAACACATGTTTATGGCTCATTCGGAGTATATAACGTGGAATTAAGGTTAGATTATGGAAACAACTGTGCCGATAGTATAACTAAGCAGGTAACTGTGAATGAAATTCCTGTTGCAGCTTTTTCTGTGGCTGATGTTTGTAACGACAGTGTTGTTTCTCCGCAAAACACTTCTTCTATTTCAAACGGAACTCTTGCTTACGGTTGGACATTCGGAGATGGCAGCACAGTAGGTAACGGTCTAAATCATTCTCATACTTATCAGCAAAGCGGGATTTATAGTATTCAGGTCCTTGCAAGCTCCAATGCAGGTTGTGCTGATTCTGTCACACATCCGGTGATTGTGACAATTGGAACGACTATAGATTTTACAACGCTGCCTCTTTGTGAAGGAGGTCTTTCTGTTTTTACCAATACTACTTCAAATCCTTATAACACTACTATCAATAGCTACAACTGGAGTTTTGGTGATGGAAGTATTTCCGGCCAACAAAGTGCTACGCATACTTATTCGGCTTATGGAACTTATACGGTGAAATTGGAATTGGAATATGGCAATAATTGCAGGGACAGTATTGCTAAGCCAATAACCATCCATCAAAAACCTGTTGCAGATTTCAGTTCCACAACTCCATGCATCGGTGGGAGTATGCAATTGAGCGATCTGTCTTCACCTGGTTCGGAGATAAATGCATGGAATTGGGATTTGGGTGATGGGGCTAGCGCAACATCGCAAAACGGCTTACATGTTTATGCAACTTCAGGAAATCATAGTGCGCAGTTAATCGTTACTACAAGCAACGGATGTAAGGATACAATTCTGAAAACAGTAACGGTTCTGGGTGTAAGCAATGCTCAATTCAATGTGCCTGCGATTTGCTATCCGGGTGCTTCGCTGTTTACAAATACGACTGACTTAATAACCTACCCTGTAAGTACCTTTGCATGGACATTTGGTGATGGTAGTGCTAACAATTCCCAAGCGGCCCCTTCGCATAATTATCCTGCTGCCGGTATTTACAGCGTTACATTAGCTGCCAATTTTGTGAATGGTTGTGCAGATACCAGCAGCCAACCTGTTGAAGTGTATGTTGTCCCTACGGTTAGTGCTGTTATTACTGATGTATCATGCTTTGGTGGAAGTGACGGAAGTATTCAGCTTAGTCCTGTGCTTGGGCAACAGCCTTTTGCTTATTCATGGAGCAATGCACTCAACTCTGCTACGATATCTTCTTTACTCATTGGAAACTATACTGTAACATTTACTGATGCGCATACCTGCTCATCTACAGGTTCTTATTCTATCGCTCAGCCAACTCAATTGTTGCTTGATACTACTGTTACGCAAGTTACCTGCTTCGGATATTCTGACGGTTATATTCAGGTTATTGCTGCACAAGGAACTCCTGCTTATAATTTTGCATGGAGTAATGGTAGCCAAACCAGTTTAGCGTCTCAGCTCAATGCCGGTATTTACTCTGTTACGGTTACGGATGCTAAAGGCTGCTCGGTAAGTAGTTCAGTTACATTGATGGACCCATTGCCTTATACTTTGTTACTTGACTCTCTTGCCACTATGGATTTAGGTACTTCCATTCAACTGACTGCAGATGCTGTGAATGGAAATCCGGTAAGCTGGAGTTGGAGTCCCGATGAATTTTTAAGTTGTGCAGCTTGTCGGTCAACTGAAGCAAATCCGGTGAATGATATGGTTTATACGGTTGTATCGGTGGATGACAAGGGTTGTATGGCGAAAGCTGAAACAAGACTGTATGTGGTTCCCGTTTACAACGTGTTTGTACCAAATATATTCACTCCGAATGGTGATGGTGTCAATGATTTCTTTGAAGTGTTTGGCAATAAAGAAGCCTGGAAACAATTTGAAGTAAATGTATTTGACCGTTGGGGTGAAAAGGTTTTTGAAGCCAACGACATGAACTTCAAATGGGATGGTATGTTTAAAGGTCGATTACTGAATCCTCAGGTTTTAATCTATACGGTTAAAGTGATTTACCTCAATAACTTCTCCGATAAGTTATTCAAAGGAAGCTTAACCTTGGTTCGCTAATCAGCTAACTTCCTATTGCAGTTTCGCTATAGAATCTCTTCTGGCTTTGCTTCGATGGTAACGTGATTCGAACTCTTCAGTCGTGTAATCAATCCTTCTGTTTTCGGCACTTCGTATTCGAAGAAATATTGCAATGCATAGATTTTTGACTGAAGGAACTCTGCGGAATAATCTTTGGTGTTGGCTGCTTTTAATTTCTCTACTGCAATGCCTTGTTTCAACCATTGCCATGCAACCGTTATGATGCCGAAGAGTTCGAGATATAACGTAGCATCGCTAAGGTAAGCTTCGGGGCCGATGGTTTGGGCTACGGTCATCAGGTGCATCGAAACTTCCTGTAGCTGAACCAGTTTGTTGCTGGTTACTGCGGCATAGGATTTGAGCAAGTTGTATTTCTTCGCTTCTTCAATGTCCTGCATTACTTCCTGCATCAAAAGCATGGTGGCTTTGCCATTTTGCATCATCACTTTTCTGCCAAGCAAGTCCATGCCGTGAATAGCTGTGGTACCTTCATGCAGGGTGTGGATTCTTGTTTCGCGGAAGAACAACTCTGCCAGAAACTCTTTGGTGAAACCATAACCACCGAAACATTGTAGTGCTGCACTGGTAGTTTGAATACTCATTTCAGCCGGATAGGATTTGGCCATTGGTGTAAGTAATTCGAGTTTCAGGAAGTTGTCTTCCCGCTCTGCTTCCGGTGCTGTTTTCGACAAGTCGTAATACTTGCAAGCCTGCAAGCAAAGCGAAAGCGAACCTTCTACAACTGATTTTTGAAATAACAACATTCGTTTTACATCGGCATGGTTGATGATTAGCGTCTGTGGTTTGCTGGCGTCCTTCTCGGTTAGTTTCCTTCCTTGCGCGCGAACCTTGGTGTATTCCAAAGCATTGTAGTAAGCGGCAGAAGCAATAGAAGTAGCGTTGGTGCCCACACCTATTCGCGCTTCGTTCATCATCTGGAACATGTAGCTAAGTCCCTTATGCGGCTCGCCAAGCAAGAAGCCACGACAATCATCTTTCTCGCCCATCATCAGGTGCGCAATTGGCGCACCGTGATAACCCATCTTGTGAAACACGCCCGCTGTATTTACATCATTGAAAACAAGTTCTCCGTTTTCATCGGGGCGCATGCGCGGAACAACGAAAAGGGAAATGCCTTTAGTTCCCGCAGGGGCACCTTCTATTCGCGCGAGCATCAAGTGAACGACATTGTCCACTGCATCGCTGTCGCCACAAGAGATGAAGACCTTTTGGCCTTTCAGTAGGTAATGGCCTTTGTCGGTAAGTGTTGCCGTGGTGACTACATCGCCTAATGAGCTTCCCGCCTGCGGTTCAGATAAGGCCATGGTGCCTTGCCATTCGCCTGTAAACATTTTGGGGATGTAGGCTTCCTGTAATTCTTTGCTGCCGAATGCTTCGATTAAGTGCGCGGCACCTGTGGTGAGGAATGCATAGGCAGTAGGAGAGTAGTTAGCCGCTCCGAAGATAAAACTGACTGCCTGAAGGATAGTGAATGGCACTTGCTGTCCGCCAAACTCGTGCGGAGCGCTCATGGATATCCATCCGTCTTCTCCGAATTTCTTCATCAGCTCGCGCATTTTGGGATGCACCTTGATGCGGGCGTTTTCGATGTGCGGAGGAGTGCGGTCCATCTCTACCAATATCGGTCGGAGATGATTGGCTCCTAAAGAAGCTGCGGCTTCGAGCATCATATCGAAGCTCTCGATGGTGTGGTCTTTGAAATGTTCGAGTTGGCAAAGTTCTTCTACATGAAATACTTCGTGCAAAAGGAATTGGAGATTTTCTTTAGAATAAAATTTTGCTGACATAGTTTAGAGAGATTTTATTGCCACGAATTACACGAATTAAGCACGAATTATTTTTTAGAGAAGAAGGCGTTTATATTCTAATGATGGTTTGCCAAAATTGACGAGCAAAGCAAGTTTTAATCTTGAGATTGAAATGTAGTTGAGCGATTGTGCAATGTGATCGTTGGTGAGAGCGCTGCAATTTTTAACTTCTAAAATTATTTTGCCCATCACCACAAAATCCGCATAAAATTTGTGTGGTAAGACAATGCCTTTGTATTCCACTGCATACTCAACCTCTCGTTCAAACGAAATACTTGTCTCCTTAAATTCATATTGGAGTGCATCTTTAATTACAACTTCAGAAAATCCACTTCTTCCTAAATGCTTGTGAACCTCCATGCACGCCCCAATTATTTTATAGCTCTCCTCTTCGTAAACAATTGGCTGATTTACATCAAAAGTTCGGTTCATCTTCAGTCTTGCTTAATTCATTATCGAATTTATAAGAAATTTGGTATCCACGATTTACAAAAATGGGGTTGAATTAATTCGTGTTTAATTCGAGCAATTCGTGGCATTGTATTAAACCAGTTTATTTCCACTCACGAATTTTGAGAACAGGCCCGGGGCGAAGCGTTTGAGCAACACTCCGAATTTTTCTTTGTTGCCTGCAAGAAGTATTTCTTCTTTGTTGTTTTGAATGGCAAGCAAAATCTTTTCGGCTACATACATGGGGTCGAGGCCGGTTTCTATCATCTTGTTGTTTTTGCCTATGGGCTTGCCGTTTCTGTCTAAAGAGTTCTTGGCTACGTTGGTGTTTACAAAGCCGGGGCATACTATCAATACCTTGATGCCGTTGCTGCCATACTCTGCGCGCAGGGTGTCGAAGAAGCCGTGCAAAGCATGTTTGCTGGCGTTATAAGCGGCTTGTTTGTGCGTGACAATTTTGCCGAGGATGCTCGATATAACCACCACCTGGCCTTTTTTCTTGTCGAGCATGGAAGGCAGCACTGCCTTGGTGAGGGCTGCACCACCGAGGAAGTTGGTATCCATAATCTGTTTGAGCACATCCATCGTCATGTCTTTGATTTTTGACCAATGGCTTAAGCCCGCGTTGTTGATTAGCACATCTATTTGCCCGAAGCGCGAGAGGACCTGTTGTGCCTTTGCTTCTATCTCTTCATGTTTCGAAACATCCATGGGCAGGATGAAAATATTCTCGGCAGGGAGCTTGCAGGTGGCCGCAACCCTTTCCAGTTCTTCCGTCCTTCTTGCCGATAGTATCAACTTTGCGTTCTGTTTGGCAAAGGCATAAGCCAATGCTTCACCAATGCCGGAGGATGCTCCGGTTATCCATACTACTTTGTTTTCGAAATATGCCATAGTTGTTGTTGTGTTGAATGCGTTGTTTAATTCCCTAACTCTTTAGCCCTGTTGAATGCCGCAAACAGAGCCGATTCGATATTGTTGTTCACGGTGTTTTCGCTCAGCACTTTCAGGGCGGCTTCGGTGGTGCCGCCTTTGGAGGCCACGCGATTAATCCATTCTTCGCAGGTGAGTTCGCTTTGGTTGTGGAGGTGAACGGCTCCCATAAAGGTCTGATTCACGAGCAGCTCGGCCTGCGACAAAGTGAAACCCATCTTCACCCCTGCCTGAATCATCGCTTCCATAAAATAATAAACGTAAGCCGGTCCGCTGCCGCTGATGGCGGTGGCAGCATCTATTTTGGTTTCATCTTCTACATACACCGATTTGCCGGTGGTGTTGATGAGGTTCTGCAAAATGAACAATTCTTTCTTATCAATATCGGCTGAGGATGTAAACACCGTCATGCCCATGCCTATTTGTGCCGGCAGGTTGGGCATGGCGCGCACAATCTTGGTAGCACCCAGGGCTTCGTAAATAGAAGCGATTTTGATGCCCGCCATAATCGAAAGCACTATCTGCTCCTGATGGATATAGGGCATAATCTGTTTGGCGAGTGCGGGAAAATCCTGCGGCTTCACAGCCAGAATGATAATATCGGTTTGAGAAATGAACTCGCCTGCCTGATGGCGGATATTGCCCTGCGGCACTTCCTTTACCGAGGCCACGCTCTCCGAAGACCTTTCGAGAATATATAAATCGGTGCTCGTAATAAACCTCGAAGCGAGAAAACTGCGCGCATACGTTTTGCCCATATTGCCCGCGCCTATTATCAATACTTTCATTGTTTATATTTTAAGTGCCCGCAAAAATAGTTTTGCAGGGCTTAGTAGAAAGGAATAGAGGAGGGAAATTGAGGGAGGGTTTGAAATGAATGAATGTATGATGTGGAAATGAAAAACTTGTAGAGATGAAAAACTACTTTTTACTCACATACTATTTCCACCATTCCTTTTGTTCCTCTTGTAAAGATTTTGGGTTATTGCCTCCTGAATAAGCATCGCGGTAGCCCTGCCAACCGTATTGCAAATACTTTTCAGCCGGGGAAAATTCGCCTGCTCCAATATCAAAATCTCCCGATTCAGGAATTCTGTAATCACCCCAATTGCAAGTCATGATTAGCTTGCTATTATAGTCTTTCCACCTTCCGACAAATTGATTGTTGCAATAAGAGTCAGAGAATGATTCTATGTCGTCATATTTAAGTAGATTATTGCTGTCTACATACCAGGCCGAGAATAATAGACCATCGAATACCCCTGAATGGTTTTGATTGCTATCTTCTTTGAAATGATATTCAGCCATTAAAATCCCTTCTTTCTGAATATGCTTTTGTATGAACGCTCCATCTAAGCCACTCTTGATCTTCGCATACATTCTTGCCTTGGTGATTTTTATTGTTCCCTTAAATTGGCAAATGTTCTCTTTAACCATTGTTTTACCTGTGATGTTGTAGATGTTCGGTCTATTTTTGTTTTTGACAGCAGAAATAATTTTCACGCGAATGCGCTGGTAGTTATTGCCAATGAATCCGTAAACAGATTTGTTATTGTGATTTGTCCAAAGAGGAGCGAAGTCATATTTTATAATACTGTCTTTGCAATCTTTGGGAATAAGAATTGCTTCTTTTGAAATCAAATTTTTCCACTTATCGGTTGGGTTGATTGATTGGCTATATGAATTAGCAATTAGAAAAAGAAAGGTAGCGAAGGTTAGCATTCTAGAAGTAGTCATATTTTCTTTTCCCTTTCAAACTTAGCATAAATCTAATCGCTTAAGAACTACTTCTTCCCTCCAACTAAAAAAACCTCCCCCAACTTTTCGCAAGCTAAGGAAGGTTTTAAACAAAGGTTTCGTGCTTTTAGACTAAGCCAGAATCACTACTCGCCAATTGCCCGGCACACCGCCCACATTCTGCACGTTGAAGAACGAAAACATTTCGCTGGCGCCTAATTCGGCAAATGTTTTAGTGATGCTTTGTCCGGGGTTTACGTCTGTGAATGTGCCGATGGCGATACCATTTACAGTGGCCGAAAAATAATAGCGGTTGACGCTCGTGCCGGGGTTTTCGAGCTTCACCTTGGTTTGCGGGCTGATGCCTTGCAGACCGCTGAGGTCAATATTCACCACTACGCCCACAATTATTTCGCCCTGCACTATTACTTGTGAGCCTTTTTTGTGCCCCGTGGTAGCCGTGCTGATGATAACCTCAAAACCCCACTGGCTAAGCGACTCTTCAATGGTCTGATATTTCTGCAACAGGCGGTCGCGAATGATGCACAGGAAGTAATAGAGTGTGTTTTCGGTATCGCTGCTTTGACCGGCTGCATAACCCAAAATAACCAGCGCCTGATTGTGGTAGGTTTGCGCATCTTCGTTAGCGGTTGTCCATTTACCCAGCAGGTCGCGCGCATCGTCTGTCAGGGCTTCGAAGGCGGTCATATCTATCAGAGCCGGAATTAGTGGACTGTTGACCCCCAGTGCTATATGTTGCTCGATAATAGCCTCTGCCAGCTCTATCATGCTTTGCGGCTTGGTGGGCATGTCCACCCGAATGTTTCTGCGCGCTCCGGTTTGCGATATAACCACATTGAAACCATAAGTAGAAAGCGTTTCTTCGGTGCCTCTGTTTTTGAGCAATAAGATATCCCGAATCTGCACCACGTTAAAATAAAGAGTGCCTTCCGAATCTTTGTTCTGCCCCTTCGCCAGGCCGCAGGTTTTGGAGCACATCAGGAAGTAAGTCTGCGCATCGTCCTGCGCTTTGTTGCCGTTCTTTTGCAGCGTGTTGGCGTTGGTCAATTTGTTGCCGAATACGACCATATCTACAAAGCCTATCAGCGGACTGTTCACGCCCATCAGCGTATTTCTGTCCTTAATTTCTTTGCCTAATAATAAAGTGTCCTGAGGACGGTTAACAGGCATGTTAACTCTTACAAATTTTGCCATGATGATTGATTTAGTTGGTTTATGAATAAAAAAGTTGTGTTTCTGTTTTTACTAAAATGGCCTCCATTTGAACAAAAGGGCTTAAAAGATCTATCCTTATGGATACTTAGAAGATCCTGACGCATACTTTGAAGGTCTTTATTGAACCTTAGTAGTTCCCGACCCGTACTTAGTGGCTTTGGAGAGATACTTAGTGAAGCCTGACGAATACTTAGTGGATTCTGACTCTTACTTTGTGGGTAGTTATGCCGCCTTAGTAGTTGGTGACCGATACTTTGAGGGAAAGCACGAAGACTTAGTAGAAGGTTTTTGCGCCCTGCTTCAAACCCATAGCAAAACTGTTTCCTTGTTTCGTGCATTTTCATAAAACAAAGATGCGGCACAGGAAGAAAACTTACAATGCCCTAAACAGGTACTTTTTCAAGCGGCTTAAATGCTCGCCCGAATAGCCCGAAGCGCTGTAAGCGTCAGCTCATCTTGCAGCAGCGCATAAAGCAAGGCCTGCGCAAGGGTACTTGCTCCCAGCAGCTTGTAGGTTTGCTTCCGGTCTTTGTGAACCGTGTCTTTGCTAATAAATAATCGTTCACCTACATGCGCTTCGCTGAGTCCACAGCTAAGCATAGCGAGACCGGTCTTTTGGCGGTCGCTTAAAAGTTTGCCTTTCATAGCTTTACTTTTTTGGTTATTGAATACCTAAAAATAAAAGGAGGGAGGCTTTTCAGTATAGGTGAAATGGACTTTTTTATAGCATAATTTCCAGCTGAAATGACGCGGTTAAACCGAACAAAAGGAGAGAAAGATGGTGGAAAAAAAGAGAATTATTTTTGAGCGCGCATACTTGTTTTTTTAATTCTGCGTTCGTATTCTAGGAGTGACGAATCTCCTCAACCTCAGCGATGGTTTATTGAACGATATGTTGAATCTGCAAATCATCTGTACCTTCAACGTGGACCTTAAAAAGCTCGACAGCGCACTACTAAGACCCGGTCGTTTGATAGCCAGAAAAGAATTCAAGGCGCTCAGCGAATTGGATGCTAACCTCTTGGCACAGCGCCTTGGCATTAAGCATCATTTCAAAGGGCCTGCCACCTTAGGCGAGATATATGCCTTGCGCAAAAACCAAAATACACTCATCCACGATGTAGCACCCGACAGAGATGCCTCGACTATCTTAGATGATTTGTAAGCTTTGTGGTTAGTTGCTTAAAGTCCACGCAGGGTCTGCGTTTCGCGACCCTGTGCAAGTGAAAGGTGTGACTTCATTTCTTCTTTGCTGATATGATTTTACTCTTGCTCGAAGCTTTGCGTCCTTTGCGGGCTGTCACTTTGCGACCTTTGCGTTAAACTGTATTTGGTTTTCCTTCAAATAGCAATGGTGATGTTACAAGAGTCTTGAGCATACTCCCTCATTTCTTCTTCGCCAGAATCGCTTTGTACCTCTCGGCCAGTTCTGCATCGGTAGGTGCAGCCATAATGCTGGTAACTTTATACTTCCACTGAACAAATTTTTCAGCTTCGGCCAAAGCTGCGCGGAAACCTTCTTTAAAATATTCTAAGCCTTGTTCATCATTCAATTCATGCACCACTTCCTGCAACCAAAAGTTTACTCTGCAACGCCAAATACCAAATGGTTGAACGGGTTTGGCTATCACATGAAGGCTGAAATCAACGTGTACTCTTCCGGTGTTGCACACGTTGTGGTAACTGCTTTTAAAAAAGAAGGAAAGATTTTCGGGCAAATGAACCGAGGTGGCATCGCAACAAATCTCCTGAACTTTATAGGCGGGAAGGGTGGTCATGGTGTATGATTTCTGTTTAACTAAAATCGAAAGTAGAATTTATAAACTCAGAAGCTAAAGCCGCAAAAATTATTAGTGTGGTGTTGGAGTTTTCATCTATAACATCCGAATAGATATTTATCATTGCGCCCAAATTATTCACCCGCATGAAGCTTCTTTGGGCTATCATTTTCAGCGCCTGTTTCTCTTCGCTCACCGCGCAAAATTTCTTCGACCCGCAAATCACCACACTTCTCAACCCTGCTCTAAAACCATTCTACTTTGGTGTAGCCTCAGGCGACCCTCAGCAATCGCAAGTCATCATCTGGACAAAAGTTTGGAGCGATGCGGAGCAAACAATACCCGTTAAATGGGAAATTGCGACAGACACTGCGATGCAAAATATAGTTGGCAGAGGAGAAGTAAAAACTACTTCTGCATCGGCCTACACAGTGAAAGTTTTAGTCAAAGATTTGCAACCGGGCACTACGTATTTTTATAGGTTTCAAACACGCACCGTATACTCGCCTATTGGCAGAACAAAGACAGCTCCCGTTCAAACCAGGCATCTGCGCTTTGCGGTGGTCAGTTGCTGCAATTATGAGCATGGCTATTTCAATGCTTATCGCTTAATAGCTAATCGTAATGATGTAGATGCGGTCATTCACTTAGGCGATTATATCTATGAATACGGCAACCGACCAAATAAAAAACATCCCAATGTGCGCGACCATATTCCCAACCATGAGATTTTAAATCTTAATGATTATAGAACACGCTATGCACAGTATCGTCTCGACCCTGACCTTCAGGAAGCCCATCGACTTCATCCTTTTATCACCGTGTGGGATGACCACGAGTTTGCCAATGATTCGTATAAAGAAGGGGCTAAAAATCATCAGTCGGATGAAGGCAATTGGGAAGAACGCAAAGCCATTGCCAAGAAGGCTTACTTTGAATGGATGCCAATTACAGATAATGCAGAAGAGAGTGTGGTTCGTAAACTAAACTATGGAAACCTGGCCGAACTCTACATGCTCGATACCCGGATTGAAGAGCGGTGTGTTCAGCTTATAAATGTATTCGATACACTTCGCTCCTGCACCACCCGTACCATCCTGGGTAGAAAGCAAACCGATTGGCTTATTGCAGGTATCGATAGTTCTTCTGCTCGCTGGAAACTAATTGGTAACCAGGTTGTATTCTCCGAATTAGATGCCCACAGCTTGGGTAAATCGCGTGCGTTTAATACCGATGCATGGGATGGCTATCCGGAAGAGCGCAAAGAAATTTTAGATTCATTTTATCGTCACGATGTAAAAAATGTAATCATTCTTACCGGTGACATTCACTTATCATGGGCCTTTGATTTAGTACAAGAACCCAAAAACAAAAAGCGGTACAATGCTAAAACCGGTCAGGGAGTAATAGGAGCAGAGTTTGTAACACCAAGCGTTTCTTCCAATGGAATAGGAGAGAAGTTTCCACGAGGTTTTGCCAATTTGGTGGGTTTAGTGCTCAAGCGAAAAACAACAAATCCACATCTTCGTTTCCAGAACTTAGTCGACCATGGCTTTGTCATGTTGGATTTAAATGAAGATAGAGTGAATGCTACTTGGCATCTGCTCAACACAGTTCGGAAGAGAGATTTGAAGGCATCTTCAAAAGATAGCTGGAGCACAAAGTATAATGCCAACAAATTGGTGAAGGAGAAGTAGGAGAAGTTTATTTTCGGCCAATAAAAATTGTATTTAATGAAAAACATAGTTCTGTTTCTGCTCGTGTTGTTTGTGTCAGGTAGTGTTGTAAATGCACAAACGGCAAAGCAAAAAGCGGCCCCTGCAAAGGCTAAGAAAGAAGAAAAGAAAAAAGAAGACCCTGCATTAAGAGCAAAGGAAAATACAGAGAAGGTAAATTCTGTGTGTATCCTGCAAGGAGACCAGAGCGCCAAACTCAACACCCTTTTTACCGAGTTTTACACCAAGCATGATGCACTTAAGAAGCAGAAAAACATCCTGGACAAAAAGGTCTATAACGATAGAGTGAAGTCTTTGAAAAATTCGAAGGAACAGAAGTTAATCAGCATCTTAACTGCCGAGCAACTCAGGAAATGGTCATTGTATAAGTTAAACGATAAAAAGGGAGACAAAGACGGAGAATAGTTTCTGAAACTTTGTTTAACCATCCGGACTAATTCTACCATCCCCAATGCTACCTCCTCTCCCCGAACGCTTACGTCCTAAAACCATTGCCGAGTTTGTTGGTCAACAACATTTAATAGGCGAAGGTAAGGTCTTGCGCAAGCTGATTGAGTCTCAAAACATTCCATCTATCATCTTCTGGGGACCGCCCGGAGTAGGCAAGACATCATTAGCACGCTTCATAGCCGAACAAATTCATCTGCCCTTTTATCAGTTAAGCGCTATAGACAGCGGAGTAAAAGAAGTGCGCAGAGTAATTGACGAAGCCACCACCAATGGCAAAGCCATTTTATTTATTGATGAAATCCATCGGTTCAACAAAGCACAACAGGATGCGTTATTAGGTGCCGTGGAAAAAGGAATCATCATTCTCTTCGGTGCCACTACCGAAAATCCATCGTTCGAAGTTATATCTGCTTTGCTTTCCCGTTGCCAGGTCTATATCCTTAAACCATTAGAAAGAGAAGAATTAGAGAAGCTGATAAAGCAGGCACTGATTAATGATGAAGTACTCAAGACAAAGAATATTGAGCTCAAACAAACCGAAGCATTGCTCAAATACTCGGGTGGCGATGCCAGAAAACTGTTGAACGTTTTGGAATTGGTGGTATCTTCCGGAGGAAGTGAACCATTAATCATCGACAATGAATTGGTGGAAAACACCATTCAGCAAAAGATGGCCATTTACGACAAGAGTGGCGAACAGCATTATGATATTATCTCAGCCTTCATCAAATCCATTCGCGGCAGCGACCCGAATGCAGCTTTGTATTATCTGGCCCGAATGATTTCAGGGGGCGAAGATCCAAAGTTCATTGCCAGAAGGCTTTTAATTCTATCGAGCGAAGATATCGGCAACGCCAATCCCAATGCGTTGTTGTTGGCCACCAGTTGCTTTCAGGCAGTCACCATGATAGGTTATCCTGAGTGCAACCTCATTCTTTCACAAACCGTTATCTATCTGGCTACTTCCGCCAAAAGTAATTCAGCCACCACAGCAATCGGAGCGGCAATGCAACTGGTTAAGGAAACAGGAGATTTATCCATACCTCTTCACATTCGAAACGCACCGACTAAACTGATGAAGGATTTAAATTACGGCAAGGACTATAAATATGCTCATAGCTTCGAGGGCAATTTTGTAGACTTAGAATTCCTTCCGGATACCATTAAAGGCAAAAAGTTCTACGAGCCGGGAAGCAATGTAAGGGAACTGGAAATTCGTAATAACTTAAAGAAAATGTGGGCGGAAAAGTATGGCTATTAAATCCGCACTGTTGGGGCTTAAGATGCATTACTGTTTCGCCAAATCGTTTATTTTTGCCATCAAATTTTAAGGATGAAGGAAGAGCAGGAAAGATTATTAAAGTATATCGGAGAACTTTACGAAAAGAGAAGAGTAGAGAAAAAAATTGGCACCCAATCGGATAAAGCGGAGCCGGAGCATGACCATATTGTTCAGGCAGGTAAAAAAATTCGTAAAGCCCGCGAAAAGAAGAAAATGACGGTGGAAGAGTTGGCTGCCCTTACCGACCTTCTCCCTTCATATATTTCTGAAATAGAATTTGGGGAAGCTGATCCCTATATGACCGAAATTCAAAGCATTAGCAAAGCCTTGGATGTTGAGTTGTCTTATCTGTTTGAAAAAAAATAAATAGATAAATAACCTTTTCTCGCTGGAGTCGGAAAGAGACGAAAGCAATATCCTGATTTAAAGGAACAATAACCCCAAACCTTCAAGCTGCCTCATGGATCAATTAAACTTATTCGCCTCCACTGCCAGTAAACTTAACCTTAAACG
>CANJVG010000039.1 GCA_947478005.1 Bacteroidota bacterium
CCTGAAGATTTGATTGAAATAAAAAGTGTGGATGGAGCGATGAGTTCGCTTTCGAAAAATGAAACGCAGATTTTTTATTGGGAGAAATACACGACCAAACCATTTGTGGAAGAAGGAACGGTAAGGATGGTGGGCGAGTTCAGTGCCCCTTGGAGCAGTTTTTTAATTGTGGCGAGCGATGCCGCGCTCGAAGCAAAACGTCCTGCGATCCAAAAAACGTTAGAAGTGATAAATGAAGAAAGCGCTGAGTTTATTTCCTCTGCCCAAACGGTTCGCCTGTTGCAGGAACGTTTCAAGATGAGCGAAGCCGATGCTTATACCTGGTTGCTTTCTACGGTCTGGAGTTCTGACTATACCGTGCGTCTGCGCGGGTTGGAGAATGCCAAGCAGGCTTTGCTGAAAACAGGCAGTGTGGATGCTGATTTGAATGTAGAGGATTTGTGTGATGAGGGATTGAGTTTGGTCTAATCTTCCTACATACCCAAAAAGCTGAACGCTTTGCCTACAAAGCAGTGTTAAGTTTCTGACGCTTCCTGAAATTTCTATCCTCTGTTTTTCGGTACCCCATTGTATTAATACAATGTCCATCTCGAGTTTTCCGGTGCCCCATTGTATTGATACAATACCTATCCCGAGTATTCCGATGCCCCATTGTATCAATACAACGCCCGTCCCGAGTTTCCCGATAGCCCATTACATCAATATAATGCCTATCCCGAGTTTTCAGATGCCACATTGTATCAATACCATGACCATCCCGAATTTTCCGATAGCCCATTGTATCAATACAATGCCCATCCTGAGTTTTCCGATGCCACATTGTATGGATACAATGGCTATCTTTAGTTTTCGAAAGCATAGATATCTGAAAAAGAATGTTCTTCCTGCTTTCAAAATGAGAAACATATTTACTCATTTGTTGAAGCGCACTGACTGGAAGATTAGTGAGATGAAAAAGGTGGGAGCTTATTTGAAGGTCAATTTTTTTGAGGAGTTTGTGGAGCATGAATCGAAATAGGAGGCGCTGCGGACAAGTTTGAAAGCGAAGGAGGATGAGTTGGCTGCTCTGAAACAGCAATTTGCTTTTATGGAGCAGGAGAATAAGTATTTGCGGGAGCTAGTAGAGATGGCGAAGTTGAAGCTGAAGAAGTGATGGGGATTTCGGAGTGCGGATTTCGGATTTAGAGTCAAGAGTGCACTCAAGCTGTGAGTTTTGTTGATGGTTAGACGACTAACATCAAATCTCACGGAAAAATGATTGAACGTGAACGGAAAGAAAACCACTCAGGCGAAGAATGTTACGTTATCAAAGGAAAAATGAATGACGTTCGCCTAAAAGATAGCCAAGTCAAATATTTTGCTGATAATACCTCGTTGTCTCATCCCCCTTTTTATGGGGCGATGTGTTTTATAGATTTATTCCTGCTCCCACTTTCTGTCTACAACATTCTTAATCTTTGGCACTGTTTGAAGATAGGCCCATATGGATTTTACCTCTGTATCAGTCATGCCGTTAAAGGGCAACATAGGCTCGCGTAGCATTTTGCCCTGCTTATTTTTCGAATGCAACATGGCATTTGTAAAATCATCCAGGCTCCAGCTGCCAAGCCCGGTTTCTTCATCCATGGTAAGGTTGGCCGTAAAACGCTCTTTGCCATCCAGGGTAATCATTTTATTTCCACCCCCGCAATAGCCCGGAGTTTGTTCAGGAAACTGCATGTTCAAAGTTTTGAAGTCGGCTGAATGGCAGGGATAACAATCGTAGCGACCTGTTACGAGATAATGTCCAAATTCCTTGGGCTTGGTGGTGTCGGGATGGGCAATTGGAGCGCTCGGATAAGGGATTTTTTTAAACGCCACCAAACACAAAAACTTGGTCAGGAACGAAGGCTTGCTTGGTACCTTGGCAATTTCGGAAGGCTGTACATAAGCCTTGTCTGAATGCAAAAACGATATAACACTTTTCAAATCATACTCGCTCATATGCGGGAATTTGGGCATGTACACCGGCAGATATTGTCCATCGGGTTTCACTCCTGTGCGCAACAAATAGGCAATTTGGTCATCGGTCCATTTTCCAATGCCGTGCTCTTTGCTCTGTGTAATATTAGCCGAGTGAATCTCTCCAAATTCCGGTGGCAACTCCTGTAACAATCGACCTGATAGTTTTCCGTCAGTACCGCGGTGGCATACGATACACTGCACCGAGGCTATCTTTTGTCCGTTAGCCACTAAATCAGAATCGGATTGGACCTGTGGGTAATCAATTTTGTCGACTTCATACTTCGGTATTCCCCGAACCTGTATAAAGCATGCAAAACCAATAAGGGCTACAACAGCAAACAATACCAAATAAAGAAGAATGCGTAAAACGATTTTCATGATAGATGTGTTTAGATTAGGAATAGGTGTATAAGTGATTTATGGACGAAAAATACAAACCCTTTCTAAAAGAAAGAATTTTTTCTGTCTCTTTTTTAACCCTGGAATTAGCTTGTTTCTGCAGTCATTTCCCATTTCCCCTTTCCCTTCTATATTTGCCCTCCCTAAAATAAAAACATGGCAACTACAGCAGAAATCAAAAACGGACTTTGCATAGAGTTCAACAACGACATTTTTCAATTTGTGGAATTTCAACACGTTAAGCCCGGCAAAGGCAATGCCTTTGTGCGCTGCCGTATGAAAGGATTAAAATCAGGAAGAATGTTAGAGCATACGTTTCCCGCTGGGCACCAAATAATCACCGCACGTGTAGTGCGCAAACCACATCAGTTCCTTTATAAAGATGATATGGGTTATAACTTCATGGATCAGGAAACCTTCGACCAAATTACTATTGACGGCAAGTCCATTGAAAACAACGACTTTTTGAAAGAAGGAGATGTGTGTGAAGTAATCATTCACGAAGAAACCAATCAAATTCTTGGTTGCGAATTGCCACAGCACGTAGCTTTATTAATTACCTACAGCGAAGATGCTGTAGCGGGAAACACAGCTACCAATGCTCTCAAGCCAGCAACCCTTGAAACAGGGGCAACGGTTATGGTTCCTCTTTTTGTAAACCAAGGCGAAAAAATAAAGGTAGATACCCGTACCCGTTCATATGTAGAGCGCGTGAAGGCGGTGAAAGGGTAAGTAGTGAATGGCGAGAGGTGAATGGTAAAACTTATCTTTAACTTTCTTTCTTGCCCAAACAATCAATTCTATATTCACCACTAACCATTAACTATTAACCACTAACTTACTCTTATGAATCTGAAAGAAATTCAAGACCTCATCAAACTCGTAAAGAAATCAGACATCAACGAGCTTCGGGTAAAAGAAGGCGACTTCGCTATTACTATTAAGAATAAAGGAAGCGAAACAGTGTACACAACTTCGGTTGCCGCTCCGCAAATTGCACAAACTGTTCCGGCTAATCTAAAATCGGAAACTCAAAGTGCCAGTTCAGAAGCTCCTAAGACAGAGGTAGCAAATGAAAACTTAATCACTTTCCGTTCACCGATGGTAGGAACCTTCTATCGCAAGCCGGGAGTTGATAAGGATGTTTTTGTAAAAGTTGGCGATACTATAAAGACGGGGGCCACGCTTTGTATTATAGAAGCGATGAAGCTATTCAATGAAATTGAATTTGATGGGGTAGAAGGAAAGGTTGTAAAAATATTGGCCGAAGATTCTTCGCCTGTTGAGTATGACCAACCTTTATTCCTGATTGAGAAACATTAAGTTGAGAATTCGATGTTCAAGAAAATTCTCATAGCCAACCGTGGCGAGATTGCGCTCCGTATTATCCGCACCTGTAAAGAGATGGGTATTCAAACGGTGGCCGTTTATTCCACAGCCGACCGCGATAGCCTGCACGTGCGCTTTGCCGATGAAGCTGTGTGCATTGGTCCTCCCAAAAGCAAAGACTCTTACCTGAACATGCTGAACATAATGGCGGTGGCAGAATTAGTAAATGCTGATGCCATTCACCCGGGTTATGGATTTTTGGCAGAGAATGCAGAGTTTGCGGAGTTGTGTGGTAAGTATGACATTAAGTTTATTGGGCCCACCCCTGCGCAAATGCGTTCGATGGGTGATAAGATTACGGCTAAGGAAACAATGATTAAAGCAGGAGTACCTTGTATTCCCGGAAGTGAAGGGCTGATTGAAACGGTAGAGGAAGCGAAACGGATTGCACAACAAATCGGCTATCCAGTGATATTAAAAGCTACCGCTGGCGGTGGTGGCAAAGGAATGCGCATAGTGCGCGATAATGCCGGCTTGGAACATGCTTACAATATGGCCCGCACTGAAGCAGGTGCAAGCTTTGGCAACGATGCCGTTTATCTCGAAAAATTTATTGAAGAGCCACACCATATAGAAATTCAGGTAGCGGGTGACCAGTATGGTCAGGCGTGTCACTTGAGTGAACGAGATTGTTCTGTTCAGCGCAGACATCAGAAATTGGTGGAAGAAGCTCCATCCCCTTTTGTAGATGAAGAGCTTCGCAAAAAGATGGGTGATGCTGCGGTGAAAGCAGTAAAGGCAATTGCTTACGAAAGCGTTGGCACGGTAGAGTTTTTGGTGGACAAGCACAAGAACTTCTACTTCATGGAAATGAATACTCGTATTCAGGTGGAGCATCCGGTTACCGAAGAGGTCATGGATTTTGATTTAGTGAAGGAGCAAATTCTTATTGCTGCCGGCACTCCTATTTCCGGGGTCTCTTATTTCCCTGATAAAATGTACGCTATCGAGTGTCGTATAAATGCCGAAGATCCTCTACATAATTTCGCACCATCACCAGGGAAAATTACCGCTTTGCACACCCCTAAGGGTTATGGGGTGAGAGTTGATACACATGTTTATGCCGGTTACACTGTGCCTCCTTTTTATGATTCACTACTTGCCAAAGTTATTTGCCGAGCAAAGAGCAGAGAAGAGTGCATTGTAAAAATGAAACGTGCACTCGAAGAGTTTATCATTGAAGGTGTGAAGACCACTATTCCGTTTCATATCGTGTTGATGGATAACGAAGAATTCCGCTCCGGAAAATTTGATACCGGATTGTTGGAGCGGTTTGATTATGTAAGTGCCATTAAAGAGTTGGAGTAACTCTGTTATTTCTTCCCGACAAATTCCCGCAGTCCCAGATATAAGCCCAGCGGCACGAAAACAACCGCAAAACCCAATGTGTAATAGGGCTGTGAAGTGTGTTGCCATTTATCCAATTCGTAGCCTATAAAAACACCGGCACCAATAGTAGCTGCAATCTGAAAACCGATGCCGGAATATCTGAGATAATTATTAACCGGTTCGTTTTCGGATTTCACTGGTAGTAATTACTTGTAAACTTTTCTGCGCATAATGCCATACAGCCATATCAGGAAGAAGATTCCGGCAATGGAATAGCCCGTGAAACTCCACTTGTTGATACCATAGTAGAACTTCATATCCTCGGGATAAGTAGTGGGAAGGAGTGCTATGGATGAACCGATAATTAAGGCACAAATAATATAGGTAATGGACATGCGCGTACTTATGCTGTCCCATTTTTTTAGCGCGTAGCCATACCCTTGCAGTTCAATTTCGCTGTGCAACTTACCCTTGCTTATTTGTTGCAGAATGCCGCGTAGTTCAATAGGAAAACTATTGAGGAAGGCCGACATGTTGGATAAACGCTGACCAGCTTCTTGCGCTAAATTCTCCGGTCGCAATTGTTCGGTCAATAACTTTTGTCCGTAAGGGCGGATGAATTCGTAGGTCTTAAAATTCGGGTGCATTTTTTTGCCTATACCTTCAAGTATCGCAAATGCACGGAAGATAAGAAACACACCACCTGGCACGGTAATGTGATAATCATACATGATTTTTTGCAAGCGCTGAATAACATCTTGAATGGAACTTTCGCTAACATCTAGATGTGCGTAGTCTTCAATCATGTCGTTCAAATCATAAACAAACTGACGCATGTCGGTGATGTTATCCTCTACTGCCAGTTTGCGCATTTGCGCGGCCATTTCGCGCGCATCATATTTACTCATCGCAATGAAGATGCCGGCAAAGGCGTATTTATCTTTCTTCATCAACTGACCTACCATGCCAAAGTCGAGAAGAATAATTCTTCCGTCTTCATCTACCAAAATATTTCCCGGATGTGGGTCTCCATGGAAATATCCGAACTCAAAAATCTGAGAAAGATAAATGTCCATTCCCTTTTCTACAATTCTCGCGGGACTAATACCCCAAGCTTTCAATTGTTCAACATCGGTAATCTTACAGCCCTTCATGAACTCCATAATCAGCACCTTGTTGGTGCTGAATTCACGGTAGGCTTTGGGCACATAAAAATCGGTGCGATGACGGTACGTGGTGCGAAAACGGTCAATGTTGCGCGCTTCGTTTTGATAATCTAACTCTTTGGTGATGGCGCGTTCGAAAACCCGAACTACTTCTTCGCCATTCATCACTCCTTGCTTTTTGAGGTAGCGATCCATTCGTTGTACCGCTTCTTTCACAATGCTCAAATCCTGCTCAATCATTTCTGCCACATGTGGCCGTTGAACTTTTACCACCACTTCTTCACCTGTCCTCAGTTTAGCTTTGTGTACCTGACCAATGGAGGCGGATGCCATCGGCCTTTCGCCAAATTCCTCAAATAATTCTTCTAGACTTCTGCCGGTTTCTTTTTCAATAATTGCTTTGGCCTGTTCGAAAGGAAACGGAGGAACCCGGTCTTGCAGCTTTTCAAATTCCTTTACCAATCCTTCGGGAATAATATCGGGACGATTGCTGAGAATTTGAGCGAGCTTGATAAAGGTAGGGCCCAATTCTTCAGCGGCCATGCGCACACGCTCATAGCGCGTGTATGACATCACCGGCTTTTCATCGCGCAACCATTTTATACGCATACTTTCTGTCACCAAATTGCGCAACGTGGAGTTAGCGATGAAATCTTCGAAGCCATACTTTATTAATATGGCCAGAATTTCGCGGGTGCGGTTCAGGTTACGAAAGGTTTGGTCGAATATCATGACGCGCTAAAAGTAAAAATTACAGGCATAATATGATTACCTTTTTGTGCCGGCAATTTCCCATTACTTATTTACTCGATAGCCCCCTAGCGGCAAACCCCTTTCTGACATAAAAGGGACGCAGCGAAAGTTGAAACCTGTATGATTTTATTCTGTTGTTGAAAAAATCATCGGCTTTAAAAAAATCTTCTCGCCATTATTACGGCCAATATGCTGTTATCACTCTTCGAAAATTTAGTTGCTCCTAAAGCTAAGCCCCAGGAAGAAGAGGAGTCTGCATTGCAACAGAAATTTGATATTGAGGTGAAAGGGGAGAATGTGCCGGTGCGTATTGTTTTTGAACCACGTTTTAATAACCGTGTTACGGTGAATAAAAACGGCATTCTGATTCGTGTGTCGAGTAGGCAAGGGAAGGAAGAGCAGCGGAAGAACATTGATAATTTACTGAAGTGGGCCAAGGAGAAACTGGGTGATAAACCTGAATTGATGGATTCGCTGCCGCACCGCAAGTATGTGAATGGTGAGGTGCTGAAGGTAGGCGACTATGAGTTTGTGATTTCTATTTGCTACCATGATTTGCCTAAATCGAGCGCCAAGATTTTTCGCAACAATATTGTGCTTTCGTTGGCTAAGGGGCTGAATAAAGAATCGGAGGAGAACACCAGTTCCTATTTGGTGGCTAAATGTTTGTGTAAGTTTTTTTTGCCCGTGGTTACTGAGCGTATTCACGAACTGAACAATCGATACTTTAGAAAAGAAGTGAAGCAGATAAAAATGAAACATGCCACCAGTTTCTGGGGGCATTGTTCGCGCGGTGGTAATATTGTTATTTCGGTTCGACTCTTTTTTGCACCTGCTAAAGTGGTGGACTATGTGCTTATTCATGAGTTGGCGCATTTGGTTCACCATGACCATTCGCCCCGTTTTTGGAAGGTGGTGGAGCAGGTAATGCCCGACTATGAACAAGCCGAAAAGCACCTGAAGGAGTTCAGCAATAAATATTATTTGTAGCCGCCTAAATCTCCTTTCTGCAAGCCGAACAAAACAATCCACCCAACAAGCGGTGGTTTAGCGGTTTTATTTACCCCGGCTATATTGATAAACAACGGTTCCCTTTTCATCAATAAAATAGACGGTCATGGTGCTGTGGGTAATGGCTACCAGAGCAAAGCCAGCGGTGCTTTGCGCAAATTTGGTGTGTTGGTACGAAGCCGAAGGGCGAAGTTCTGAACCGGCACCGGAAACAAAATAGTCCACCTTACTTCCTTGCGGTTGTTGATGTTGAAGGTCGTGGTCGTGGCCGCAGAAATAGGCCTGCGCCTGATATTTCTCTAACATAGGTCGCAGCCTTTCAATCAAGGGCGGGCTGTCGCCATGCATGGGGTTGCTGGAGTACACAGGATGATGCCCTACCACAAATTTCCAGGTGGCAGTAGAGGTTGCCAGGGTGCTGTCTATCCACTTCCACTGGTTTTCTGTCTCCGCTTTATTGTCGTGCACCAGAGGTTCGCTGTTGGTAAACACCAAAGTGATTTTAGTATTGTCGCTTGTTTGCACCTCAGAGGAATAATACGCGGAAGGCATTTTCCAATGTGTTTTTATTTTTGAATAATCTATTTCGGCTTGCTGATTGCCATAGTGGTCGTGATTGCCCAACACGGGGTACCAATCAGTTTGTTTAATGGCGCTGCCGTTGTAAATGTTTTCATATGATTTTTTCCAAAGTTTATCCTTGGTGCTTTTTACTCCAAAGGTATAGAAGTTGTCGCCTGTAGATATTATAAACTGCGGAGCGGCCTTTTGGGCGCACTGGTTCATAGCCTCGGCCACCTGACGCTGATGATACTTGCCTTTGCGGCCCCAATCGCCAATGACATAAAACACATAGGCATCCTTGGGTAAAATATTTTGGGTAAAAGGTTGAGGAGCGGTAGCTGAACTGTCGGCAGGTGCAGCCGGACTGATGCCTACTAGGGCAAGGGATAGGAAAAGGAAGATGTATTTCATTGCGTTGTTTAAATTAGGATTGGCCCCATGTCTTTACAAAAAAAAGGAAGGGGCAAATGTATTTTTTTAAAAAGCAGTTTAATAAGAAGGGTATGAGAGCACCGATAGTTTATCTCTTGATTTCATTCACGTGACTCCTAAACTTTATTTGGTGAATTTGTAAGCGTGGTTGTTTCTTTAGCTGCTCAAAATCTTAATCGCAAAAAACTGATTAAGCTCTCTTGTTTGTTGGGGGCAAAACAGAAATTCCTACTACGCCTAACCCTTGCGAAAAGGGTGAGCCCGTTTAGCCAAAACCAAAGCCCGTTTACCGAAAAAGTGAACGGGCTTTATTTTTTGCACCGCTGACTCGGCTTTTAGCTCGGGCAGTTGAGCCGAAGGGTGGGGTAGCCTAGCTTTGGGCACCGGACACTTTGTTTTGATCTCCGGGGGCTCGGTTTTTAGCAGAACTGACCCACCTTTTTGCTCCGCCCCCCCACCTTAAAGGTAGGGGGCACCCACCTCTGAGGTGGGGTAAATAATGATTTTAACCTAAAAATAGAGGTTTTTGAAAAAAAACCATAAAATAGATTTTGGCTTGAGAAATAAATTCCCTCCTACTCATTTTTTGTTTTTCGCCAGAAAGTTATTTTTGAAAGCATACAAAAAGTAGATGGGAAAAAATATTGCCGCGGTCTTGTGCCTTTAATAGCCTGTAAATATCCCGTCTTTATTCACGCTTCATTTGTTTATTCCCTTAAGAATTTATATTTGCACTCCCTTAAAAAAGGGCAAAAACATGTTACTCACCACGGACGTAAAAATTTTTACCGGCACAGCAACTAAGTATCTGGCAGAAGACATAGCTGACCACTACGGTCAGCCGCTGGCTAAAATGGATGTGCTGAAGTTTAGTGATGGTGAGTTTCAGCCTGAAATTAAGGAGTCTATCCGCGGTTCGTTTGTATTTATCATTCAAAGCACCAACCCACCGGGCGATAACCTGCTGGAATTGCTGATGATCATAGATGCTGCCAAGCGCGCTTCGGCTGATTACATCACTGCTGTTATTCCTTACTTCGGCTATGCCCGTCAGGATAGAAAAGACCGACCGCGCGTGGGTATTGCTGCCAAACTGGTAGCTAACCTTTTGACGGCAGCAGGTGCCGATCGGGTAATGACTATGGATTTACATGCCGGTCAGATTCAGGGCTTCTTCGACATTCCGCTCGACCACTTAAACGGCTCGGCTATATTTCTTCCGTATATCAAAAAACAAAAGTGGACTAACCTCTGTTTCGCTTCTCCCGATGTAGGATCGGTAAAACGTGCCCGCATCTATGCGCAGTACTTTAATGCAGACATGGTTATTTGCGATAAATACCGCAAGCGCGCCAACGAAATAGCCGAAATGACTTTGATAGGCAGTGTAGAAGGGAAAGATGTGGTTCTGGTGGATGATATGATTGATACAGGGGGTACGCTTTGCAACGCGGCAAGTATGGTTATGGATAAAGGAGCCAGCAGTGTTCGGGCGTTTTGCACCCATGCAGTGTTATCGGGCAAGGCTTATGAAAATATTGAGAAAAGCGCCCTTACAGAATTGATAGTAACAGACACGCTTCCGCTAAAGCAGGAATCGAAAAAGATAAAAGCATTGAGTGTAGCCAAACTGTTTGCGCAAGCCATCAGAAATACGCACGAGCATAAGAGTATTAACTCCTTGTTCATTACACCATCCGTATAAAGATTTTTTATTTTCTCACAATTAATCCAATTAAAAAAATGGAAACAGTAGTAATCAATGGCACGCCAAGAACCGAATTAGGGAAAAAGGCTACGCGTGCACTGCGCAAGGCAGGAAACATTCCTTGCAATCTCTATGGCGGCAAAGAGACGTTGAATTTTTATGCCCCGGTTGCAGAATTCCGCAAACTGATTTACACGCCAGACTTTCGTTTGGCTGAAATCAATTTGAATGGAAATAAATACACTGCTTTTGTAAAAGAGCAGCAGTTTGAACCAATCAAAGACACCATGCTTCACCTCGATTTTCAGGAAATGGTAGACACTGTAAAGGTGAAAGTATCAGTTCCTCTTAAATTGACAGGCACTCCAAAAGGAATCATCCTGGGAGGTAAACTGGAGCAATCTTTCCGTAAGCTTACTTTGTTGGCTTTGCCAAAAGATATTCCGGCTGAAATTGTTGTAGACGTTACAGATATGGGATTAGGTGATGTTAAGCGTATCAAGGATCTTGAATATGCGGGCGTTAAATTCTTACATACTGCTGCTAATCCGTTTGCAAGAGTTATGGTTCCACGCTCGGCTAAGGAAGAAGTGGCACCTACAGCTGCTGCTGCCGCTCCTGCTGCTACGCCTGCCGCTGCTGCACCTGCTGCCGCTGCCAAGAAGGACGACAAGAAGAAGTAATACCGGTTAGTTGTAAAACACTTTACAATGCGCCTCGATAATTTTCGAGGCGCATTTTTTTTACTACTCACCACTCGCCATTTACCATTAACTATTAACTTGCCCCCCATGAGTTTTTTAATAGCAGGTTTAGGAAATATAGGGGCAGAATACGAGAATACCAGGCATAATATCGGCTTTAAAATTTCAGATAGTTTGGCAAACAGTGCAGGCGTTCTGTTTCAATCAGAGCGCCTCGCTTTTTTTGCTGAATACAGAAGTAGAGGGAAAAATATCTACGTCATTAAGCCAACTACATACATGAATCTATCAGGCAAAGCCGTAAGATATTGGATGAATGAATTAAAAGTTCCACAACAAAACCTACTGGTTGTGCTTGATGATTTAGCACTTCCATTCGGCACCATCCGCATTCGCCAAAAGGGAAGTGATGGGGGACATAATGGTTTGAAAGATATTGATGCCACCCTCGGTAATAACAATTACGCCCGCCTTCGCTTTGGCATCGGCAACGAATTTTCGAAAGGCCGACAAGTAGATTATGTGTTGGGCAAATGGGGCACTGAAGAAATGAAGACCTTAGACGAAAGAATTAAGGTGGCCTGTGAAGGAGTAACCAGTTTTATGTTTGAGGGAATTGAAAGGGCAATGACAAAATTTAATAAGTAAGCTATGAAAATAATCTGCATAGGTAGAAACTATAGCGAACATGCTAAGGAATTGAAGAATGAAATTCCCGACAATCCCGTGGTGTTTTTAAAACCACAAACGGCATTGTTAAAGGACAACAAACCGTTTTATTATCCCGAATGGACGCAGGATTTACACTACGAAACCGAAGTGGTTTTGAAAGTGTGCAAGCAAGGGAAATATATTGACGAGAAATTTGCGCGAAAGTATTTCGAGGAAGTAACCGTGGGCATTGATTTCACCGCCCGCGATTTACAAAACCAACAAAAGGCAAAAGGATTGCCCTGGGAAATTGCCAAGGCGTTTGACAATTCAGCCGTTATAGGTGAGTTTAGAAAACCAGGAACGATGGATGGAATAAACTTTAGCATGAACCTGAACGGAGCCGAAGTGCAAAAAGGAAACACTAACGACATGCTGTTCTCTTTCGAAAAAATAATTGCTTACGCTTCGCAATTTTTCACCCTGCAAACAGGCGATTTGATTTTTACCGGAACACCAGCAGGCGTTGGTGCCGTGAAGATAGGAGATAAGCTGCAAGGCTTTTTGGAAGGCGAAAAGGTTTTTGAGTTCGAAGTGAAATGATTTCTTTGTAACGGATGAAACCTTCCAAAGAAAATCTTCTCAAAGCGTTCCGATTAATGTGCACCGCCAAAGCCATGACGGAGCTATACGAAGAGCGCAAGGATATTTGTTCAAAGTATGTGCACGCCACTTCGCGCGGTCACGAAGCCATTCAACTGGCCACGGCCTTTCAATTAAAACCACAGGATTTTGCCTTTCCTTATTATCGCGATGATGCGATGATGCTCGGCATGGGCTTCACTCCATTCGAATTGATGTTGCAGTTGCTGGCAAAGAAGACGGATTATTTCAGCGGAGGAAGAACTTACTATTGCCATCCAAGTTCAAACCGCGCTGACCTTCCAAAAATTCCGCATCAAAGTTCTGCTACCGGCATGCAGGTAATTCCTGCAACAGGTGCGGCACAAGGATTGTTATACAAAGAGCAACAACGATTAGCAGAATATAAAAAAGGAGAAGAGCCACTCGTGCTTTGCTCTCTGGGTGATGGTGCCATTACCGAAGGCGAAGTGAGCGAAGCCTTTCAGATGGCGGTGCTGCACAACTATCCAATCATTTATTTAGTGCAGGATAATGAATGGGATATATCCGCTCACTCCACAGAAGTGCGCGCACAAGATGCCACTTACTATGCGCAAGGTTTCAAAGGCTTGAAAGTAGAGAGCATTGATGGAACTGATTTTGAAGAATGCTTCGAAACTATGAGCCGCGTAGCGAATTATGTGCGAACACATCGTGCGCCATATTTGGTTCATGCAAAAGTTCCTTTGCTCAATCATCACACCAGTGGTGTGCGCAAAGAATGGTATCGCCCCAAAGAAAACTTAGCGCGCGATGAAGCACGCGACCCCTTCGCTAAACTAAAGAACTACTTGCTGTATGAAAAAGCAGCTACAATAGATGGATTAATCAAGATAGAGGGAGAAGCAAAGCATTTAGTGGAACAAGACTTTGAGCGCGCCCAACAAGAACCAAATCCAACTGAAGAAGACCTAACCACACACATTTTTATTCCTACACCCATCACTGAAGAACATGGTGAGCGCACTCCTGCTAACGGACAAACAGTAGTAATGGTAGATGCGGCTCTTCATGCAGTAGATGAAATCCTGAAAAAGAATCCCGAAGCACTTTTGTATGGACAAGATGTAGGCGGTGAACTTGGTGGTGTGTTTCGAGAAGCGGCTTTGCTGGCAAAGAAGTATGGCGACAAGCGAGTGTTCAATACGCCTATTATGGAAGCCTACATTATCGGGTCCACGGTGGGCATGAGTGCGGTGGGTTGCAAACCTATTGTAGAAGTGCAATTTGCCGATTACATTTTCCCCGGCATCAATCAACTCTTCACCGAAGTCTCTCGCTCTTGCTATTTAAGCAACGGAAAATATCCGGTGCAGGCTTTAATCCGAATTCCTATTGGTGCTTATGGCAGTGGCGGTCCCTATCATTCTTCAAGCGTTGAAAGTATTGTCTTGCAGATAAAAGGAGTGAAGGTTTGCTATCCATCCAACGCAGCAGACATGAAGGGCTTATTAAAAGCCGCTTTCCACGACCCCAATCCGGTTGTGATGTTCGAGCACAAAGGACTTTACTGGAGCAAAGTAAAAGGAACAGAACTCGCCAAAGCAATAGAACCCGATGAGAACTACATTATACCACTGGGGAAAGCCAGACTTGCATTAGAAGCAAGCAACGAGAAAGTTGAAAACGGAGAATCACTAACAGTAATTACCTATGGTATGGGAGTTTATTGGGCAATGAATGCCGCAAAACATTTCGAGCAACAAATTGAAGTAATTGATTTAAGAACCTTGAATCCTTTGGATGAAGAAATGATTTTCTCTTCCGTAAAAAAACATGGAAAGGTATTAGTGCTTACCGAAGAAACCATCACTCACTCTTTTGCAGAAGCCCTAGCCGGAAGAATATCATCCGCCTGTTTCCGCGATTTAGATGCGCCTGTAAAAATTATGGGTGCGGTGAATACACCCGCCATTCCACTCAACGAAAATTTAGAGAAAGCAATATTGCCTGACATTGATAAAGTAAAGGCAGCTATGGAAGAGTTGTTGACCTTTTAGATAAAGTGCTTTAGCAAGCGCACCTCTTCTTCACTCAAGAACTTCCAACGTCCGCGCGGAACGTCTTTCTTGGTAAGCCCTGCAAAATAAACACGATCGAGTTTTTCAACTTCGTAGCCGAGTGCTTCAAATAACCTTCTGATAAAACGATTCTTTCCCGTGTGAATCTCAATACCTACCTCCGCTTTATTCTTTGGATTTGGATAGGCGATTTCATCAATTTCCGCAATGCCATCTTCCAACACCACGCCACCCTCTGCAATCTTATTAAAGTCTTCCGTCCGCAATTTCTTGTCTAACATTACATGATACACCTTCTTCACCTCTGTGCTAGGGTGCGTTAATTTTTGTGCTAATGACCCATCATTCGTAATAAGCAAAACACCGGTCGTGTTTCTATCTAATCTACCCACTGGATACAAGCGTGGTTTGTGAACCGATTTAATCTGGTCATAAGCACCGCGCAATAATTCCATCACTGTCTTTCTTTCCTTCTCGTCTTTTAACGTGGTGATGTAGTCTTTCGGTTTATTTAGAAGCAGATAATATTTCTTCTCTAACGAAAGTGGTTTCTTATCAAACTCAACCTTGTCTTTCATCTTCACCTTATAACCCATCTCGGTTATAACCGCTCCATTCACAGTAACACGTCCTTCTTTTATTAATTCATCAGCAGCTCTGCGCGATGCAACTCCGGCATGTGCCAGATATTTATTGAGTCTTGTTTCATCCGAAATCTTCAATTCCTCAATCTCAACACCTTCTTCATTTCTATACTCTTCCTTCGGGCTTACATACTTTTTGCTGGCGAAGTCCTTACCGATTGTATCAGGGCTGGAAGTTTTTTTTCTTTCTAAAATCCTTTTGTCTTGTGCAGCTACAGCTCTATCAACATATTTCTTTGCCGCAGCTTGCAATGCAGGATTAATTGTCCTCTTCGATTTTTTTACGGGAATAGGAGAAGATTTGCTTTCGCGCTTAGGAGACTTGTCTGTTGATTTTTTCTGCACGGGGTAAATATAGAAAGTGTTCCGAGTTGTGTGCGATGATGGAGCTATTTTATCCTTCACTATTTTAACTCAACGGAAATAATTTCCACTCTTCTTTCTACTGCAGCAGCCGGATTATAAACGGAGTTGGGTTTGTCTTCGCGATTGTCGCTGATATTTTTCGCTGCCTTTTCTTCACCCAACGATTCTGTTTTCAAAATCAAACTACCAGAGCTAATAAAAGGAAGAAGAATGCCTTCGCGATAATGGAAGAAATAATTTCGAAGCGAAGCCACTCTGCGATAACCGAGTTTAATATTGTATTCATTGAAGTTTAGCGGAGAGCAATAGCCCTTAATAGTAATGTCCAATCTGTTTCCGCCTTTTAGCAATTGCAACAACTGAGAAGTAAAAGCCACTAAATCGTAATACCCCTTGTCCACTTTCTCTTCAAACAAATTCTCAATTTCTCTTTGTGCCGTTTGCTTTTCCTCTTTCTTTAAACGCTTTGGATATTCTCTTTGGTATTCAAATCGCAAGGCAGAATATGCTTCATAAGTTTTTCTATAATCAAGGGACGTGGTGTCGCTCAAAGTTTTTGCATCGGGTTCATCATTATGGAAATAAAGTTGAACGGGAAGTAATTGCTTCACCCTTTTCAATTTGTCATCCACAAAAATTCTGGGCTCAGCCGATGTTGGAATTTGAACAACAGGCGCTGTGTCAGGAATTGTAGCAACAGCAGTGTCGAGTTTGACAACAAGTGTATCTAAATTTGCCACAATTAATGTGTCAATTTTGTGCTCCATTTTTTTTCCTGTGTTGTAGGCATAAATGTCATTGCAGCAGGTTTCTGCTTCTATAAAATAGGAGCCCTTTCGGTTAGAAGTTATAAACGCTTTTGAGTTGTCAATAGCCTTGGTGTAATACAAATCGTTTTGCGGAGTATTGATGGGCTGCAATAAATTTTTAGGAGAACTCCAATTGGTTGATTCTCCCTTCGTTTCAAAAATATCGTAACCGCCAAAGCCATAATACCAATCACTACTAAAAAAGAGTTTTCGATTATTTATATCATAAAACGGTGTTACTTCATTCCCTTGAGAATTTATTTTATCCCCCGCGTTGAAAGCCTGCGAATAAGAACCATCTGCATTCAATTTACTAACCCAAATATCCATCATGCCTTGACCCCCTTCTCTGTCGGACGAGAAGAATAGAATTTCGCTACCAGACAAGTTGTAACCAACAGATGGTTGTGTGTTAGTTGCTTTCGCATCGTTTACACATTCGTTCAATTTCTCAGCAGAGGTCCATTTATAGTTATCATACTTCGTTACATAAATATCACAACGTGTTGTTGACTTATCTTTTTGCTCGCATTGAGTAAAAAAGAACTTCCTTGAATCAGGTGAGTAGGCTCCGTTGCCAATGTTCAATTCCTGGTTCGTTCCATTCGGATTGTAAATAGCTTCGGGGTTAGGAGGTTGATTATAAATGCGAGATAGATATTTTGGGTTCTTTTTGTCGGAAGAAACATTCCTAAGCGAACTGAATTGAATTTTGTCAGGGAAAACATGGATAGCGTTAAACTCAGATTGTGGTGTGTTTACTTCCTTTCCCAGATGTTCAATCGTTATAGAATCAACCCTTTTAGTATTGTCCCTAACCCATGCGCAGGCTTCAATTTCCTGTTGAGCTTTGGCATAGTAGTAATCCTTGGTTCTGTATTTGGTTTGAAAGCGATGAAACTGTTTTTGTGCTTCTTCACAATTGCACTCGCAAGTGCTTCGTAAGTTTTCACCTAACCAGAAATAAGCCAAAGGGAATTGGTTCTGCTTATCTAATTTTATTACTGAACGGTAGCCGGTATTTGCTCCTTCTAAATCATTAAACATTCTGCACGACTCCGCATACTTAAAGTTCAATTCAATGCTCTCTTCATCTTTCTTCAGCGCGTCCTTATAATAAAGAGAAGCTGCATAATAATCTCCCTCTACGGCTTTTTTATCTGCAGCTTTGATGAGTTGAGAAACCGATTGGGAAGAAGACCACAGGAAGCAAACAGAAGTCAACATTAATACAAGAGACCATTTCCTGTACTTAATTTTGAACCTTGAATGCTGAGTCTTGAGTTTCTTCATAAGAAAGCCGGGCATATCGCACCCGGTTTATTTATTTTTTTCACTTTGGCTAAAATGTAAATCACACTCACTTCAAATCCACCATTGTAACGACTGGCCTCATGTAATTTCGAAAAATTAATATCGTAACTCAAATTCACCTGCAAGTTGTCATAGTCCATCCCAACAAATAACCAACCGGCTTCTGCACTTCTTCCGTATGCTCCTAAGTTTAGCGCAACGGTGTGAGGAGTGCTCATTGTCAGGTAATATTTTATGTGCGCTCCATAATCTATCTCGTATTTCGAATCCTGCATTTGAAACATCAACTCCGGAACAATATCTAAACATTTAGCCACTTTTACCTGTCCACGTGCATGGACTGTAAAACGCGGATTTAACTTCACCGAATTATCGTTATAGAAACTTTGTTTAGGTTGAGATAAATGCGTTGCACCAAAGCCGATAGTAAAATTGGTGCGCTCGTTTTTCGAATAGCGATAAGCAATGCCTACACCTAAATCGAAATAATTAAAACGAGTGCGCGAAAAACTTTCATCCGTTGTAAGGGTTTGATTATATACATCACCATTCCACTGACTGTCGAAGGTTAGCTTGCTGTAATTGATATTGCGATTTACTATACCCAGTTGAACGCCTACGCTAATAGCATTGTGAAATTTTTTGTCCAAAGATTTAATATAAGAAATCGAGAGGGCTGTATTTAAGGATGTAAAACGGGAGTCGCCAGCACGATCAAAAAAGAAAACTAACCCTGCTCCAATTCGATCATTATTCTTTAATGTGGCAAAATTCATATCTGCAGAGACGGAAAATGTATTGTAATTAACCGGTACACTAGGCCATTGGTTTCTATAATTGCCAACAAAGCGATAGTCGCCATCGAATAAGTTTGTGTTGGCAGGATTTTGATTGAGAGGAGAAAAATTGAATTGAGAGAAGTGTATATCTTGTGACCAAACACAACTGACCACAGATAATTGCAAAAGCCAAAACACCATAACCGCAAATTTTGCATTTGGGGGTGGAGGATGGTTGATGATGAATGGTCTTGTTCTCATCTAAGCAGTGTTACATTTCCTTTCTTAAAAAACTTCTCTCCGCTTTCACAGACACCTTCTGAATACCAACCGAAAACAGCTGGGTCAATTTTTTTTCCTTTAAAATTACCATCCCATCCTTTGGCTGAATCCTTTGTTTCAAAAACCTTTTGCCCCCATCGGTCATATACAGCGAAATAAAGTTTAGTGATACTGTTACCACGAACATATAAGACATCGTTTTTGCCATCATTGTTCGGGGAGAAAGCATTGGGGATATAGAGATTTGATTCAGCACATGGTGTGTGTAGAACATATACCCAAACACTGTCCGTTTTTCCGCAGCTATGTTCATCGAGAACTTTAACCACGTACAGGTGATTGTCGTATGGGGTCGCAATCGGATTTGTGATCGTGAGAGCAGAAAGAGTTGAGTCTGCATTCCAAATTAGAGATGAAGCATTTATAGAATCCGCATTTAGCTGTGAAGATGCCCCCCAAATTATTGTGTCGGGATTGGCAGTGGCGGTAACATTTGCTTGCGAAGTAAAGACATTAACGGTTGTCGAATCTACATATAAGCAATGCAAAGAGTTTTCCGCAGTAACGATGAAAGTAGTTTTCGCTTTAGCAAAAACAGTAGGGCTATTGGTTGAGTCTCCACTTAGAATATTTGAGTTGGGTACCCAATCATAAGCTAATGGTAATTGAGTGTTAATATGGCCTACGAATAATTGAACGCTACCATCCTTACACACTACTGTGTCGCCAACAGCATAAATAGAATCCTTATAAACGTTCACGGTTTGAAAGATAGAATCACTGCAAACTCCATTAGAGATAAGAAGTAGATAAGTAGTGGTATCAAGTGGGAATGCCACTGGATTTGAAATAGAAGAATTAGTAAGTGTTGAAGTAGGTTGCCAATGATAGCTTAGCATTGTATCGTTGGTAATAAAACCAATTTGAGCTGAATCATTAAGGCAAATTGTTTTTGCAGACAAGGGGTAAGTAGTATCCGAAAGAAGGATGATTTGCTTTTTAATCGAATCAATCTTATTACATGTGCTATTGTCACGAACAATAAGGGTAATGTCGAGCAAATTGGATTGTGTGTAAGTATGAGACGGATTCTCTAGGTTAGAACTTGTGCCATCGCCAAAATGCCATTCGTAGGTAGGGCTACCGGTTGTGCTGCTCGTGTTATTTAATTGAGCAGTGTATGGAGTACAGCCGGATGGAGGCGGAATAAAGTCAGCATTGACTAGTGGCATCACAGTCGGGAAAGTGACATCAACTGAATCTGTAAAAAAACAATGTTGTGCTGTTTCGGCAGTAACATAAAACGTAGTATTCGCTAACGGGACTGCTAGGGGATTTGCTGTATTTAACCCGGCAACTATAAGTGAAGATGGAGTCCAGATGTAGTTTATATATGAATTTCCATTTGTGCTTGAAGCGGAAAGAACGATCGTATCTCCGTGGCAGAATAGAGGGCCTGCAACAGTTTGGAGCGAATCCCTTACAATTGATACCTTTTGAATAAAAGTATCTGTGCAGAAGCCGTTTGTAACCAGTAATTGATAAGTGGTATTCTGGTTTACAGAAGAAACTGGATTTGGAACATTTCCTGACGAAAGAGCAGAAGTTGGATTCCAAAAATAATGAAAGGATGTATCTGGATTAGGTTGCAACCCGATTTGGACTGTTTGAGAGATGCATTTAACGATAGTAGGGAGTGTATCGAGTCGGCTATTAGCTATAATTAAGACTTGCTTGCTTATAGTGTCTGTTCTGTTACAACTAGCCGGGTCGGTGACTACTAACTGAATGGTGAAAGTTCCTGGTTGATTATAGGTGTGTGAAGGATTAAACTGAGTGGAAGAATTGCCATCGCCAAAAGTCCAGAGATAAGTGGGAGATAAAACAACTTTGCTGGTATTTGAAAAAGTAATCGAATAAGGTGAACAACCGGTAGGTGGTGCAACAAAATCAGCAGCAACTAAAGGTAAGTCCAAACTGAATTTAAAAACCGCGTTGTTGCAATTATAACTTCCGTTGGTTCTTGAAACTGCCCCAGGAGTTGTGGGAAAAGAATCATTTCCCCCACATCCCGCACAGACCGACTGATACATTATTCCTTTGCGGTCAAATCGCGAAGTTCCTCCATCCACATGTTCTTCACTTACCGCACTTCCAAAATAGGTGGCATAAGAAATAGCAGAAGCATCATCTTCCAAAACCATTACATAAAAATCCTTTCCATCTGTGGTGCTTTGGTAGGCATTGGATGTTATATCCAGTCCCGCTGTAGTTAAGTGCGGTTCACCTGCAGCACCCACCAGCGGATAAGAACCCCACCCACTTACATACATTTTGTTACAAACATCTACCAGGAAGGCAGTTGGTGAAATATCGGGTGTGCTATCTCCGCGTCCAAATGCCGTTGACCAAATAATGGAATCTAGAGTAGGGGTAATCTTGCTAATGAATTGGCCGCTGCTCGGACGGTTGTAAATGGCATTTTTAATAAAAGTATTACCCGTTGCGGCTGTTTGACCGAGGACATAAACGTTTCCTACTTTGCTTGTTTCCACGAAGTAGATTTGGTCGTAAGCTTTGGACCCGTAATAGGTTGATTGCAGAAGTTGATTCCCGTTTTTGCTCAGGTGTGCAATAAAACCATCTGCTCTTCCACCTAAGTTGGTGCTTTGAATAACCCCGGTGCTTACCGGAAAATTAAGTGATTGTGTTCCTCCGGCTACATATAGATCATCGTTTCCATCAAATGTTACCGAGTAAATAGCATCATCATCAGTTCCGCCAAGGTAAGTTGACCAGATCAAGTTGGTAAGGTTGTTATCCATTTTTACAACAACGCCTTCCATCAACCCTCCGCTGGTTGTTTGATATGCGCCTGGAGTTGTAGGGAAATTGGTTGAACGGGTACACGTTGCTATATAAACGTTGTTGTTTTTGTCAATATCTATTTCGCCACGAACCTCATCGGCATAGTTAAAATGAAGTCCTGAATACTCAGGGTACGTCAGCCCATCATTTCCAGTACCTCCGAGATAAGTGGAGGCAAGTAGTGCAGTGCCGTTAGGATTAAATCGGGTAATGATGATATCAGAACCTGTCGCATAATGAACAGCCAGCCCGGTAAAAACTCCGGGATTAGTTCCTCCATTAAAAGAAGTGTCGTAAGCGTTGGGAGTAACAGGAAAATTATTCGAAGCGGTAGTTCCGAAAATGAACAATTCGTCATTTGCATTTACAACTAAGCTATGTGGTAAGTCATCACGATTACCTCCTAAGTAAGTTGAATAAATTCGTTGAGTGCCTGAGGAATCATACTTTGTTATGCCAATATCAGTACCGGTGCCGCTTTCGTTCGATGGATTGTTGTACCCCAATCCTCCCGCCCACGTTGTTTGAAAGGCGCCTACAGTTGTAGGGAAAAAATCTCCGGCAAAATTAAAAACACTGCCGGCTGCATAAACCTCGCCTCGGCTATCGTAGGTGGCTGAGTAACCAAAGTTATCGGCCGTAGAACCGCTGTAAGTTGAAAAAATTAAGGTGGGGTCAATAACTAAATCAGAACTCCTATCGTATCCATTTGGGAAACTAAATGAAACCTTATCACCCTTCAATTCATAATCACATTTCACTACTTTTTTTTCGCCATTAATAACTTGATAGGCATAAGGTTTCATCTCCACCACATCGCCTACAGACGTTTTAATTCGCAGTTGTTCATTTTCCTTTGAAATTTCACTGGCTCCCTCATAACGTACTGAAATATTAGCGGGGTCAGAATTTTTCTTAACCACAAAATCATATTTCATCTTTCCTTCGACAGAATAAACCAGAAGGTCAATGCCGTTATAGATGTTCTCGTAATTGATTTGATGAAAAGCATTTACTCCGGCTGCCCAATGGGCAGGGTCCTTTCCAAGATAATAATTGAAGTATTCCTTTAGTTTTTCCTGTCCCGATATTTTGCAGTGGATGTTTGAGTTTTCAAAATTCGCTCGAAAGGAGTGAAGATGGATCGTAGGGTCTAATTCGGGTTTATATTCAATGTATCGGTGTAAGTCGTGCCTCAGTCGCTTCATATCTTCCTCACTGGCCAATAGGTAGGTAAAATTGGTTTGGCAGAAAAAAATATGGGCGTTCGGCATTTCGAGCTTGTACCTAACTTCATTATGCCACTGTCCTTTGTTTTCGGTGAAATAGATATTACGGCACGAGGAGCAATACTCAGCGCTATAGGCTTTAGTAATTTGTAGGAGCAAAAAGAAGTAGAAAAGAAGTTTCCTCATGCGTTGTATTAAAATTGAAAATATCAAATTAGTTGTGTTTTTTAAGATTTTGTGAATTACAAGTTTTTCCCTGTAAAGGGATTATGGCAAATCCTATTTCATTGGGTAAATTGTGACTGCAATACAGTTTGAGGTACATTTATCCAATATTCGGATGTAACGTTCGGATTGTCGAAACCGTAAAGGTGGGGGTGAACCATCGAAATTACACCAAATGAATTCTTTAAACTTGAAATCCACCACTTCAGTAAAATCCACTAATATGTATCAACGATTCATTGCCAAAAGTCAATTGATTTTTGTTCTTGTTCTTTTTGCTCTTTGTTCAACAGCACAAGGACAATTGGGCACTTTTGATTCCCTTTATTACAAAGGAAAGGGGATTGACAATATAACCAGGGGAGGTCTGGTTTTGCCGGACAGTTCCATTATTGTAACCGGAAAATTTGTTTTTGCTAATGAAAGGATGATTAACGGAATAGTAAAACTAACACCAAATGGTGATATTGATTATTCGTTTAACCCGGGAACGGGGGCAGATGATAATGTGAATGTAGTAGTTCGTCAACCCGATGGCAAACTACTTATCGGTGGTGACTTTATAAAGTTCAATGGGCAAACTAAAAATCGTATTGCCCGCCTAAATCCGGATGGCAGTTTAGATGCAACCTTTAATACTGGTATAGGATGTAATCAGTCCGTATATGCCATCTATCAGCAACCCGATGGCAAAATATTACTGGGTGGTAATTTCAGCATTTATAATGGCGACACGCTTGGTTATTTCGTTCGGTTAAATAGTAATGGCAGCCGCGATACTTCTTTTCATGTAGGCAAAGGATTTTCGTTTTCAGTATATAGTGTAGACAGACAGGCGGATGGAAAATATATTGTGGGCGGTGACTTTAAACTGTATCAAAAAGATACGGTTTTCAGAGTAGCAAGAATTGATTCAACCGGAAATCTGGATACTACCTTTGGCAATAGAAAGCTGGGTGCAAGTGCTGTAGTTAACAATGCCAACGTTTTGCCTAATGGTAAAATAATTTTAGCAGGAGCATTTGGAACCTACAATGGATCGTTTTCTCCAGGTATTGCAAGGCTTTTTCCCGATGGTAAAATCGATAGTAGCTTTGTAGTAGGAACCGGATTTAATTTAAACGTGAATGAACTTTGCTTTCAACCCGATGGTAAGATAATTGCCACCGGCAACTTTACCTCTTATGCGGGAGCCGCTATTACCCGAATTGCTCGGATTGATACCAATGGTTTGCGCGATGCTTCGTTTAATCCGGGCACAGGTCCAAACCTTAGTTGCAATGCGGTGTTTCTGAGTCCCGATGGGAAAGTATATGTAGGTGGAACGTTTATCCAGATAGACTCCTTTTTTAGATTGCATTTTGCCCGACTCTTGCCAACCGGTAAGGTTGACCAAAGTTTTTTCCGTGATTCAAAAATCAATGGCGCGGTAAATTGCATTGGATTTCAAAGCAACGGTAAGTCAATTATTGGCGGTGCTCATACCAAATACAACGAGGTTAGTTCAAACCGTATAGCACGCTTAAACCTCGATGGTAGTTTGGATGTCAGTTTTTTAAGCGGAACCGGTGCTAACAGTACCATTCGTAGCATCGTTGTGTTACCTAACGATAAAATTTTGATTGCCGGTGACTTTACCACCTACAACGGAACTAACGTTAATAGAATTGCCCGGTTAAATGCAAACGGAACAATAGATAATACCTTTACCATAGGTACAGGTTCCAATAATTCCATTTACTCGATGGTGGTTTTGCCAAACGGTAAAATTGTAATAACCGGAACCTTTACTATTTACAATACTGTAACCACAAACCGAATAGCGCGATTAAACGGTAATGGAACACTCGATAATACCTTTGCTGTAGGTACCGGGCTAAACGGCCAGGGTACTGATTTGGCTCTTCAAAATGATGGTCAAATAATAGTGGCGGGTTCATTCACCCTATACAATGGGGCCGTAAGAAACAGGATAGTTCGTATTGATACCTTGGGTGGTATTGACATTAATTACGCTTCGGGTCTTGGGGCTAATAATCTGCTTACGGCCGTGGTGTTGCAACCCGATGGAAAAGCCATTATTGCAGGTCTTTTTTCTACCTATAATGGTGCTGCAAGAGGACGAATTGCCCGGTTGAAGGTGGATGGCACTTTAGATTCTACTTATAACGCCTCGGTTACAGGCGGTCAGATAAACGATATGGCTTACCTGAAGAATACAGCATTTTTCCCGGGAGGTTTGGTTATTGCCGGAACGTTTACGGCCGTGAACAATGTGACTCAATTCCGTCTTTCTTTTCTGAATGATAATGGAAACATCGATAGCGTAAACTTTTACAAAGGCGCGGGAATCAACGGCACTGTAAACGTGGTAACTATCAACACCTTTGGCAAGAAAATAATGCTCGGTGGCGATTTCAATGCTTCTCACTTGCATGTATCCAACAGAGTGGCTGCTTTTGAGTGCAGTTCAATCAGGTTGACTAAAGTAGCGAATACTGTTTTATGCCCGGGTGCCATTACAAGTGTTCAGTTCAATTACGAACAGACTTTCTATGGAAACAATTATTTCCGTGTACAGCTTTCGGATTCTTCAGGCAATTTCAGCAATCCGGTTACGATAGGTTCACTTTCGGCCGTTGACCCGGGCACTGCTTCTATTCCTGTAACTATTCCGGCAAATACTCCGTTTGGCTTTAATTATAAGCTGCGCATCATTTCTACCAATCCGGGGGATACAAGTACTGTTTCGGAAACACTGATTATAAATACTCCGGTGGCTCCTACGGTAGCGGTTTCCGGTCCAATTGTTTTTTGTCAGGGACTAAACACGATGCTTACTGCTTCTGCGGCAAGCCAATATATCTGGAGCACGGGTGACACTACCCAAAGTATTTCGGTAAATAATACCGATAGCTATACAGTTACGGTAAGCACGGCTAACTGCTCGGCAGGTTCTGTTCCGGTAAATATTATTGTGAAACCGGCTCCCGATTCTACGCTCGTAAAAACTCCTTCGTTCTGCAATGGCGGAGAGGTTACCTTAACTGCAGCGCCTAACTTTTCTTATGGCTGGAACAATGCGGCTACCACCCGCGCTATCACGGCCGGCCAATCGGGCACTTACAGTGTAACCATCACCAGTGCCAATGGTTGTATCTCTACGCCTTCTATTCAGGTGGATTTAGATTCTATCCTGAACACCGATATTGAAGCTGCAGGGGCTACTACTTTCTGTGCAGGCGGCAGCGTTACCCTTTCTGCCAAACCGGGTTTTGCTTACAGCTGGAGCAATGGTGCCTCGACCCAAAGTATTGTAGCCAGTGCATCGGGCAATTATATTGTTACTGTTTCGGATGGTACTTGTACCGATAGTTCTTCTATCATTCATGTAACCGTAAGGCCATTGCCGGTTATTTCTTTCGCTTTAGCTGCCGATACTATTTGCAACAACAGCGGACAAATAATCCTGCAAGCTTCTCCGGGAGGTGGCACGTTTACCGGTCAGGGTGTGAGTGGTTCCACCTTCAATCCTCAAACATACGGCAACAACCATTTAGTGTTTACTTATAGCTATACCGATGGCAATTCCTGCTCGGCTATCAAGAGCGATAGCCTGTATGTGGCCATCTGTACCGGAGTGGAAGAAGTGTTTGAAAATGCGCTTCAGCTTTATCCAAACCCGGCCAAGAACGATTTGTATATCTCTACTATCGATATGAATTTGAAAACAGCCGAGGTATTTAATCTGATGGGCGAATCAGTTTTGCTGGTGAATGCACCTAACGCTACTAACCATCTGGCTATTGACATTTCATCGCTGGCTGCGGGCAACTATTTTGTGAAAGCAGGCGAAAAGAAATTCAGATTTGTGAAAGGAGAATAATTGTTGCTTCTAATAGCATCAAACGACAAGGGCGAAGAATTTTTCTTCGCCCTTGTCGTTTTTATGAGGCTTATGCTTTACCAAATCTTTGGCCCATACCAGGCGCTGCGGCTGCCATTGCTGCAAATGGCGCGCACATAAAAGTAATAAGTATAGTTGCCATAATCCAATCCGCTATAGGTTTTGGAAGCACTGGTTACGGCCGATACGGTGCCTGTTGAGGGCGATGTCCTAGCATTAGATAGAATTGGTTGCCAAAGCATCCATCATAAATCCACTAAAGAGTGCTGGATTGTTTCGGTTATTGTATTTGTAGCCGCATTCGTTTACATACAAATGCAAATAC
>CANJVG010000040.1 GCA_947478005.1 Bacteroidota bacterium
ACATTTACCAATAACTCCAAACGTCTGTTACACATCAAATGGATAGACTACAACGGCAGTGAAGTTTCTTATAGCGATTTAGCTGACGGAGCTTCCTGGAGTGTACCTACTTACCTAACTCACCCTTGGGTTATTCGCAAAACAGATGGCGCATGCGCAACGATTCTTATTCCTAAAATGGGAGCAAGTTCACATGAGACTGTTTCGTTTGGACAGCAATAGATAAATCTCAATACGCTTCGTGTTTACCTTTCTTCCTTAAGGATTCATTCACCTTAGGGCGATAAGTATTTTTGCGCTCAACCAGTTTCTTATCTACTGTATTCATATCGCGCTGCAATTTGTTCAGACCATCGTTTTGAGAAGTAGTTGGTTTGCTGTCGCTATACGTAACACCAAAGTAGATATCACTGATTTTGTCGCGAAGTTTTTCTTCATCGGCAAACAACACAGTTCTTCCTGTTTTTACAGGAACTAATTCTGCCCTAATGGCCTCCAAACTGTCAAAATACTCTTTCACAATGGGAGCATCGCCCTGTAATTCTTTAATCTGTTTTTGTTCTTCAAGAACAGAATCCATTAGCTTGGCTAAATCTTCCTGCATCCTGTAGGTGCGCATCACTGCGTTATAGTTTTCTTCCCGCTCTGCTGCGGTAGTCTTGGCCTTGGGGTCAACAATTAAATTTACCTCACCTTCTGCTGTTTTATCGTTCGCTATAATCTTCACCTTATATTTTCCTGGTCTAACCATTGGGCCGGTTGTAGACGCTCCGAAGTCTGCTTTCGAACCGCCTTCGGCTACTCTCGGTGGTTTCATACGCATGTTCCAGGTAATGATATTTAATCCTTTACGCTTGGTTCCCGGAAAATCAACTACAAAAGTTCCCTTGTCATCATAAATCTGAACGGTCACATTGCCGCTGTTCAAGCGTTGTTTCAGGTAATAAGTAATTACCGCATCTTCGCTGGAGTTGGGTCCTACATAGCCGTATTCACTATCCCAAAAATATTGATAGTGTCCGTTACTGATAGGATACGCTCTGTCTGGAATAACCGCCACATCTTTATTCAGCAATTCAGCATTAATTTTCCGAAGCGGAGAAATATCATCTACAATCAACACTCCTCTTCCGTGCGTTCCCACTACTAAATCATTTGTCTTTGGCTCTATGGTCATATCGCGCACCAGAGCATATTCCGGAATGTGACCTTTCATCTGCAACCAGGTATTACCTCCATCAATGGAAGTATAAAGCCCCATTTCCGTTCCCAGGAAAAGTAAATCCTTGCTCACAAGGTCTTCTTTAATTTTGTGTGCGTAGCCCTTGAATGATTCACTAGTAAACATTTTCCACGTTTTGCCCATGTCGGTTGATTTGGCCGCATAGGTTTTCATATCACCATAAGTATGATTTTCGAAAGTCGCGTAAACTACATTCTTGTCGAATCGGCTTGGTTCTATACTGCTTACCCATGTTTGTGCAGGCACTCCGCTTGCAGCATAATTCTTCGCCAGGTTCGTCCAGTTCTTTCCTCCGTCAGTAGTCAACTGAAGGTTACCATCATCTGTTCCGGCATAAATCATGTTTACATCCAGCGGTGATTCTGCGATCGTGAAAATCGTACAATGGTTTTCTGCTGAAGTATTATCGTTGGTCAGGCCACCACTCTCTTCCTGTTTCAATTTATTAGGGTCGTTGGTGGTTAAGTCTGGCGAAATTCGGTCCCAGGTTATTCCCTTGTTTTCGGTTTTATACAGAAACTGCGAAGCCATGTAAATGCGTTGTTTGTTGTTCGCGCTTTTCACAATCGGAGTGTTCCAGTTAAAGCGAAGTTTCGGGTCCCCCTCTCCTGCTTTGGGTTGAATATCCTGAAACTGTTTCAGGGTTCCATCAAACTTAGAAATATGCCCGCCCTGATATTCGCTGTAATTCACTTCATGATCTTCGGCATCGGGCTGGACCCAAAAGCCATCACCTCCTCCTACGTTTTTCCAATCACCATTTTCAATTCCACCAGGCGATTGCGAAGGCGCTTTCCATGAACCATTATCCTGCATACCGCAATACACATTGTAAGGTTCCTGGTCATCTACCTGCACGTGATATAGCTGTCCTACCGGAATAGTGTTCAGATAAATCCAGGTATTGCCCTTATCCACGCTCATATATACACCACCATCAGTGCCCACATACATATGCGAAGTGTTCTTCGGGTTTATCCAAAGTGCGTGCATATCGCTATGCAATCGGCTGTTAACGGTTGCGCCTCCTCCTACCCAACTAAATCCTCCATCATCACTATAAGAAAACTGAAAAGCCGGACGGTAGATGCGTTTAGGATTCTCAGGGTCCACCTGAATCGTGCTGAAATAAAACGGACGTGCGCAGATATTGTCATCCGCACTTTGTTCTTTCCAGCTTTCGCCTCCGTCATTACTTAGCAACAAGGTTGTACGTTTCGATTCTACAATCATGACCAGATTTTCAGGAGCTGAAGGGGCAATGGCTATGGCCGCTCTGCCTATATCGCCTGCCGGCAAACCTTTCTGTATTTTTTTCCAGGTCTTTCCGGCATCGGTCGATTTCATCACCGAACTTCCCGGCCCGCCCGAACTGAACGCATAAGGCTTTCTGCGAACCTGCCAGAAGGTGGCATACATCGTGTTTGGATTTTTAGGGTCCAAGGCAAAGTCGGCACAACCGGTCGAGTCATTTACATAAACAATCTTCTCCCAGGTTTTGCCTCCGTCACTGGTCTTGTATAAACCACGGTCTGGCGAATTGCTCCACAACTTACCGGGCACTGCCACATAGATTGTATTCGGGTCTTTTGGATGAATCACCACTTTGCTAATGTGCTCTGAATTTGGCAAACCCATCAGCACCCAGTTTTCTCCTCCATCGGTTGTTTTATATATACCGTTTCCGATAGAAACTGTATTGCGCATATTACTTTCACCCGTTCCCACCCACACAATATCCGGGTTCGTTTGGTCTATGGCCACAGCTCCTATGCTCTGGCAATATTTATCGAACACTGATTTAAATTGTGCTCCGCCACTGGTTGTTTTCCAAACACCACCACCGGCTGTGCCTACGTAAATTATTCGCGGGTCATTATTGAATCCGTCAATGGCTGTTATTCTTCCACCGGTTATTGCAGGACCGATATGACGCGCTTCCAACTTACCCAATGCGGCACTTGTAAGTTTAACGCTTGCTGCTTGTTGATTGTTGCTGGCAGGTTTTGCTTTCCCTTTTTGAGCGAACCCATTTACTGAAAGAGATATGATAATAGCGAGAAAAAATATTTTGGTCTTCATATTATTTGCTTTGTATTTCCGGTTACTGATTTACTAATCTACTAATCACAGATTCTTTGGCTTATCAAAAATCTTTGCATCAATAGGCGCGTTCACTTCTATCTTCAAAAAGTTAACCGGACCGCCCTGCTCGTTTCCGTTTTCATCTATGCGCTGTTGACAGTAGGGAAGCACAATACCATATTCGTTCTTCTTAAAATCAGAGTAAGTTGAATAGCTTTTCTGCTCCTTGTCTTTCAGTTTTACACGGTCGATTTCTTTTAGAATATAATAGGTCTCTGCATCAAGATAGTAATAAACCATATCTCCTTCGCCAGTGGTCAGGCGCAGTTTCAACACATCGGTGCCATCCATATCATCGGTGCCGAGGTATTCAACCGTGTATCCTTTTTGTTTGTAGTTGAACAACAGGCCCTGCGGGTCGCTGCTGAGTTTATCGGTGCGGATTTCTTCGGGTGACACGGGGTCGGTTTCGCGCTTGCCTCCAAAAGGATTGTAGTTCCATCCGCTATCGGCACGAATGGCATTTTTGGTGGTCATGCCCTGCCAGCTAAAATCAGAATAAGAGCCTTTGAAGGGTTTGCTCGTAAACACCACATTAAGTGGCGCCAACATACCCGGACCCATTTGATAGGTGCCGGCGAATTTAAGCGAGGTCACCTTGCTCCATTTGTCGGCTCCGCCTGTGGCGGTGATGTATTTGTTTACGATATCATCAGCCGTTTGCGAAAATATTTTTGTGCTGATGAAGAGAAGAAAGAAGAGAGCTATATTTTTCATGCTATCGAATTTAGAAGTGCAAAATACTAATGTTTAGAAATTGGAGTAATGCCTGGCTAATTTCTATCATTGCCCCATGAGAGCCATCGGAACCTTAGATAAAATGAGTACCGCCTTTATCAACCCCGTTCAGTACTTCCTGAATTTGGGAAACGACAAACTGCTCATGAATGAATTCATCGGTAAAAAGATACAATTGCGCTGGACCGGCAATATCTACTGCACCGTATGCAGCAAAAAAACCTACAAGAGTTTTGGCGAAGGCATGTGCTACAACTGCTTTGCCAACGCCCCCGAAAATGCTGAGTGCATTCTGCGCCCCGAGCTTTGCCAGGCCCACCTCGGCCAGGGCCGCGACCCCGAATGGGAACAGCGCGCCCACAACCGCCCTCACTTCGTTTACCTCGCCCTCACCAACACCATTAAAGTAGGCGTAACCCGCGAAGACCAGATACCCACCCGCTGGATAGACCAGGGAGCGCACAAAGGAATTATACTGGCAGAAACCCCTTACCGTCAGTTAGCAGGGTTTATAGAAGTAGTGCTCAAAGACCACCTCAGCGACAAAACCAACTGGCAGAAGATGCTCAAGAATGAACCCTACTCTGGGCTCGATTTAGTGGAAGAGAAAAAGAGAATCATTGAACTGATACCCGAAATATACAGGCAATACGCTTCAGCCAACAATGAAGTGATAGAAATCATTTACCCCGTACTCGAATACCCCGCCAAGGTTACTTCCCTTTCGTTCGAAAAAATAAGCAATATCGAAATGGAACTAAAGGGAATACGTGGTCAGTATTTCATTTTCGAAAACGGTCACGTCATTAATATAAGAAGCAAAAGCGGCTACGAAGTAGAACTGAATGCCTAATCCGGTCTGACCTTGGTTAGACTGTGATCCTTGGTTTATTTCTTAAACGCACCAAACACCTTGTCAACAATAGCACTTCCGGTACCCACAGGGTCTTTGCGAATCTTCGCTTCCTCCTGCGCTATCATTAAAAACAAACCGCTGGTAGCTTTGCGGGTAACATAGTCCGGCAAATCTGTATTCACAGGCGACACAAAAGGAATCTTGTTGTAGTAGGTAGTAATGTCGCTCCAATATCTGGTGGCCAATATATTATCCAAAGCAGTTTTAATACTCGGCTTAAACGCCCCTACCAACGACTCAGTAGTAGTACGTTGAAGAAACTGAGTAGCCGCATCTGGCTGCTGATTGCCTACAATATTCAAGGCATCCGTGATGGTCATCTGCTTAATAGAATTAAGGAAAATAGGTCCGGCTTGCACCGCAGCATTTTCTGCCGCGCGGTTGAGTGATAGCACCAGGTTGTCTATCATACTTCCCATACCAAAACTGCGCAAAGTAGATTCTACAATCTGCACATCCTGCGGAAAAGGAATCTTAATCAAACTGTTTCCAAAATAACCATCGGTCACCGACACTTTATTTACACCCGTAGTAATTCCTTTACTCAAAGCATCTTTAATAGCGGATGCTGCGTCCAGTTGGGTGATACTGGAAGTAGCTCCCCCTGTCAAATTATCAATGATTTTTCCGGTAGTACTGGTGGTTGTCGTAGTAGTAGAACTGCCATTGTCTGTTCCCATTTTCCCACCCTTGCCGGTATTTGTTGCACCATCTGCCGGAGTCGAAGTAGTACCGACCGCTTTATTGTTTTGCGGAGTTACATTAGGAGAAGTTACTGGCACCACCTTACCCGATAACTGGTTCGGTGAAACGACAGTCGTGGTATTCGTTTTAGCCGGAGTAATGGTTGTAGTCTTAACTGCACTTGACGCTAACTTCGAAGTATTTACAGTACTGGTTGGTTTAGTAACCTTCTTTTTTGTGGTAGCTTTTGCTTTAGCAGTAGTAGCTGTCTTGGCCGTAGCGGTTGATTTTACGCTGGTCGTGCTCGTGCTTTTGATAGTTGAAGTTTGCGCATTTACAGCGATGCCACATAGCAAAGCGAAGGCAAATAGGGTGAGATGAGTGCTTTTCATAAACATATTTTTTGTGAAGAGTCAATTACTAAACCGGTCGAAAATAGAAAAGAGGTTGATAATGAAAATTCAGATAGCTATTTAATGGTTTCCTTAACAACAATAAACACCGCCATCAATATCATAAAGTAACCGAAGTATCTTTTTAGCTGAGGCCCGTTAATCTTTCGATGTAGATTAAACCCAATAAAAAATCCGCCAATGGAAAAGGCAGAAAAGGTAAGGAGGAAAGTCCAGTCCATGTGTTCATTTGAATGAACATCGCCTAAAAAACCAATAAACGAATTGATAGCTACTAATACAATAGAAGTTCCTACCGCTCTTTTCATGGGCAAATTACCAAAATAAACCAGGGCCGGAATCATCAGGAAGCCCCCACCCGCACCTACCAAACCAAGAAAAGCTCCTACAAACACAGCGTATATTGGCAGTTTAATCCGGTCAATTCCACTCTCCGCTAATTCTTTCTGCTCCGGTTCCTGACTTACTATCATTTTATATCCCGCAATTACCATGACCACTGAAAGAAGAAAGAGAATGAAGTGGTTTTTGTCAACTACATAGCTGCCAATTGCAAAAAGGTTGTTTGGTAAGTTAGGAATTAAAAACCTGCGAACCGAGTACACTGTAATGACGGAAGGAATACCATAGTACAACACCGCCTGTGCATCTACGAGTTTGTGACGGATGGTTTGTAAAGCTCCGATAGAAGCCGTAACCCCAATCAGGAAAAGAGAATAGCCGGTAGCCACCGATGCTTCGATATGAAACAGATAAACCAGCACCGGTATAGACATCAGCGCCCCCCCTCCTCCCAACAAACCAAGTATTAAACCGGTAAGTACCGCTCCCGCATAACCCAATGCATGAATAAAGTCCATGGGTGTAAGAATGAACCTCTCAATTCTAAATTCCAAATGAAGTTTCCCGTGCCATGTTGATTAACTTGTTTTGGCAGTAGGGTTATGTCCATAGAAATTTAATCTGCTTATCTTTGTGTTATGCTTTTAAAGCGCGCTTCTCTTTGTTTACTCACTTTGTTGCTCCTGTTTGCCGACAGCGGACAAATGATTTATGCGCACACCTGTTCAAAATCAAAGCAAACGCACTTTAGTATTTCAGCACCGAAACATTGCTGTGGCAATAGCAGAGAAACCAAGGAATGCAGCGTTACAAAATCGCGCTGTTGCGAAATCACCTCCAAATATCTAAAACAGAATTTCATTCAGCAGCATTCTTCATCCGATAACATTTATTTCCCTGCGCCCATTGCGTATTTACAACAGCATCCACTACTCGCTGTTCATCACTTACCACTCAGCACTCCTTCTCCTTTCCTCCCCGATAAATCCTCCTGCATTTTTACGCAGTCCTTTCGTATTTAGAATCATCTCTGTTTTTGGTTTCTTTTTTATTTATTTAAACCTAACGAGATGAAGTATTTATTTTCAATAATCATTTGTCATTTAGCCTTAGCGCTGCAAGCGCAAACAGACACTACTCAAAAGCAGGTGCAGCTTAAAGATGTCGAAATAAGTTCCAAACAAGCGACCCGCCTCGAAATGTCATCAATGAATGTGGAGGTGATTAATTCCGGTGACCTGGTGAAAGACGCCTGCTGCAACTTGAGCGAAAGCTTTGAGAACTCTGCAACGGTGGACGTAAACTTCACCGATGCTGTTTCGGGTGCCAAAGAAATCCGCATGTTGGGGCTCGATGGGGTTTACACCCAAATAATGGTAGAGAATATCCCGAGTATTCGCGCCTTGGGCAACACCTTTGGTCTCAATTATATCCCCGGTCCTTTGATGAGTTCTATTCAGGTTAACAAAGGCGCGGGCAGCGTAGTGAACGGCTACGAAAGCATGACCGGCCAGATAAACGTTGAATTCAAAAAGCCGCAAACAGCCGATCAATTTTACGCCAATGTTTTCCTCAATCAGGATTTGCGGACAGAACTGAATTTAATTTCTGCCACCAAGATTAATTCGAAGTGGAGCACCTTGACTTCTTTGCAAGGCCAACTGTCTATGTTGAAGATAGACATGAACCGCGACCATTATCTTGATAATCCTTTGGTGAAGAATATCAATCTCTTCAATCGCTTTACCTACATGAGCCAAAAGGTTTTCAGTTGGTGGTTGGGCGTTTCGGCTACGGTGGAAGACAGAACAGGCGGTTCGGTTCGATTTAATACCGGTGAAAATCGCTTTACACAAAACGATTGGGGTTTGCGCCTTAGCACGAGCCGCGTGGAGGTGTTTTCAAAAACAGCTTTTAATCTGCCCAAAGAAACCTTCATTGGCATTCAATACAAATACATTTACCAAAACCAGTTTGGTTATGTAGGACGCAGAGATTACAGCGGGTTGGAGCATTTCGGCTATCTCAACTTCATTTACCAAAAGACGATGAGCGAAAAGGAAGACGTTATAAAGGTGGGCGGCTCTGTTCAGCTAGATTATGTGCTGGAGAAGTTCGATTCCTTTAACCGGAAAAGAATGGAGGCTGTGCCCGGTGTATTTACCGAGGCCACCTTTAATATAGGCCGCGATAAAAAAGTGGTGATGGTGGCAGGGCTTCGGGTGGACCAACACAATCTATACGGCACATTTCTTTCTCCGCGTTTCAACCTCAAATGGAATATCCTTTACGATTTAAGCCTGCGCATTTCGGCCGGCAAAGGTTATCGCGCGCCTTCCTTGTTTGCCGAGAACTTCGGTCTGCTGGCCAACAATCGCGCTATAATAATCGACCCCAACATCCGAGCCGAAGAGACTTCGAACTTTGGCGCGAGCCTGAACTATAAATTCTTTCTCAACTTTCGCGAAGGCAATATTTCGGTTGATTACTATCGCACCGACTTTCTTCATCAAGTGGTGGTAGACATGGAAAATGTGCGCCAGTTGCAGTTCTATAATCTGGCTGGCAAATCGTTTGCCAACGCGGTGCAGGCCGAAGCCAACTATGAAGTGGTGAAGGGCTTTGATGTGAAGCTGGCCTATAAATATGAGCAGGCGAAATCAGATTACAAGAGCGGAAGGAAAATAATTCCGCTTCGGCCACAGCACCGCGGTTTGGTTTCGTTGCAATACACCACCAAAAACAAACACTGGCGCTTCAACACGGGCCTCAATTGGTTTGGCAAAACCAGAATCCCTGACACTTCGCCAAACGATGCGGCCAATCAGCGCGCGCTGCAATCGAAAGATTTCTTTCAGTTGAATGCACAAATAACTTATCGATGGAAGAAATGGGAAGTGTATTTGGGCGGTGAGAACCTCTTGAATTTTTCGCAGAAGAATCCCATCATAGCAGGTGATCAACCTTTCAGCAATCAGTTTGATGCATCTTTAATCTGGGGCCCGCTGCGCGGGGCTATGGCCTTTGCGGGAGTACGGTTTGTGCTGAAATAAACAGGCTGATGCCTCATTGGGTTAATATTGGCGGTTATGCTAAACTTCCGAAACCAAAGCAAAGAATAGTCATCATCCCTTTAAGTAACAATTAAAAATAAAAAACCCCCGCTTTGCAGCAGGGGTTTTTTGTATTGTTAAAGCAAAGCTGAATATTATTCAGCAGTTTCAGCTTCAGCAGCTACCGGAGGAGCTACCGCAATTTTGCTGTCAATCTTAATAGTTACGTGATTGCTTCTTTTGCGTAAGCGATAAGCACGGCCTTGCGGGGCTGGCAAAAAACGCTTAATCATAGTGCCGGCATTCACCTGAATTTCCTTCACAAACAAATCGTTGTCCTCAGGGCGCAAAGCATTCTTCTGCTCCCAGTTGTTGATAGCGCTCTTCAACAGCTTCTCCAACTTAGTAGCCGGTTCCTGCTTGCTGAACTTGAGGATGGTAAGTGCCTCAAAAGCACCTTTACCGCGTATAAGGTCTGCTACCAAACGCATTTTGCGGGTAGATGTAGGGTTATTTCTTAAATGTGCAACTGCTTCCATGTTCTTTACTTTATTGAATTTATCTTACTACTTTACTACTACTTAACTTTCTTAGATGAATGTCCTTTGAAGATACGGGTTGGAGAAAACTCACCCAACTTGTGGCCTACCATATTTTCAGTAACATACACCGGAATGAATTTGTTTCCGTTGTGAACCGCAAACGTGTGTCCTACCATTTCAGGTATAACAACCGAAGCGCGGCTCCAGGTTTTGATAACTGTTTTCTTACCGTTAGCATTCAGTTTGTCTAACTTTTTTGTCAACTTAAACTGAACGTAAGGACCTTTTTTTATTGAACGTGCCATCTTCTGGTTTTATGTTTTTGTATTGTCTTAATACTTTTTACTTAATACTTACTACGCTTACTTGCTTCTTCTTGAAACAATAAACTGCGAACTCTTGTTCTTCGGTGTACGTGTCTTGTAACCCTTCGCCTTGATGTTGTTTCTAGAACGAGGGTGACCTCCAGATGCACGTCCTTCTCCTCCTCCCATCGGGTGATCCACAGGATTCATCGCAACCGGTCTGTTTCTTGGTCTGCGACCTAACCAACGTTTACGTCCGGCTTTACCGTAGCTTTGCAAGTTATGGTCAGCGTTTGATACTGTTCCGATAGTAGCGGTGCAAGTCATTAATATTTTACGGGTTTCGCTAGAAGGCAATTTCACGATAGCGTAACGGTCTTCCTTAGCTAAAAGCTGAGCTGAAGTTCCGGCACTTCTAACGATAGAACCGCCTTTACCCGGATGCAATTCGATATTGTGAATAATAGCACCCAGTGGAATTTGTGCCAAAGGAAGGGTATTACCTACTTCCGGTGCAGCGCCTTCGCCTGAAAGAATGGTTTGACCCACCTTCAATCCGTTTGGAGCCAGGATATATCTCTTTTCTCCGTCCGGGTAGTTAACCAGGGCGATGAAAGAAGTGCGCATTGGGTCATACTCAATAGTAGCCACTTTGCCCGGAACACCGAACTTATCGCGCTTGAAATCAATAATACGGTAACGTTGTTTGTGTCCACCACCTACGTGACGGATGGTCATACGACCGGTCTTGTTACGTCCTCCGGTTGAGCGCGAAGGAGCGAGAAGGCTTTTCTCTGGTTTGTCGGTAGTTAATTCTTCGAATGTGAGGAGTTCTGTAAACCTCAAACTCGGTGTTGTTGGCCGATACTTCTTAATTCCCATTTTTATTCTTTTTATAACCTTGCTTTTTGATATCAGTGGTTAAGGCTCCACTTTAGTTAAAGAATATTTTTATTGCTTAAGTCCTTTTCAGGAACTCAGGCTTTATACATTTCCGTAAAAATCAATTGTCTCACCTTTCTTCAAGGTCACATAAGCCTTCTTGTAAGATGGTTTCATACCAATAGCCATACCTTTCTTGGTCTGGCGTGTTTTGGTTTTCCCAACGTTCACAACGGTGTTCACGTCTTCTACCTGCACACTGTAAGCAGCTTCAATAGCTTTTTTAATTTCTAATTTGTTAGCTGTCTTCTGTACTCTGAAAGCATATCTGCCCAGTTTCTCTTGGTTCTTGGTTGACTTTTCAGTCACCATTGGCTTTATAATTACGCTGATTCCCATTTTATTTTCCTCCTATTAATTAGTTGTTAGAAAAATTCGATTCCAAAGCTTTCACCGCGCCTTCGTTCAACACCAACTTCTTGCAGTTCATGATGTCATAAATGTTCAGGCTCTTCGATTCTACAATATATACCGAAGGAATATTGCGGGCAGAAAGCTGTGTATTCTTATCAGCGCCTTCTAAAATGAAAGTGCTTTTTGTTGTTTTCAAATTCAAGCCGTTCACCACTGCTGCAAACTCCTTAGTCTTAGCAGAAGCCACGTTGAAATCTTCAACTATAATAAGATTGCCATCCTTAGCTTTGTAAGTAAGAGCACTTCTCTTAGCCAGGTCTTTCACCTTCTTGTTTACTTTCAAATCGTAGCTATGCGGCTTAGGACCAAATGCACGACCTCCTCCCTTTACCAATGGAGATTTCATAGAACCTCTACGAGCACCTCCGGTTCCCTTCTGGCGGAAAGCCTTCTTGGTAGTGCGGGCTACTTCGTTCTTTTCTTTTGATTTGTGCGTACCCTGGCGCTGTGCGGCCAAATACGATTTCACTGATAAATAAACTGCGTGGTCATTGGGTTCAATGCCGAAAACTTCGTCAGAAAGTTCAACTTCTCTGCCTGTTTCTTTACCGTCTTTGCTGAATACTTTAACCTTCATAATTCTTGTTTTTTTGCGTGTAAAATACACACCCTTCCGAAAAAGGGAACGCAAAAATAGATTTTCAGACGACAATTGCAAACGTTGAATAGAAAATCTTCGGAAAACAGATTTAAAAAAATGGAAGGCTGTGGGTTAGAAGGGAAAGGCCATTCATATATATAGGTCAAAGTTTAGGCTTTGTACAAAGTAATCTCTGTTACCTCCGGCAAAATGCCTACCCGACCGGGATAACCCAGAAACCCAAACCCGCGGTTGACATAGAGATATTGCTTGCCTTGATTGTATAGGCCCGCCCACTGTTTATAGATGTATTGTGAAGGGCTCCACTTCAGCCATTTGTTCTCAATACCGAACTGCGCTCCATGGGTATGTCCGCTGAGCATCAAATCAATGTCGTTATACTTCGGCAACACCTGAGCATCCCAATGCGATGGGTCGTGACTCATCAATATCTTAAAAGGAATCTCTTCCGTGCCTTTATGTGCCACATCCAACTTGCCGTATTTAGCAAAGCGTCCACCACCCCAATTTTCAATGCCGATAATCGAAATCTTTTCTCCGTTGCGTTCAATTATCCGGTGCTCATTCAGTAATAGATCCCATCCGAGATTTTTATGAATTCCGATGAACTTATCAAAGTTGGCCTTCTTTGCCTCCGGTGTATCCCACGAAACATAATCACCATAATCATGATTGCCTGTGATAGAAAATACCCCGTGCCTGGCCTTAAGTTTATCGAACACGTGCATGTAAGCATCCATTTCATCCGAAGTATTATTCACTAAGTCTCCTGTAAAAAGAACCACATCGGCATTCAGCTTATTTATTTTCTCAATCACCTTTTCAATAGGTTCAGTTTTGGTAAAACTTCCGGAATGAATATCCGAAAGCTGAATGATTTTAAAGCCATTAAATGCTTCGGGCAGGTTGGGAAATTTAATACTCACCTTTTTAAACTGGTAGTTATAGGCATTCACAAGAACTCCATAAATTAAAGTGCCGGCAGGAATGGCAGCCGTAATCAGAGCGAGCTTACTCAAAAACTCACTTCTCGAAATGCCGGTAGCAGGCGTTGAAGAAGTAGAAGAAAACTTAGAAGCTACAAATTTGAAAAAGCGAACTACATCTTCGGGAAATAAAAACAACAGCACCACTAGCTTCGAAAGAAGAAGAATGAAAAACACAACGGCAAAATAAGTGCCGATGGTCTTTGGCAGATACTTATATAAGAATGGACGGTAAGAAGCAAAGAGCACAAACAACACGGCCGTTAAGCCCCAATAATACCATTTAGCGGTTTTAATATTTTCGGGATTAATAACAGTTCTCACCGACTGCCATCCGTAATATTCCAGCGCACCATAAATAGAAAACACCACTGAGAAGAACAAAATGGACTGCAACATTTCTTAAATTGTTTTTGTAATCACGAATAAGTCGGCAATTTATTTCAATTTCCATACTCTTGTAACTCAATTAGAAATCATAACTTAATGAAAAAAAGATTTTGCAGAAGAGAAGAAAAACTGTTGCAGGTGTTGTTCTTCATTTTATCGTTTGCTTTAATTTATCAAGACGCTTCTGGGCAGTCACTAATAGAAGAAAAGAAAGAGTTTCCCAGAGCCGACAGCCTTCGAGGTTCTCTTCGTCCGGAGCGCACTTGCTACGATGTTACCTTTTATGATTTGAAAGTAAAGATTGATACCGCAAACCAATCTATCTCCGGAACCAGTCGAATCGTGTTTAAGACAGTCGAAGAATTCAAAACCATGCAGATAGATTTGTTCGAGAACATGAACATTGTTTCCATTAAATCAAATGGCGCTGAATTAAAATATCGAAGGGAGTACAATGCTGTGTTTGTAGAAATGAATAGCGAAATGAAAAGAGGTTCAGCGGGCGAGATAGTAGTGCGTTTCAAAGGTAAACCTACTATTGCCAAAAGAGCACCTTGGGATGGTGGTTTCACTTGGGAATATGACAATAATGGCCAAAGTTGGATTGCGGTAAGTTGCGAAGGAATGGGGGCCAGTTGTTGGTGGCCTTGTAAAGATTATCTGGGCGATGAGCCTGATAGCATGAGCATTTGGTGCAACGTCCCGCAAGGATTGCGCTGTATTTCTAACGGGAAAGAAATTGAACAACAGCAGGAAAAAGACACGACCACTTCTTTTCATTGGTTCGTGCATTACCCTATCAACAACTATAATGTTACCCTCTATGTTGGCGATTACGTCTCCTTTGGTGATGAGTATATTTCAAGAGATGGATCAAAACTAGGGTTGGATTATTACGTCATGAGCTATAACCTGGATAAAGCGAAAGCGCAATTTTTACAGGTCAAGCCGATGTTAGCATGTTACGAAAAATATTTGGGTAAATATCCATTCTGGGAAGACGGATATGCACTTGTAGAAGCACCTTATCTAGGTATGGAACATCAGGGAGCTATTGCTTATGGGAACAAATATTTGACCGGATATGCTGGTAAAGATTATTCCAAACTTGGTCTTGACTTTGATTATATCATAATTCATGAAAGTGGTCACGAGTGGTGGGGTAATAGTGTGAGTTGTAAAGATATAGCGGATATGTGGATTCATGAAAGCTTCTGCACTTATACGGAATCCATTTATGTTGAAGCCATGTTTGGACATGATACAGCCATGTTATATATCAATGCTAAGAAGAAACAAGTCGGTAATAAAGAATCTATTGTAGGTGTTTATGGGGTAAATGAAGAGGGTAATGGCGACATGTATAATAAAGGAGCCTTATTTTTAAACACGCTCAGAACGATAGTAAATGATGACACAAAGTGGTGGAGTATCTTTAAAGGGATGTGTGACACCACTTTTAAGATGAAGAATATCAGCTACGAGAATGTGGCTATGTATTTCTGCAAAAAAACAGGTATGGATTTACTTCCGTTGTTTCAGCAGTACTTGAAGTTTACGAAGATACCTGTGTTTGAATACAAGTTGAAGAAGATAAAGAAGGGAGAATTTGAATTGAGCTACCACTGGGTAACGGACGTAAAGAAGTTTAAAATACCTGCAGTAATTACCACGACCGAGAATCCCAGGATGTTTTTAAAAGCAACGAATGAGCTTCAAGTCACGAATATTAAACTCAAAAAGGAAGCAGACTTTAAAGTAAATGATACTCTCCTGTATGTTGATATAAAGAAGTTGAAGTAAACCTGAATCACATTCCCGTAAAGCGATAAAATCATGACACATACAAGTTCACTAAGGCATCTCGAAGCCGAAAAATTCGATGTTCTTCAAAACGGGAAAATAATTCGGATTGATGGAGCGGCAGAATCTGTTTCAACAGGAGTGCGGCCCAAAGCATTGATCCTTTCATCACTTGCAGGTTGCACGGCTATTGATGTGGTTGACCTTTTAAAAAAAATGCGGGTAAGCTTTTCTAGTTTTAAAATTGAAGTGGCAGGTGAATTAACCGAAGATCACCCGAAGATATATCACACCGTTCATCTGACTTATTTCATCAAACTCAATAACGAAGAAGACAAAAGCAAAATGGAAAGAGTGGTTAACCTTTCACAGGAAACATATTGCGGTGTGAGTGCTATGATCAGAAAGTTTGCAGAGCTGAAAGTGAATATAGAATATCTATAACTGCTTCACTATTGCACCGCGGCTTTAGCTTGGTTATATTTCGCCAAATACTCTTCCGCTTTTTGTTTGTTTCCCTTATTCCGATACGAGACTGAAAGATTCATATAAGCTGCAGGGTATTTCGGATTTAGTGCTATAAGTTTTTCAGAAGTAGCAATTGCCATATCAAATTGCCCACTTAAACCATAAGCGACCCCTAAATCTTCCAAATACAACTCTATCTTCGGATTCATTTCTACGGCCTTGTTTAAGTATGCAATAGCTACAGGAAAATTACCGGCTGTTTTTCCAAAGCCGGTTCCCACTTGATAATAGTCACCAGCTTCAATCGCTCTTACTTCGTTGCCTTTCTTTAACCAATACTCAACCGAGTCTTGCTGATTTAATTTTGCATAAACCTGAGCTAACAAATATCTGCATTCAACCTGCTCTGGTTTTGCATCAAACGCTTTAAGTAAATTATTCTTCGCTTGAAGTGGCATATTTGATTCATTGTAAACAATGCCAAGATTGAATGACGCATCATAATATCCACCCACTCTATAAGCAGCCGCTTTTTCGTAAATTGGAATGATCTGGGGTAAATTATGATAGCGCTTATAAAGGGCATTGCCTATCAGCAACCAAGCATTTGAATGAGTTGGGTAAACACGTACTGCTTCGTTCAAATGAGCGATTGAAGAATCAAGCAACAAGTTTCGGATCGAAGAATCGGGAAGATTATTGATGTAGTTTAAATCCTCATCACTAACGGAAGCATTTAGGTCTTTGATGAACTTTTTAATCATACCGCTGTCCCGTAAAGCATGGATATCAGAATCAGCAGCTTTTGTTAAATCGCCACCTACGGAAGTTTGAATCTTAGCAGAATTAGGGCTATGGTGTGAATCAATGCGGAAAAGCGTAAAACTGTCTTTCCAATCATAGTTGCGCGTGAATGTCTTAAGGGAATAAAGGGAAAGTATTATGATAAAAGAAGCAAGTACTGCCTTATGATTCTTAATATAGGTGATTAGGAGATAGGAAAGGAGAATGCAGAAACCTAACGAACTCATGTATATGAAGCGTTCGTTCATCAAAACACCCACGGTAAATAAGAGATTAGATGCAATAGAGAAGGTGATGAAGTAAAAGAGAATCGCGTAAGAGGCAATGGATTTCTTCTTCAGGTTCATGAGCGCATAAATTACTAATGCGCCATTCACTAAAAAAGAAAGAATGAAAAGCATATCACCAAAATCAACATAAGGAATTTGATTGAAATAATAATCGTGCGTAAGAGGGTGAGGAAAAATCAACAGTTTAAAGTAGTAAAGAAACGTGAGAATTGTGGTTGCATAACGCTGCGAAGTGGTAGCGAGCAGAAACGGATTGTTTAGTATTTCAGGCGAGTCTTGCGTAAGACCCGATTGCGTAAATTGACTTCGCACAAAAAGAAAAGCTGCAACCGGAATCAAATACAGCCCCAGTGTTATGGCGTAATCCTTCGCTTTAAGATTCGTAAAGAAAAAATAGGTAAGGGGAATTATGGCAAAAAACGTAATCGCATTTTCTTTCGAAAGCAAGGCAATAAAGAAGACAACGGCTCCCCAAACAAGATGAACAATGTTTTTTGTTTTCGAATACTTTATGGTTGCAAATAATGCCAATAACGAGAGTAGCATGCACATTACCTCGTCCCGACCTTTTACATTGGAAACCGCCTCTGTGTGAAGAGGATGAGCTGCATAAAGGAGGGTAGCAAAAAATGCCAAGCCTAACTTTCCCACAGGAGTATTAATGGAATATTTTTTAGGGATAATAATTTGAAGTATATGGAAAAGCAGGATGCACGTGAATGCAAAAAGCAAAATATTGACAGCATGATTCAAAACAGGAAACAAGTAAGGGTCTTGGTCGCCCATAATGATGTTCTTCTCAGTAATTTCACCCCGTTTATCGCCCTTTATTTTGCGCGAAATTTCATACTCAATAGACAAGCTAACCATACTCAGAGGCCGGTAACGACCGCCACTCACTAACTTGGCACCCCGTTCGCCAAAGAAGCCCTCAAACATATCGTGTGTGAAATGATCCTTAATTCCACCAAAACCTTTTTTGGTGAATTTATTGTCCGTTAATACAATGGTATCATCAATAGCATACTTGTTCCAAAGTGTGTTAGAGTATAGAGTGCAACAAAAAAGAAAAATAAAGAGGTAAGGAACCCATGATGGAAGTGTAACAACCGAGCCTGGTTGAGCTACTACATTCGAAGCTGCCGGATTCGACTTCTGACTTCTGCCTTCTACCTTCTGATTTTTTTGCTTTGCCACTGGTGGAAATTTTTCTGCGTAAATTTAAAAACACTTAACTCGAATGCAACTCGGCAGGGAGGTGGGATAACTTAAACAGACGAAGTGCTTTGTCGAATGCTTATTTCCTAAAGCAACTTATATCTCTTTCCTGGCAATGCAATAAGAATACTATTCATCTCCATTTCCAGAAGTGTAGCTGCAAGGACACTCGAATTCATTTCTGTAGAACTGGAAAGCGCATCAATAGTAAGTCCGTTTTTGCCGTTGAGCAGATTATATACCTCTTGCTCTGGTTCGGAAAGCACAAATTCAAGTTGTCTTTGTTGTCTCTTTTGTGGCTTTTCCATTTCAGAAGCCACCCAATTCATTTCAAGCAAAAGGTCTTCCGCACTTTCCATCATTTTGGCTCTGTGTGATTTAATCAAAGAATTACAACCTGCGCTAAATCTATCTGTTGATTTTCCTGGATATGCCAACACATCCACATTATATGAATCAGCTATCTTAGCCGTTAACACAGCACCTCCGCTTATAGCTGATTCGACTATTACCACCGCATCGCACAAACCAGCCACTATTCTGTTTCTATTCGGAAAGTTAGATGGATGCATTTCATTGCTGGAATGGTATTCAGTAAGCAAGCCACCGTGTTCAACCATTTTCTTTGCAATGCTTTTGTGCTGCTGTGGATAGATGGTGTTTAATCCATGACCCAGAACGCCAACGGTCTTTAAGTTATTCTCCAAAGCCGCGCTGTGTGCGGCTATATCAATTCCATAGGCAAGTCCGCTAATGATTAAAACATTATGCTCCTTTAAATCTGCTATCAGTTTCTTGGTTACTTCCTTTCCATAATCTGTTGCTCTCCTGGTTCCCACGATGCCGACAACTTTCTCGGCATTTAAATCAGCATTGCCTTTATAGTAAATCAATATCGGTGAATCGTTACACTTCTTTAGTCGGGCAGGGTAATTTTCTTCGGTAAAGAAAAGAGGTGTGATGTTGTATTTGTCTATAAATACAAGTTCAGCCTCCGCCTCCTCCAATACAGTTGCCGTTACAATTGAATCAGCTCTTTCTTTGCCGATACCCGGAATTTTTTCCAATTTTCCTTTCGAAGTCTTGAATACAGCCTCTGCACCTCCGCAATAGGCAACTAAGTTTTTGGCAAGCACACTTCCTACATTCGGCAAAAGTGTAAGAGCAATCTGATATAATCTTTCGTTAGAAGTGCTATTCGGCAAAACCTGTTTATTTTGAGTTTCAAATTTATAAAAGACGCTCATTTTTCTCCGATGAAGAAATTCTTCCTACTTACGCTATGCTTTTGCTATCAAATATCGACCATCAACTGTCAACCACTTTACTGGAAAAACAGAAAACCTTTCGAAGGTTATTGGCAGCAGGATGTAAAATATAAGATAAAAGCAATTGTGGACGAAACCACCGATATTATTTCAGGTGAAGAAAATCTCACTTACGTCAACAATTCGCCCGACACGCTTTACTATGTATATTTCCATCTCTACCAAAATGCTTTTCAGCCGGGCTCATACTTAGACAATCTGCAGGATAACAATGACGCGCATGTTACTTACGGAAAGTATGAGAGGCAGAAACTTGGAATAGCTATTGAAGCAATTAAAAATCAAGACTCACTCGTTTTGCAAACCCAGCTTGACAATACTATTCTGAAAGTATTTCTCGATAAGCCAATGGCTCCTAACTCGTCAAAGGTTTTACTTATAAACTTCAAAACATACTACGATGCAGGTTCTACACGCAGAAGAATGAAGAAATATAAGTCATTCGGGGCAAACCATTACAATGGTTGCCAGTGGTATCCTAAGATTTGTGTGTATGATCGAAAGAGCGGTTGGAATACCGACCAACACATGAACCGCGAGTTTTATGGCGACTACGGGACTTTTGATGTGGACTTGACTTTTGCTTCCAACTATGTGGTTGAAGCTACAGGAGTTTTGCAAAATGAAAGTGAAGTATTGCCCGATTCATTAAAGAAGAAACTCGACATCTATAATTTCAAAGACAAGAAATGGGATGGTAAACCAGATACAATTATACCTTACAAAAAGGGAGAAACAAAAACATGGAAGTATCATGCAGAGAATGTGCACGATTTCGCTTTCACTGCTGACCCTAGTTACCGGATTCATGATACAATTATTTATCCCGTAGGAAGCAAAGGAGTTCATTGCGTAGCAATTGTTCAGGAGCCGCACGCAAGCGGATGGCAGAATGCTTCGGAATATCTTTCGAAAATCATTTCCGTTTTCTCCCGCGACTTTGGTGTGTACGAGTATCCAAAGATTGTGGTGGCTGATGCTGCTGATGGTATGGAGTATCCTATGCTTACGCTCGATGGCGGTCGCGATGTGGAGTATCGGGGTTTGTTGGTGCATGAAGTTGGCCACAACTGGTTTTATGGAATGATTGGCAACAATGAAACCTACCGCGCAATGCTTGATGAAGGATTTACACAATTTCTTACAGCCTGGGGATTAGAACATATTGACGGGCCTACTATTCCTTATCAGTTTGGCAAAAAAACAGGTTGGTACTACAAACGCTTTTTTGAACCTACTAAAGTACGCGAAAGCAAATGCTACTATAGTTATCTATCCGATGCTATTCGGTATGAAGACGAACAACTCAATACCCACAGCGATGGATTCAATGGTGCGCTAGGGCAGGGAGGTGGTTATCGGCATGTCTATGCAAAGACTTCGACCATGCTTTATAATCTGCAATACGTTTTAGGTGATTCACTTTTTCAGGCGGCTATGAAACATTATGTGGCACAATGGAAATTTGCACATCCCTATCCCGAAGATTTTCGCAACAGCGTTTCACAGTTCACACACATTGATTTGAACTGGTTTTTTGATGAGTGGATGGAGACCACTAAGAATATTGATTACAAGATTGGCCGAATTCAGAAGGGGAAAATAAAAGATCAATACGTCATTCGCCTGAAACGCAAAGGCAGAATGCAAATGCCGATTGACCTGCGGGTTATATCGAATAGTGATTCAGTATTTGATTATCACATTCCGAATACATGGTTTGAAAAATCGACCACAGACCACAGACCACAGACTACAGTTCTCGCTAAATGGTATGGTTGGGATAAACTGCAACCAACTTATGATGCTGTTGTGAACATTCCCGATGGAATAAAGAATGTAATCATTGACCCGACTGAACGATTGGCCGACATCAATATGCTCGACAATCGCAAGCACGGCAATGTGGAGTTGCGTTTTGATTCACACATTTATCCTCCTGCTTCTTCAAAAAAGTATCGTTTGTATATGCGTCCCGATATTTGGTGGAATGCTTACGATGGTTTTAAAATTGGTGCTAATGCCAACGGAAATTACATGGGTGTGAAACATGTGTTCTCGCTTTCTGTTTGGATAAACACACATCTTGCACAGGGCGGCAAACGCTACGGATTTGATGAAGATACGCGCAAAAAGGCCGGCTACTTCTCTTATCGCTTCGACTATCAAACTGCCATTGATAAAATAATTCGCAAAGGCACATTCTACTTTCATTCGCAATGGTTAGATGGTTGCGAGATGTATAAGATAGGTCTGAGCAAACAGTTTCCCAAAGGATTTTCGACAGACATAAATATCAAAGCATTTACGCGCAACCGCGAGGGATACAGAAACTACTTGCTCTATCCCAATGAGTGGGATGCCATCTGGACCAGCAACAAGAAGTTTAACATTTCGTTGAATCTTTCGGCTACTTATACTTATGCGCACACCGATTATAACGGTTTCCTTACCGCACATTTGCGTTCAGGGGCGCTTACTTCTTCTTTCGATTACCACTATCTCGAGCTAACATCTGTTATCAAAGCCAAGGCTTGGAAGTTTGATTTCAATACACGGGTTTATGGCAGATATGGAACCGGAAACGATTTGCCAAGTGAGAGCGCCCTCTTTTTAGCCGGTGGAAATCCCGAGGAGATGATGGATAGCAAATACTATCGCGCTGCGGGTTTTGTGCCGCAGAAATGGGCAGGCAACTACGATATAGATGTAAACCATCTTCATTTTGGTGGAGGACTCAACATACGCGGTTACGCAGGTTACTTGCTGGCAGAAAAAGACAAATACGGCAATGTGCTGCCTGCCTACAAAGGCAACTCGGGATTTGCGATTAATGAGGAAATTGACTTCAACCGCATAGTGCCCTGCAAAAATGCCTGGTTGCGCGACCATTTCAATTTAAACACTTACCTCTTTGCCGATGCCGGTGCTATTGCTTATACCAACAGTAATAACGAAAAGCAGCTTTCGCATTTACGGGTTGATGCCGGAGTTGGAGTTGCTTTGACAGTTAAGAAATGGGGTGTGTTGCAGAACATTAAGCCGCTTACTTTCCGTTTCGATGTTCCATTCTTCCTCAGCAACACACCGTATGTTTCGCAAAAGCATTTTGATTTCCGTTGGGTGGTGGGTATCAGTCGTACGTTTTAATTTCTGCGATGCTACGCAGAAAGTAAAGCGCTTTCAATTGAATTGTTACATTTAAAATTCAAAATAACGGTTGATGAATATTGTGTTTCTTCTTATTGGATTAGTGGTGGGTTGTGCGTTGGCGTTTTTCTTCTTGAAATCGAAAAGCGAGAGTGTATTGAGCACTGCTAATGAAAAGGCTCGTATGTTGGAGCAAAGTGTGAATGATTTAAAGGTGGAGGTAAAGGCTGTTGTGAACGATGCAGAAAGAAAATTGAGTGAAGAAAGAAGGAAAGCAGAAGAACTGAATTCTTCTTTTGCCTCGGCCAAGACCGAGAATGAAAACCTGAAGCAGAAGCTGTCTGAACAGAAAAGCGAATTGGAGCAACTCAATCAGAAGTTTACGAAGGAGTTTGAAAACTTAGCCAATCGGATTCTTGACGAAAAGAGCCAGAAGTTCACCGAGCAGAACAGAACCAACCTGGATGTGATTCTGAATCCTTTGAAAGAAAGGATTAAAGAATTTGAAGCGAAGGTGGACAAGACTTACAAAGATGAATCTGCCGAGCGCATTACTTTGAAAACAGAAATCAAGAACCTGATTGACCTAAATAAGCAAATCAGCGAAGAGGCAAATCAACTGGCGGTTGCGTTGAAAGGCGATAACAAACAGCAAGGTAATTGGGGAGAAATGGTTTTGGAGAAAGTATTGCAGCGCAGCGGATTGAAAGCCGGAGATGAATACAAAATGGAATACGCCACCACCAATCATGATGGAGACAGGATAAGACCTGATGCGGTTATTTTTCTGCCTGATAACAAACACATCATCGTTGACTCGAAAGTCTCTTTAATAGCGTATAACGCCTGTGTGAACGCAACCACCGAAGAGGAGCGCATGAAGTTTTTGAAAGCCCACGTGGATTCCCTTCGCAACCATGTGAAACTATTGAGCGATAAAAGCTATCAAACAGCTACGGGATTAAACTCCCCTGATTTTGTTTTACTTTTTGTTCCCATAGAATCTTCTTTTAGTTTAGCGGTGCAGGGCGATGCCGAGTTGTTCAACTTTGCATGGGATAAGAAAATTGTAATTGTAAGCCCTTCCACATTGCTGGCTACTTTGCTTACTATTTCTTCGCTATGGAAACAGGAGCGGCAAACAAGAAATGCGTTGGAAATAGCCGAAGAAGGTGGAAAGCTTTACGATAAATTTGTGGGTTTCTATGAGGACTTGGTGAAGGTAGGCAAGAAGATGGATGACGCGAAAGGGGACTATGTGGAAGCTATGAAAAAACTTTATGATGGCACTGGCAATTTAGTGAGACGTGCAGAAAAGATGAAAGATCTGGGCGCTAAAACTACGAAGCAGTTGCCAACTACTTTAATCGACCGAGCAAGCGAATAATAACCTATGTACTCTTTTTTCTCGTTAATCATTTTCCTTCTTATTGCGGCTGTTGGGTTTATGATGGGTTACGTTTATAAGAAATCCATCACCAGTGCTCAGTTTTTCAATCCTGACCCGAAGAAGGCGCTCCGTGTTTTCATTGTTCTCTTTGGCGTGGGAGTGGTGGCTACTTTTCTGCTTTCGTGGTACACGATGCACACGTTGACATCCACCACTATTCCTGATGAAAGTTCTATGCGCTATCAAAACGCCAAGTCAGTGATGATTTTTGTATTGAATTTTTTCTTCTTTGCACTGATAGTAACTTCTAATGCTTACTCACAATCGTTGAAGAAGGTGGCTATTGCTCCTTATCTGCTGGCCTTTGGATTCTATCTGGTATTTGTGCTAAAAGACGCTTACTACATCAGCGATTACTACTCGGTGTGGCAAAAGTCATTGCAACTCTTTCAAGGCGACTTACCCGATTTTCACAGCAAGGGCTGGATAAAAACTATTCTGGCGCTGACGGTTACTTCGTTTAATGCCCTGATGATTTGGTGGGGAATGAGAAAATAGTTGGCAAGGGTCAGTTGACAATTGGCAAGGAATACAAAATCAGGAATTCCAAATCTCCCAACTTTTTTCTGCCTGCAACTGCAACATCTCTAACCCGCCTTTGGTTCTGGCTCCTTGCAGTTTCCCGTGTTTTAAGAATTCGGTTTCAGCAGGGTTATAGATAAGGTCGAAAAGGAAATCTTTCGAACTTAGTTTTTCATAAGGAATATTCGGACAATCGTTTTGATTGGGGAACATGCCTACCGGAGTAGTATTGATGAAGAGGTTGGCCTCCTTCATTCGCATAGCTATTTCTTCATAGCGAATGCAATTCTGTTTTGCTTCTCTTGAAACTTTCACAAAAGGCAAACCCAATTGTTCTAATGCATAAACAATTGCTTTGGAAGAGCCGCCTGTGCCTAAAACAAAAGATTGAGTAGGAATTGGAATAAGAGTTTCAGTAAGCAACCCCAGCAATGGACGGGAGAATCCGACAGTATCGCTATTCCATCCTTCGGTTTTGCCATCTACAATTCGAATGCAATTGACTGCCCCGATTTTTTGGGCTTGCTCTGTAATCGAATCTAAATAGGGCATCACCGATTCTTTGTAGGGAATGGTCACATTCAGCCCGACTAATTGTGGGTTTGATTTTAGGAGAACGGGAAACGCTTCGATTGTTTTTAGCTCAAATAAATCGTAGGAGCAATTGGTTATTTGCTCGCGTTGAAACTTGTCTTCAAAATATTTTTTGGAGAAGGAATGAGTGAGGGTCTTGCCTATCAATCCGAATTTCCTCATACTGCTTTGTTCGGGAACTTTGCCTTAACTACTTGCCACACAATAGGAAGGACAGAAACGAAGATGATTCCAAGAACTACAAATTCGAAGTTCTTTTTTACGAACTCCACCTGGCCGAACAGATAGCCCATGCTGGTAATACCCGCTACCCAAAGTATGGCACCGGTAACACAGAAAGTGATGTAGCGCGAGTAGCTCATGCTGCCGGCACCCGCCACAAAGGGGGCGATGGTGCGAACAATCGGAACAAAGCGCGCCATGATGACGGTTTTGCCTCCGTGTTTTTCGTAAAAGGCTTCGGTTTCGGTAATATATTCGCGTTTAAAGAAAAGGATTCGTTCGCGCTCTTTTATTTGCTTGCTGAGGAATTTGCCTACAAAATAGTTGACGTTGTCCCCTAGCAGGGCTGCGACTATGAGCAAAGGAATGATGATGGCGATGTCGAGTTTGCCAGTGGCGGCTGCGAGGGCTCCGGCAGCAAACAATAATGAATCGCCAGGCAAAAGGGGCATTACGATAAGGCCGGTTTCTACAAAGATGATGAGAAATAAGATGCCGTAGGTAAGGGTTCCGTATTGGGTGAGCAGGTCTGCCAAATGTTTATCTAAATGCAGAAAGAAGTCGAGGGCGAGTTTGATAAATTCCATAGGGGCAAATATATATTTTAAGAGTATTGGTTTAAGCGAAAGCTGAGATTATTGCTAGCCGTGGAATAAATTTTATCGAAATGGATTTGCGGAATGGCTGGGATTGGATAGGAGGAAGCGGCAAAGGCTCGGGACATTTCCGCAGCCTCTCGGACGAATTCCGCAAGGTCTCGGAGCATTCCCGCAGCCTCTCGGACGAATTCCGTAAGGTCTCGGAGCATTTCCGCAGCCTCTCGGACGAACTCCGCAAGGTCTCGGAGCATTTCCGCAGCCTCTCGGATGATTCCCGCAAGGTCTCGGAGCATTCCCGCAACCTCTCGGACGATTTCCGCAAGGTCTCGGAGCATTCCCGCAGCCTCTCGGACGATTTCCGCAATGTCTCGGAACAATTCCGAAATCGCCTGGAGCAAAGAAGAAGCCTATGGAATGCGTGATTTTGGTTGTTTTTTGGGTAAATTCAGATCTTTTATCCCCGTCTTGAGTATCCGGAATCATCGGAACTTAGAGGTACCCGATTAGGCGAAGGACAAACAACCGAATCTATTTCGCTTTCTGAAGTGTAAAGGCAAAGGTAGTTCCTACGCCTACGGTGCTGCGGACGTTGATGGTTTGATGGTGGGCTTCGAGGATGTGTTTAACAATGGCGAGGCCGAGGCCGGTACCTCCCTGCTCGCGCGAGCGGTGTTTATCTATACGATAAAAACGTTCGAAGAGGCGAGGCAGGTGTTCTTCACCAATGCCGAGACCGTTATCTGTGACTTCTATTAAAATGTTATCGTCCATGGTATAGTAGCTGCAGGTGGTCTCGCCATTTTCGTTGCCATATTTAATAGAGTTGACTACGAGGTTGGTGATGACCTGACGGATTTTTTCTTTATCGGCATTGATCATAAAAGGCCGGTCACTTTCTTTCTTTACGCGGAAAGTGATATTTCTTCGCTTGCCCTTCAATTCCATGGATTCGAAAACCTCTTTGACCAATTGATTGATGTCAAACACATCTTTTACGATAGATTCTTCGCCTCTTTCGAGCCTTGATATTTCATCCAGATCATCGAGCAGGTTGCTGAGGCGGTCAATGCTTTTGGCGGTGCGTTCGAGGAATTG
>CANJVG010000041.1 GCA_947478005.1 Bacteroidota bacterium
GGGTCTGATGTCCGATGTCCGATGTCGGATGTAATACAACAGCCGTCTTTAAACCTCGGTCATCCAGCCTCCGACCTCCGACATTAAAATACCCATTATACACATTCGGCAGCACCGTCTTGAGTATAGGTACCACCAGGTTCAAGGGGCCGCCCTCCGATGGATTGATGATGTAAATAGAATCTACCAACTGCTGGTTCAGGTCCTCGAAGGTCGGACTAACTGGCAGATTGGCAATAATATAATCGAGCGAGGTTTTGAGTTGCGCTCCGAATTCGATGTAGGGATTTTTCATGGTTTTATTACAATTTGATGATTTGTTAATTTGATAATTTGATGATAAACAGCTGAATGCGATTTGGTGATTTGGTGATTTGATAATAAACAGCCGAAGGCTGTTGCTTTCATTTGTATTTCATCATCAAATTTTCAAATCACCAAATCACCAAATCAATTTGTAGGCGGTAGTGTATAAATGTACACAGTCGGAGCGCTCCAGCCGCTGGTGCCTTCCTTGGGGGTAGTGGAGCGGAAACGAAACAGATATCGGGTGCCCGCAGCCAGACCCATGGCGGTGGTATGGGCTCCTAAGGTAGTGCCTACTGCTGTCCAGCTCGCTCCATTATTGCTGCTCATTTGCCATTCATAAGCCGCCCGTTTAGCCACTGCTTTAGCCACTATCTTCACCATGCCGGGGGTGGCTGTGGGTTTAATGGCCAATGCCGGTTTCTGAATGACTCCGTTCACCCGCAAATCGAAACCCGAAGCCGTGATAATAGCTTTCGAGGCGTCCTCGCTCGCGGCCGCATCGGCCAGCGCCTGCACATACCTTAGCAGCGCATACACATCATCCTTCACCACACTATAGGCATTATTGCGTGCCTGCACGCTGCCCACCACCCGTTTGCCCACATTGGTTTCGGCCTCTATCAGCAGCACTATATTGGCCTCTACCGAGGCCGTGGTAGGGTCGGGGGTTACAAAAATGGTGGCCTGGGCATCGATATCGGCCAGCACATCTCTCAGCTGCTGAATGAACACGCCTAAAATAAGATAACTACGAAAGCGAAATACGGCTAATGGCCGTTTTTTTGATTTTGCCATGTTTTTTTGGTTTTAATGGTTTATAATGAACTAATAATGAACTGTTAACAGGACTAGGCCACTCGCAATAGCGGCTGCTGCAACTGCATCATCCTCTGCTGCATTTACAATAGCGGCTGCTGCAACTGCTTCATCCTCTGCTGCATTTGCTATAGCGGCTGCTGCAACTGCTTCGTCCTCTGCTGCAACTGCAATAGCGGCTGCTGCAACTGCTTCATCCGCTGTTGCAACTGCAATAGCGGCTGCTGCAACTGCTTCATCCTCTGCTGCAACTGCAATAGCGGCTGCTGCAACTGCTTCATCCGCTGCTGCAATTACATTGGCCTCTGCTGCACTTGCTGCATCCTCCGCAGCAACTGGCTCAGCGCCTGCTCCCTCGACTGTGGCCGCTGTTGTTTAAAGAACGTTTGCCGGCTTCAGCAGCCTTGCGGGTGCAATAATAGAGACCGAAAGACATACTGTTGTCGGAAGGTTCCGACATATTTTTTGTATATGTGTATATATCTTTGGGTAAACATTAATCCATGAAATATCCAACATTAGCCCAGCAAGTAGGCAAGCGGGTATCAGACCTGAGACACAATTTGGGAATGAGCGTAGCGCAATTTGCCAACCACTGCGACATTGACCGCGACACCATCTATGCTATTGAGGCAGGCGACCAGGACAACTACCTGTATATGGTGCTCCGAATAGCCAAAGCCACCAACACACCCAGCGAGGAACTGCTGAAAGGACTCGAAGAGTTTGTAGGCGAAGAATTCAGCAACTGCAAAAAGAAGTAGGCCTTCGGGCTTTGCTTTTTAGATGGCAGCGCTCTGCACAATTGGCAGAGGTAATTGGAGGTGTGTCTTAAAATGAAGGAAGGTTTTGTGTTCTGAAATAAATCTTATTTTAGAACCATGAAATGGAAAGCTGAACCCATGAACAGCCGCCACGCAGACCCTACCCTAAAGGGGGCCTTGCACAACAGCCGGGATAATCATTCATTTTTACATTTGCCCGATGAATCTCTATTACTCATTGCCCATGTATTATGGCGCATCCTATAAGCTATTTAAGTTGGCTCAGGAAATGCGCCTGAATCCTACTTTAGCAGAGAGCAAGCTAGAGAAAATTTTAACTACGGAACCGTTTATACAGCACCATTTCAGAAGGCAACATCCTATAGCCAATTACATTGCTGATTTTTACAGCCACTGTCTCAAGTTGGTGATAGAAGTAGATGGCAGTATTCACCAAAAAGAGGAGCAAAACAAATACGATAAATTTCGGGATGAAGACATGAAGCAATTCGGCATATCTATCATACGTTTTTCAAACAGCGATGTGATAGACAATACAGAAGACGTAGAACAATGCATAATTAAAACCATCTGCGCGATTGAGGCGGCTGCTAAAAAGCAAAGCCCCCTTTAGGGTAGGGTCTGCGCAGAGAATTTACTGTTGAAAAAAGCGGGCATCAACCAAGAAATAGGCATCCACTCCCTGCGCCACAGTTATGCCACCCACTTATTAGAAGCCGGAACCGACCTACGTTACATACAAGAAATACTAGGCCACAAGAGCAGTAAAACTACAGAAGTATATACCCATGTAAGCACCAAGAGTATTCAAAAAATAATAAGCCCGTTTGATACTTTATAAAATAAAAGATGATATTTACTCAACTATATAATAAGCAACTTTATGGCACAAAGCCGACCATTTTTGGTCGGATAGGTGCCACAGAGTGGCACCTATATACAAGTTATAGGCGATTTTAAGGACGATACAATTACTAACAAACAGACAAATAATATATGAGCTTCTACGCAAAAATTAAAGACCAAGTAACCGACCTGACAAAACAGTTCAGCTATCAAAATGACGGGACTGCTTTCGGACACTTTATCTTGAAAGAATGTTTCAGCAAAATCATTGACTTTGAATATGACGGCACAGACACTGACAGTTTTATCAAAGACCACATCGTTGATATGGCAAATGATTTGGGCAACGATGCAATCTTTACAAATCAAAAGAACAGAGAGATAAGTGTTTTCCAATTCAAGTATTCCAACGGACAACTTTTGAATACCAATGAAATTAAAAAGAACAAAAAATTCATTGATTGGATATTGAAAATAAGTGCAGACAAATTAACACCAAACTCAAAACTCCGCAAAGTAGTTGACGAAGAAATAACTCCAATTCTTACGGCTCAAAACTTAAAGGACAATAATTACAGCATCACTTTTTATTACATTGACAATAACTTTGACGGAACAATTAAAACCGACATCAAAGCACTTTACACAAATTACAACGACAAGGACATTAATTTTCAAATCAAGTTTTACAACTATGAGGAATTAGAAGAACTCTATGACGACATTGAAATTCCAAAGAATGAAGTAACACTAAAAGTAATTGCAGACGAATATTTCATCAAGAAATTAAGCTACCACGATGACAACGAAACTCCAGTTGAAACAATTGTTACAAGCATTGTAGCAAGTTCACTCAAACCAATCATTGAAGAAAAGAAAGAACTCATCCTTGCTTTGAATGTTCGTTATTACAAAGGTGAGAACGACATAAATTCTAAAATCAAAAAAGAATATTCAAAAGGAAAGAAATCAAACTTTTGGATTTTGAACAACGGTATCAATGCCGTTTGCGAACACTTTGAAGTTGACGGTGATAAACTGACAATTAAAAATTTTCAAATTGTAAATGGCGGACAGACAACAAAAACTCTAACGCGAATTGTAAATGACTTGCCTGATGAAGTTCAAATTTTAATGCGGCTAACAAAAATTCAAGACAAGACAAGAACTTCTAAAATATCAATGGACATTGCTGTTGCAAGCAACAGCCAAAACGCAATTAGTGCAAGAGACCTACATTCAGGCGACAGAATCCAAAACAAAATATATAGCAACCTTGATGCAGTCGGAATTTTCTACGATAAGAAAGACGGAGAGTGGGCAACTGTAAACAAAAAGAAATACAGAAACCCTTTTGGCAATAGTCCGATGCACTTAAAAATTCACAACCTTGATTTAGGCGTTGCTTATTTATCTTTCTACTTGCAAGTTCCTATTTCAACAGTCGGGAGACACAAACTTGTTTTCTCTGAAATCTATTGCGACCAAATTTTCAATATGGACGCAAACGAAGATGACCAATTTTATAAGTTGATGCTTGCACATAGAGTTTCCGAAAGAGTAAATCGCATCAAGACAGAAAAGATTAGCAATTATGAAATACTCCAAAACAATTACATCAACGATGTTCTTGTTGCTTTGACTTCTATTTATTTCTTTAAGGACAACTTGACCAAGATTGGAACGATTGAGGAGCTAACAGAAAAGATGAAAACTTTGAAAGGACAGCCTTATATCAAAGCGGCAGACAAATACATTCTCAATATTGACCAACCGCTTGACGATTTTATTCTTGAAATTACAAAGTCAGTTCAATACATTCTTGACACCAAGAAAGCAGGTAAGAAAGATTTTATGAATGAAGATTGGTTGCCGACAGAAACAAATAATTGGCTCAAGAAAGATGCGACATACAAAGAAATTTATGAGAAGGTTATCAAGAAACTCAAACAGTAAATGGCGGACAGACAAATAAAAACCGCCTATAACAGCGGGTTTAAGAAATTGGCGGTTCAGTGGTTAAATGAACATTTGTGCTTCGTATCAAGTGTAGTGCTGGCAGACAGTTTTGTGCTTCAAAATCGCCAACTTCTTAAACCCGCAAAACGTTAGCAGCAACCTTTTTCGCAATTTTTTGACAAGGTTGTGTAGGGTAGTCGCTTAAAGACAAAAGACAAAAACAAGGGCGAAGCCCATTGGCTATGCTTCAGCAACTGCGAAGCAACCAGGAATCCCTTTCCGTCCTTGTTGCTGTTTAGTATCGGCTCTGCGATACGTCACCAACGAGTACAAGCTATACATTCGTTGTTGGTGTAAGCACCAACAACGGCAAAACAAACAGCCATGGTTGCAATTTGGTTACATTCACACAAAATTATACAATGAAAATATTCAATAAGAGCATTGGTCTGTTAGCCGTTACTATTCTTTTTACTATGGCATCGTGCAAAAAGGAAAAACAACTCAGCTGCTCTATGAAATCGTTTAGTATAGGTGGTTTCACTGCTTTATATGAGTTTGATGCCAATGGCTACGCAACAAAACGAACCGATTCCATTACAGGCGATTACTTGCTTATCAGCGCAAGCGGCAGTTTGCTGACCAAACAAAACTATGACGCTGCCGGTGCTGCGACCGGATTGCCAAAATATTCGGTAATAAACGCAGAAGGTCTGATTCTTAGGGAAGTTAACTTTGACACTATCTTTTTCACTTATAACAGTCAAGGTCAAATGATAAAATCAACCAAAGGGTCGGGTGCTCATGTAACCGGTTGGACGATCTATAACTGGGCTGATGAAAATGTGACTAGTACCATAACGTATAACGGAGGGGGAAGTATAACACGCACCAGCAACTTTGATTACTATACCAATAAGCTGAATAAAGGCGGCATCAATTTTATTTATGGTTTTTTGACTGATGCACGGTATGGAAAAACAATTAAAAACCTGATTAGGCAGATTGAAGATAGTGATGGCACTTCGGTTTCAACCAGCAGCTTTAGCTATACTTTCGACAGCAATGGTTACTTGGCTAATATCAGCTCGCTTTATCAACCGGCTAATACGCTGGTATCGGCCGATCTCACCTATGCGTGCAACTAACTAATAGATTAGCCAATACAGAGTGGTTTTGTTAGCCTCCCCCCCCGCAGTTCTCCGCTTCAGGCCTCTGCGATAAAAAGCCCGCCCTAAGCAAGGCGGTAAAAGGGGGAGCGGCAACCTTTGACGTAATGTTTTGACAAGGTTGTGTATGGTAGTCGCTAAAGACAACGGAATTGGAAGTTTATATTCATAACTTGCAATCGAAAATAATTTCAAAAGCCTCATCCGCGCATTATTGATGGATGAGGCTTCTTGTTTTTATAACTTATAAAACCAAACATATTGAAAACCAAAATTTTACTTCTAGCGTTCCTGACACTTACTCTTTTTACTGCTAATGCACAGTGGCAAACCAATGGACCTAATGGAGGATGGGTAACCTGTTTTGCAACTAAAGGTGCCGATATTTTTGCCGGAACTTATTATGGCGGAGTGTTTTTATCAACCGATAATGGTAGCAGTTGGACAAGTGTAAATAATGGCTTGCCTGGTTTAGATTTAGAGGTAACTTCATTGGTAGTGAGCGGAAACAACATTTTTGCCGGAACCACCTATGATGGAATATTCATGTCAACGGATAATGGAAGCAGTTGGGCAGCAGTGAATAATGGTTGGCCGATTGGCGGACAGGTCCGGGCTATGGCCAAAAATGGCACCACCATTTTTGCCGGAAGTGATGGAGGAATTTACTTATCAACCGATAGCGGAAACAGTTGGGTTGATGCAGGCCTGGCAGGTGAAACTATTTTATCGTTAGCGGTTAGTGGAAGTAAAGTTTTTGCCGGAACTTATGCTGGAGTGTTTTTATCAACTACTAATGGCAATAGCTGGGCGGCAGCTAGCAGCGGCTTAACAAATACCGAAGTTATTTCATTAACCGCCAGCGGTTCCAAAATATTTGCCGGAACCTGGGGAGGCGGAGCTTTTGTCTCGACCGATACGGGCAGTAATTGGACAGGGGTGCCTGGCTTAACAGACCCCTATGTTTATTCTTTTGCAGCAAGCGATTCAACGATTTTTGCAGGAACCGGTGCCGGAATATTTCTTTCCACTAATAACGGAAATACCTGGGACTCTGTTTCCAATTTGACTGCTGGTACGCTGGCAATAAGAGGGTCAAACATTTTTGCAGGAACTATGGACGGAGTGTTTTTGTCGACCAACAACGGCAGTAACTGGGCTGTAGCCAATACCCACTTAGTCGCAAATATCGTTAACTCAATAGCAGTGAACGGCTCGAATATTTTTGCCGGAACGGAGGATGACGGAATATTTTTATCGACCGATAACGGAAGCAATTGGTCGGCTGTAAATACCGGTATAACATTACACAACGTCCGTTCATTCGCCATAAACGGTTCCGGTATTTTTGCCGGGGGTAGCGGTGGCATATTTCTATCTACCGATACCGGTGATAACTGGACACCCGTGAATAACGGGTTAACCTTTAATGATGTTTATTGTTTAACGGCCAGTGATACGAACCTTTTTACCGGAACTCCTACTGAAGGCATATTTCTATCGACCAATAACGGAGGTTTATGGACAAGGATAAACAACGGTTTAACGGATTGGGGTGTGTTATCCATGGCTACTAACGGAACTAATATCTTTGCCGGAACTTATGGCCATGGTATATTTCTTTCGACCAATAACGGCAGCAACTGGGCGGCTGTAAACAATGGCATGACAGGACTGTCGGTTAATGCTTTTGCTGTTAGCGGCTCCACTATTTTTGCCGGCACCAATAATGGTGTGTTTTTATCAACCGATACCGGCACCAGCTGGACACAGGTGATTAATGGCTTGACCAATTTGACTGTTCGATCGTTGGCGGTAAGTGGCACCAATCTTTTTGCCGGAACTGAAGGAGATGGAATATTTATGTCTACTGATAGCGGAAGCAATTGGGTGGCTATGAATACCGGTTTGGCGAATAAGGATGTAAAGTCTTTAGCTATCAGCGGCACCACTCTTTTTGCGGGAACTTATGGAAGTTCTGTTTGGCAGCGCCCTTTGGCAGAGTTTGTAACAGGGGTAGAAGAATATGCAGTTGACAAGGCTTTTACTGTTTACCCTAATCCTGCTACTGATAATTTTACCATACATCTGAACGCAGCTATGAAGAATGCTGAGCTTACAGTTTATAATATGCTGGGTGAAATGGTGTATGCCAAAAGTATAGAGGAACAAACAACTCATATAGACCTGAAATCTCCTTCGGGCATTTATTTCATGAAGCTATCTGCCGATAAAAAACAATACAATCAAAGTTTGATTATTCAATAAAAGGCTGGTTGTTAGAAAGAGGTTTGTTCAATTAACCCTAAAAGCGGTTAACCAATTGTTGCGTGAGTGAAGGGCTTAATCCCTTCCAGCACAATTTCATTAATGCTTATTTTAAATCATAAAAAATGGTGTGATGGACGATTCATACCTTTTAGTTTTTTGAAACCTGCGGGGTATTATGGAATGATAGAAGATTTAGATTTATAAAAGTGCAGGACAAAATGCAAAAGTTTTTGTTTGTTTTGAGGGAGAAACTTTCACATATTTATAAGTTATGCGCAAGTTTAAAACAACGATTGACTTCGAAAGCCAAAGGGTTGACCGCCCATTGTGACTGAAAAGAAAAATTAAAAAAAGTGGAGACCAGATACCACTTTAAAAACGGGGCGCATTCCGAAAAGCCTTATGAGTAGGAAATTTAAATTTGACAATTATGACTAATCGAGAATTTTTTAAAACTTGCCTTGTAAATGAACTAGCAGCAACAGTTGCTGTAATCGAGGCTTTACCAAATGAAAATCTTAATTACAGACCTCATCCTAACAGCAGGAGTGCCTATGAAATAGCGGAGCACATTATCGCTCATGCTTTTGATTTTAATGTAATTTTAAGTGAAGAAAAATGTGATGAATGCCTCGTAATGCCATTCAAGGAGACTAAGGAAGGATCAAAAGTGCTCTCTGATTATTGGGATAAAGCAATAAAAGTTGTTGACACAATGAGTGAAGATGCTTTCGAAAACATCAATGTTGAACTACTCGTTTCGGGCAGTCCGCTTTTAACAATGCCTAGAAATGCTATGCTTTGGTTTTTTCTTTTCGATGTTATTCATCACAGAGGGCAATTAAGCACCTACATAAGACCTATGGGTGGAAAAAATCCTGCAGTTTACGGTTGGAGTTTTGATACGAAATAAATACCCCTGCCACTAACAGTGGGTTTGCGATAACGGTAATCCCTTTTCACATTTTGCGCTTGATAGAAAAGTAATAAATGCACAACAAAATACAAACCCAAGGGCAGAACCAGTAATATTAATCAAATAACCCAATAAATCAATCCTTTACGCAGCGGACAGAAAAACCATTCGCCTTGTTGTAATCGAAGCGAACTGCATCGGAACTAGTGCTATACAAATACAGATACCTCGCGTTCGTAGCACTCCTCTCAGTCGCGGACCAACAGTAGCCGAAACTGCCAATGCTGGTGAAATTTGCATTGGTGCTACGGTTGCCTGCGGGCAAAGCTGTAAAACCGGAGGAATTATCTGCCCCTGTATTGGGGGCATTCCAGAGGGTTATAGCTTTCATTTTTCCGCCTGCTATAAACTCTCCGCCCAAAAAGTCGGTTAGTTGTGTAAAATCATCATCAGTAGGTACATGCCAGCCGGTGGGGCATACATTGCGCAGGTCAGCTACGGCATACCAGTTGTAGAGTTTGCCGTAAGTGGCATTGTTGGCGGTATTGCCACCATAATAACACCAGGCAGGGGTTGTTGAACCGGTGTTGTAAACATTTGCCCATGTTAAGCTATCTTGTATTTCCGTTATAGCTGAGCCATCGCGGTAGCGCGTGGTTTTAAGGTTTTCTTTCATCCATACTTGTGTGCCAATGGTTACTGTTTTATATACATTGTCATCTATATCAGTAAGCCCGGTTGTAGTGAAACTAACCTGCAAACCATAAGCTATCCCCCCGCTGTTGGTGGCATACGCTCTTACATAATAGGTGCTGCCCGCTGTTAAGCCCGTAATGGCGCTTGAAAAAAGGCCTGTTCCTGCAGCATCGGTGGTGTGGTTGTTAGCTATGGTTGGGTTTGGCGCTATGTTCCAACATATTCCACGTGCAGTAACATTCGTTCCTCCGTCAGCAGTTATATAACCTCCGCTTTTTGCGGTTGTGTTGGTAATTAGGTTTATGTCAAGGGTTGCTATTATCGCTAATGGCAGGTCAGCAGCTTTCTCTTTTTTACAACCGTTTACAGTAAAAATCGTTGCCATGCTGAGTAGCACAAAAATAAAGTAGAAATATATTTTCATCGTCAATTTTATGATTTTAAAATTGTGTTTCAAAAAGAAGACCAGCGATTTATCGAGGAGACTTCAAAAATATTATTTTGAGGTAACTATTTTCCATATGCTTTCGCTTGTCGGTTTATGGGGCAAACTCTCCACAGCCAAATACATCCACGCAAATGCGCTACCATTCTTCCTGGTCTTCGGGCTATGCCGGTAACTTGGAAGGGTTAAATAAAGCAGCAAGTCTGTGGCTTGCGCTATATACCGCCCGCAGGGTCTCTGCCTCGGGAGCCTACGGTATTTTTAAACAAGCCACCTTGCAGGAAAACAACAAAACCCCTACCTTCGCCCTCCAAATAAGAGCAGCATGAGCAAGGCATATTTCGACAGTGAGGATGACAAAAGCCTGGATAAGAAACTAAGCGATTTTTATAACCGCTGGGATAGTATGGATGCAGAGCAAAGGGATAAACTGATGCTGGATGTGCAGCAATTGGCTGTGGCCATGAGTCAGGTAAACTTTGCCGGGTTGAGCGATGAGGATTTGGTGAAGTTTAAAGGGGAGACCGAATCGCTGATGAAAATGATAGGCGATATTCAGGCTGCGCTTGAGCACCGTGCAGTAGCCAGGACAGAGGATTTCTATGAGCAACTAAAGCACGATGCCGAAAGCGGTGATGAGGAAGCCAAAAAGCTGTGGGAGGAAGTTAAGGAGCTGTATTACCAATCGAAGCTCAGCGACCATCACGATAATTAAGGGCGGCCCTTTGCCGTTCAGCGCCTATCTACTTCACTAATCTGTTTTTAGCCAGCCCGTAATACTCAGGCGCGGTTGTTGGGTCAGCAATACTTCGTGTATCAAATCATTGCTTTTGAAGAACACACACTTGCCGTTTTCGGGGGCTATGTTTTGCTTGTGGTGGGCATGATGAATGCAGAGTTCGCCTCCATCGGCCGGCAGCCAGTCGGCATTTAAATACATTATCATGGAGTAAGCGCGGCTCTTGTCGGTTTTAAATTGGTCGATATGTTTTTTATAGAAACTTCCCTTTTCATAAAGCGTGTAGTGAAACTCATAGCCCGTAATGCCGGTGTAGCAGGTTTGGTTCAGATATCGGATAAACCGGTCCATGAGCAGAAAGAAATCATCTTCGTGCAGGTCGTGGTGCAGCGGGTCAAGCCAATAAATCTTATCGCTGCGCACGGCCTTATCGAGCGATACTAAGCTCGCGTTGCCTGTGCCTGCACCCAGCATTTGCTGATTGGCGTGTAGCGCCAGCAGGTTCTTCTTGAGCAGCCCAGCCAGCGATTTGCTCAAAAAATCATCGGCAATGCCTACTTCATCGGCTATAAAACTATTGATAAGGGTATCGAAGATGGCGTGCATGCTCAGGTATATTTAATACTGACCACTCGCCAATAGACCACGAAGGTATTCTATATCCATTATTAAAGGATAAACAAATCAGGAATGATGGCTAACTAACAAACAGAAACCCCGCCAAAATGAATTGGCGGGGTTTCTGTTTGTTAGTTACCTTGGTAATTATAGTTTAAAAACAACTCCCCCATGAATTAATTTAGGAAATCCCACCTCCGCGTTTACACCAAATTTATCGGTAAAATAGTAACGGGCACCTGCCTGAACTCCTCCAAAAGCAATTGGCACAATGGCAGATTTAGAAGTGCCAAATAAAACGGCAATACCACCGCCTAGATTAACCCCTGCATAAACATCCAACTTGTCCGAGTGAATGTCTTTGCCAGTCTTATCAGCTATTAACTGAAAGAAGTGAAAATTAGCTATTACACCTATCGGCACATTCAATTCAGGATATCCATAATTATATCTGCCTCCATAGTAACCGTAACCATAAGAAGCGGTGTAGCCAGGACGTCCACCAAAACCCGTAGTAAAGCCAATACCAACATAGTCATGCACACCAAACTCCCCAGTAAAGTTTAACTGGCCTGTTACCGGCTGGTAAAAACTATTGCCGTAATAGGTATTGCTGACGTGAAAAAAAGAAGAACCGCCTATACCTATTCCAAGAACCTTTGCATCCTTACTCCATGCCTGAGCTTGTGTATTGTTTGTTGCTAGCAACATCGTTACGGCAACCATTACTGAATAAAATAGCTTTTTCATTGTTTGTTTTGTTTTAATTAATTGAACTGAATAGCACACGGCAAATATCAGTATCAATTACAATCCTACAAAATAGTTATGGACATTTTTATGATGACCTTTATCATTTTGTATATTCCAATTTACAAGCACTCTGCTTTCGTTTTATTCTTTTGGTATTAACTTCGCCTTGTAAAAGAAATTATGAGCGACTACTTAATCAGAAACGCAAAGGTTATTAACGAAGGAGCAATAACAAACAAAGATGTTCTCATCCGCGGCCAACGAATCGAACGAATTGATTCTTCGTTCGATGTTAAGTTCAAGGTGGAGGAAATAGATGCCCAGGACCTTTATCTTCTTCCCGGCATTATTGACGACCAGGTACATTTCCGCGAGCCGGGCTTAACGCATAAGGCAACCATTTATTCAGAAGCTAAAGCTGGTGTTGCAGGAGGGACTACTTCCTTTATGGAAATGCCTAACACTGATCCACCTGCATGCACATTAGAACTGCTCGAACAGAAATATCAGATAGCTGCGGAAACTTCTTTAGCTAACTATTCATTTTACATGGGCACCAACCACCATAACTATGAAGAGTTGATGCGGGTAGACAAGAAGAAGATATGCGGCATTAAGATTTTCATGGGTTCGAGCACCGGTGATATGCTGGTAGATGAACCGGAAGTATTGGAGCGTATATTTAAAGGGAGAAATGATATACTGATTGCCACACATTGCGAAGATGACCGGTTGGTGAAACAAAGAACGGAACTTTACAAAAAACAGTATGGCGAGAACATTCCCTTTGAATATCATGCAGAAATCAGGAACGAGGAGGTTTGTTTGAATTCATCGAGCTATGCAGTGGAACTCGCTAAGAAGTTTAACTCACGCTTGCATGTTTTTCATTTATCTACCGCAGATGAACTGAAACTCTTTAGGAATGATATTCCCTTGAAGGATAAACGAATTACGGCAGAGATTTGTGTCCATCATCTATGGTTCGACAAAGGAGATTACGACCGGTTGGGAAGTAAAATAAAATGTAACCCTGCTATTAAGGAAGCGCATCACAAGAGAGCACTGTTTGAAGCCTTGCTCGATGACCGCTTAGATGTAATAGCAACTGACCATGCACCGCATACGATTGAAGAGAAGAACAATACTTATCTGAATGCACCTTCGGGCTTGCCTTTGATTCAGCACTCCTTGAATTTGATGTTGGAGTTTTATCATCAAGGTAAGATATCGTTGGAAAGGATAGTGGAGAAGATGTGTCATGCTCCGGCCGTTTGTTTTGATGTGAAGGAGCGCGGCTATATTCGTGAAGGTTACTTTGCCGATATTGTTCTGCTTGATTTGAATAAATGTTGGAAGGTTTCTCCTTCCAACATTCTTTACAAATGCGGATGGAGTCCATTAGATGGTCAGGAATTTAATGGTAAAGTTTCGAAGACTTTTGTCAACGGCAACTTAGTTTACAATGAAGGAATCTTTGAAGAACGCTTTAAGGGCGAACGTTTGGAATTCATCCGTTCGTAATCTACATCAATCATGCGTATCCTTCTGCTTGAATCATTCTTCACCGGCTCGCATAAAAAATGGGCAGAGGAATTTAAGCGCTTTAGTAAGCATGAAATAGAAATTGTTTCGCTTAGTGGTCATCACTGGAAATGGAGAATGCATGGTGGAGCAATCAGTCTCGCCCAAACGCTCTCTGCACAAGAGAACTTAAACTTCGATTTGATTCTCGCCACCGACATGGTTGACCTGAATATATTTCTTTCTCTTTCTCGCACTTGGTCACATAGTATTCCAACTGCTATTTACTTTCACGAGAATCAACTGAATTATCCATGGAGCCCTACTGATGCAGATGTAAAATTGCAGCGCGACAATCATTATGCCTTTATCAATTATGCCTCAGCTTTGACAGCAGACCATGTGTTCTTCAATTCGCAATATCATCAGGATGCTTTCCTCAACGCGTTGCCGAAGTTTCTGAAAGCATTTCCCGACAACAACAACTTAGAAACCGTTGAAACCATTCGAAAAAAATCTTCGGTGCTTTCATTGGCTATGGATTTAGAAAAACTGGATAATTGTAAACCAGCTAAAATTGAAAAGCCGAATCGCGCAGTGGTATTGTGGAATCATCGTTGGGAGTATGATAAGAACCCTGAGCGTTTCTTTAATGCGCTGTTTGAATTGCAGGAACACGGTATTGATTTTCAATTGATTGTGTTGGGAGAAAGCTATGGTAAACGTCCGCCTATCTTTGACGTGGCGAAGGAGAAACTGGCTGATAAAATTCTTCACTTTGGTTATGCCGAAACCTTTGAGGAATACTGCAAATGGTTATGGATGGCCGATGTGTTGCCGGTTACTTCCAATCAGGATTTCTTTGGAGGCAGTGTAGTTGAAGCAATGTATTGCAATGTGGTTCCATTTCTTCCCAAGCGTTTAGCTTATCCTGAACATATCCCCGAGCAGTTTCATGCTACCTTCTTTTATGATGAGGATGATTTTGTGGTCAAACTGCAACGCAGAATTATGGATGTAAAATATCTGCGGGTGATGGACACCACACAGTATGCACGGAAATATGATTGGAAGAATATGATTGGGGCTTATGACAAAGCAATGGAAACCCTAATTAAGACTTAATAGCCTACTGTATTTTTACTTTCTTCAGATTCAGCACATTCAATCCATTAGCAGTTAGTCCCAAAATGTTCTTTTGCGAAAAGCGAAGGACTTCATCGTAATATAATGGCACTACCGGACATTCTTCAATGATTATCTTCTCCATTTCGTGGTAGATTTCGTAGCGCTTGTTGTCATCGTTTTCGATCAATGCCTTTTCATACAGTTCATCAAACTGTTTGTTGCGGAAACGCGTGTAGTTTGGCGGTGAGCCGTTCTTGCTATAGAACACCGCGAAGTAGTTTTCGGCATCGGGATAATCGGCCAGCCAGCTACCGCGGAAGAAATCAACCTTGCCTTGGCTCATCCACTCGCGCAGAATAGAAGGCTGCGAAATTTCGACCTTTATATTCAAGCCTAATTGCTCTAACTGTTTGCTGATGTAGAGAGCATACTCCTTGTAAGTTTCGTTGGTGTAGAATTTGATTTGAGGCAGATCCTTGCCATTTTCATGGCCGGCTTCTTTGAGCAATTGCTTTGCCTTTGGCAAATCATACGAATACCCTTTCACCTTATCGGCATCAAACGAAGGAAGACCAAAGGGAGTGAATCCGCTTTCGGCCGGTTTGCCCACTCCTTTGCGCAGGTACCGAAGCATTTCTTTTCTATCGAAACCATAGTTGATGGCTTGCCTAATCTTTTTGTTCAGCAAAGGATGAACTTCATTCTTCGCATTATCATTGGTTAGGAAGCCGAGGTATTCGGTGTTTAGATAAGGTGTTTTAAGCAGATTGATTTTATCGTTCAGTTCGGGTTTCAGGTTGCCGTCATCGCCCAATACTTCATCAATAAAGCTGGCATCAATGCTGTTGATGAAATCGAGTTCATGTTGCTTGAACGAAAGATACTCGGTCTTCTTGTTGTCAATGAAGGAAATCTTGATGCCATCGAGATAAGGCAGCGCCTTACTGTCAGCATCGTTTTCAAAGTAGTTTTCATTCTTTACCAGAATCAAAGCCATTCCTTCTTTCCAGTTCTTAAACATAAACGGACCGGTACCAACGGGATGTGAACGAAAATCGGCTCCATACTTTTCAATAGCTTCATGGGGCACTACCGAGCAATATTGCATAGACAGAATGCCGAGCATAGGGCGAAATGGTTTGCGCAGTTTCAATTGAAAGGTGGAGTCGTTCAAGGCAGTGAAGGTAGTAGTAGTATCAATGCTGTTATTGAATATCCAGGCACCGGGACTGGCCACCTTTGGGTCAACAATTCGCTTGAAACTATAAACCACATCAGCAGCTACTACACTCCTACCCTTTCCACCGGCAAAGCATTCGTTGTTATGAAATGCCACATTGTTGCGCAAATGAAAGGTATAGGTCTTTCCATCTTCCGATATTTCCCAGGTTTTGGCAATGGCGGCTGTGGTGTTTAAATTATCATCTAATGCCACCAGCGAATTATATAATTGATTGCAGGCCCAGATGGTGCTTTGGTCTTTTGAAAAAGCAGGGTCGAGCGAGGCAATGCCGCTGCTCTGGTTGTATCGGAAGAACTTTTTGTCGGACTTTGTCGAGTTGTTGCAGGAGGAAATTACAATTGACCACAGACCACAGACCACAGATAATACAAAGAGTGCGCTTTTTTTCATTGGGATTGATTGGTGGGCTAAAGTAAAAAAAGGTCGAAGCCCAACGCACTATCAGTAATAAGTGTAAGAAGTAGAGTCATAATATTCACCACTACGAGCTTCCTGAATCTTGGCTAGAACCCTTCCTTTACTATCATAATTATAACGGAAGGAGAACACATCTACAGTATCGCCTTTGCCGGTAAGCTGCACTGATTTCTTATGTAGGTTTTTTGATTCTTTATCGGGTTTAGAGATACCCGTAATTTCATTTCTCGGCACATTCAGTTTATCGGGAAAATACTCGTGATGCAGGATAACATCTTCGTATTTCGTAATTACCTGTTCTGCTTCACCTGTTTCATTACTTCTTATCAAAGTGTCGGTACCGGGAATATTAATGACCGTTTCTTCGGTTCTGTTTCCATCTATTACTTTGTATTTACTGATTACTAAATGAAACGAAGGGTTATAATCTCTGTCTTCTATCAAATTACCGGCTGCATCGTAAAGGTATTTGTGTGCATTACTTAGCTGATTGTCACTTTTGGTTACTACACTGTCTTCCAATCCCTGTTCATTTAAGTAAGTAGTTCTGGAATTAATTTCTTTGCCTGCCTGGTTATATGATTTCCATTCAATCACATTGTCAATGCGTTCTTCTTTGCCAGTGCCGTCTGCCATATTAAAATCGCGTGTTCCATCCTGCGCGTAGTGAAAGGTGTCGGAGAGACATTTAAAAGTCTCTTCTTTTCCGTTGAAAGTAAGTTTACTGATTTGATAGATTGTTTTCAGTCTGTCTTTGGGAGCTTTATTGTCGCAGGCAACTAAGCCAATAAGCGAAGTAAAAGTCAAAAGAAAGATTTTTGATTTCATACAATTTTGATTTGAAAACTAAACGTAAAAAGAAAACAGAAAATATAGTGACCTTCCCTTTTACTTCATCCTTCCACATTTATTTGCATAGACTCTAACTGCGGGCTATGGCTAAGACAAAAACAAGTCAGACAGTATTTGTGCCAGTCTTACTCCACTTAGGCGAGTTGTTTTTCAATGAGGGCTTTATTCTTTTTGCAATAGGCCTTATCTATCTCCGGATTATTAAAATCATAAACTTGCGGAAGATTAGTTCTGGTTTCATTTAACCAAGCGATAATGTCCACATGCTTTATCTTGTTTAAAGAATCAGAAGAAAACCCCGAAATAGCTGCAAGGCAATCAGCCGAAGAAATGCTGTACTGTTCTATAATATCACTGTCCCAAACTTTATGCAGGTTTGAGCGGGTATTTAAAAAGGTGACGCCTACGTTATTGCCTCCTCTATCAACCGGATAACCCACTTTGAGGGGCTGATGGAGGTCGCCAATGAGGTGGCATAAAACTTTTAAATCGAGTGCAATTTGCTCCTTTGAATATTTATTGCGCTCCTTTAATTCACCAATTACTTTATTGAGTTCGGTGATAATATTATCCTGATTGCCGGGTTTATATTCCTGACCTTTCTCAATATTTATATAGTGGAACGGCCGTAGATAATCGTAAGCGCGATCGGTTCTTACCTGCTCCATCCATGCAGCAGCATCCTCTAAAGTAGATCCGACCAAATAAACAGCTAGAGAGTCTTTTACCTTGGTACTAATATTTTGAGAGGCAATGGTGCCAGTGATTTTGTGCCCTCCAAAACCCCACGCAAAGCTTCGATCCGAAAGGAGACAAAGTATGACTATAAGGAGATGGTTAATACTTGTTTTCATACCTCAATAATAAAAAAAATGAAGCAGACTTAATTAGGTCAAGTTGTGCGATTAGCCTAACCAACAGGCTACGGGTAATCTAAAACAGGAACTGAAGGACTTCTGCCAGAAATTCATTGGGTTTTTCGGCATGAACCCAGTGACCTGCGTTCATGATTTCGGATAACTGATTGTAGGGAAAGAGCTCATCAATGGAGGTGTAATTTTCGGAATTGATATAGTTTGATTTTTCTCCTTTAATGAAAAGCGTTTTGCCCGGGAAGGGTGTGGCAGAGGTGATGGCGGCAGAAATTTGGGAGTAGTTCTTGGATAAACTATCGAGGTTGAATCGCCATCGAAAACCGGTATCCTGAGCTTCTGTTCTAGTAATCGATTTTAGAAGAAACTGTACGGTAGTTTCATCATACTTCAACAACTGCCTTAGTGTAGTTTCTACCGCTTCGCGACTTTTTGCCTTGCTGACATCGGCAGCGAACAGGGCTGTAAAAACATCATTGTGTTTATCATCATAATCCGCAGGTGAAATATCCACTACTATCATCTTCTCTACTTTATCGGCATGCTTTAAAGCAAAGTTCATGGCCACCTTGCCTCCCATCGAGTGGCCCAGCAAATGCGCTTTTTTGATTTGATGTTGTTCGAAAAAATCGAACAAATCATTCGAAAGCAAATCATAGTTGAATTGATCAGAGTGGGGTGAACGCCCGTGGTTTCGTTGGTCGACAATAAAAACCAGGAGACCGTTCTCCGAAACATGTTTACCAATTGTTTGCCAATTATCTAAAGAGCCGAGCAACCCATGCAGAATAATAATCGGAAAACCTTCGCCAAAAACCTTGTAGTTTAAAACCATGCTAGCCTTAGCCACTAACAATTATTTTAGCAGCCCGTGGCAAAGGAAAGAAATAGGCGGTAGAAAAAAACTATGGAAGCCGTCAATAATCCAGTTTATAGCCAACTCCTTTTACCGTCTTAATATATTCATCGCCTATTTTTTCGCGCAGGTTATATACATGCACATCAATCGTGCGGTCATCGGCCAGAGTTTCGGTTCGCCATATATTTTCTCTTATCTCATCGCGCCTGTATGTTTTGCCGGGTTTCGAAATTAGTAATTGCAGCAATTCAAATTCCTTTTTCGGCAAATCAACTTTGCGCTTATTGGTTATCACTTCATAGCGCTCGGTGTCCACTTCCAGATTCCCTACTTTAAAGTTGGTCGTACTTCCTTCCAACAAATCATTCGGCAGAAGCGATTGAATACGACTCAGCAACAATTTCGGGCGAATTGGTTTAGTGATAAAATCATTGGCTCCCGCTGCCAGGCAAGCGGCTTCTGTTTCGGGTTGATTTACCGCTGTCAACATAGCAATCGGAATATTGCGCAAAGCCTCGAACTCGCGCATAGCTTTGCAAGTATCCACACCATTCATACCCGGCATCATCACGTCTAACACTATTACATGCGGAACTATCTTAAGTGCCATTTTTAAGGCATCGGCTCCATTTAAGGCAGCATATACCCAGTAGTCTTCTTTCTCTAAATTATATTTTAGAAAATTGAGAATATCCGGGTCATCATCCGCAATCAGAATTTTAATTTCGGCAGTATTCATACCTCTTTATTTAGAGGCAATACTCGGCAAATAGTATTACGCTAAGATGAAGCGTAAATAAACAGACAGTTATCTTTTGAAAAAATTACTCCCCCAAAAATTTTTTGAGAATAAAATAAAACGCAGCTCCCATAGTGCCCGAAACCGGGATAGTAAGAATCCAGGCCCAGAGAATATTAAAAGTAACACCCCAACGCACAGCCGAAATACGCTTGGTTAAACCAACCCCAATAATAGAACCGGTAATGGTATGGGTAGTAGAAACTGGAATACCGAGTCGCTCGGTGGCAAACAAAGTAATAGCTCCTGCCGTTTCTGCGGCCACTCCTTCAAACGGAGTGAGCTTCGTAATTTTGCTACCCATTGTTTTCACTATCCTCCAACCACCGGTCAGGGTTCCCAATCCAATAGCCGAATAACAGGCTAGTACAATCCAATGCGGTATATCCTTTATTTTTCCATCTACCTGCACAACATGCATCCATGTAGGAATATGGTTAGGGTCGATGCCTGCCTTTGAAACATACACCATTAAAGTAGCAGCAATAATTCCCATTACTTTTTGCGCGTCATTTCCCCCGTGGCCAATACTAAAGAGTGCCGATGAAACCAATTGCAATCGCTTAAACCAACCATCCATCTTAAAAGGATTTGATTTTCGACAGGACCACAAAAGCAGGATGGAGATGAAATATGAAAGCAATAAACCAATAAGCGGAGCCAGTACAATAAAAGCAATTGTCTTAGTCACTTTATCTACGTTCACCACTTCGAAACCGGCATGAGCTACAGCCGCCCCTGCAAAACCGCCCATAAGCGTGTGCGAAGAACTGGAAGGAATCCCGGCATACCAGGTTATCAGATTCCAAATAATGGCGGCCACTAATCCAGCCATAATAACAGTAAGCGTAATAGATTCAGGCTTTACGGTTTTTGCTACCGTGTCAGCTACTTTGAAATCGGAAATCCAATAGGCAACCACATTGAAGAATGCTGCCCATATCACTGCCTGAAACGGAGTAAGCACCCGGGTTGAAACAATGGTGGCAATAGAGTTAGCCGAATCGTGGAAGCCATTGATGAAATCAAAAATGAGGGCCAGCACTACAATAACAACTAAAATTTCAAACATGGGCCGAGATTTAATATTTAAGAATTCATATTGAGTAATTAGCCCAATATTCAATCTTCAATTTTCAATTTTAAATTAAGAGTTCTTTACAATTATCGTTTCGATTACATTGGCCACGTCTTCACACTTATCGGTAGCCGTTTCCATATTTGAAAGAATTTCTTTTAGCTTCATTATCTTGATAGCATCTGTTTCGTTGTCAAACAAATCGGCAATAGCTGTGTCAAACACATCATCGGCATGATTCTCTAAACTGTTGATACGTACAATAGCTTCACGCACCCGAACTACATTGCTCATGTCTTTCATATTCGAAACTGCTATATGAATTTCTTTGGCGGAGTGCTCAATAATTTCACACAGTTTTTTCATGGCCGGTGTAGTATCTATTATTCTATATGTTTCCAAACGCTTGGCCGAACCGTCAATATAATCCACAATATCATCGAGCGAAGAAGCCAAATAGGAAATGTCTTCACGGTCGAAAGGAGTAATAAAGTTAGTACTCAATTCGGTAAAGATTTGATGGGTAATTTCATCGCCCACATGCTCCAGGTCTGAAATTTTCTTAAGCAGCTCCTGACGCTTTTCGGAAGGGGCATTCACCATTTCTGAAAACACTCTGGAAATCTCCACTAAGTTATCAGACGATTGAGTAAATAATTTGAAGAAGTTTTTGTCTTTAGGAACAAGAAAAGAGAAGATTTTTCCGATAGCCATAATGGTTATTGTATTTGTGAAGTGCCAAAATTATAATCCTAATGTTAAGAGAACATTAATCTTTACCTAACCGAGAAGTTGGTACAATCAAACCATGCAGGCATCTGCCAATTTCATAAAAAAACCATCCGCCAAATCTTTAAAAGCTGACAGAAGCAACCAACTATCTGGAAAGACATTTAAAAGCCAATGGGCAACGATATTTAGCCACGCTTATTCAATAGCACCTATGAGCGCATCTCCTCCTTCCTGTTTTCACTAAAAGGATCAACGGGCCTTGCAGGCATCTGGTTTAAGTTCGGAAATCCAGCGGGTAATTAAATCGACTCCTTCTTTATGCAAAACCGAACGGCCTATTTCCGGCATACGAATCCCTGGGTCATCGCTTATCATCCGGTATATCATAATCGAAGAATCTGGTTTACCGGGTACAATATCTGAAAATAGATTCCCTGTCGCTTTACCAGCCGCCACCGGTGATTTACAGAAGCCCAGATTTTCCATATTGCCATTCTCTAAGTTTAAATATAACCCGGAGGTATAAGCAGGGCCTTTCGGATTATGACAATGGGCGCAGTTCACCTCCATGTAAGCGCGCGAACGTTCTTCAACACTGTAATGCAAAGAGTCTTTCCAATCTGCCAATACCGGAGCACTATCAGATGAAGGAGCATTTTTCAAAAGCCCGGCTTTCGCCCAATGTGTCAACTGATTTTCCGATCCTGTTTCATAATCACAATCGCGATTCAGATTCCGCACTTTAGGCCCAATGGGCACTATTCCCGTTCCGTTGTACCAATGACATCCTTTGCATTGGTTCTTATTCGGTATAAGATAATCTATCTCTTTTATGGTGCCATCATAGTGCGTCCAGGAAACTTTTTTAATATCTCCGGCTATATCCAGCTTCGCATCGTCCTGTGCATCGTTCCAAATATAATCCAACGCTTCCCAACCGGTTTCGCGATGCACCAGCAAGCGGGTTTCTATAATTTTCTTATTCTCTTCGGGTTTTCTGAAATCATGGGGGTAGTAGAAATTTTTAATGAGGCAGGCACCTACCGGAAACTGTAACACCTGTGTAGTATCATAGGGCACGATTTTTCCTTCGGGCATATAAAGAAAACGCGCCTTGAAAGCGTAATCAGTAAAAAGCGTAGTAATTAATTCATAAGGCACCACACCCATATTCGGCTTTTGCTCGCTCATGGTACCGGTAAAAAAATGATACTCCGAAAGCTTTTCAAAAGGCTTGGCGCTTACATCCAGAACGACCTTGGTCGTTTTCAAAAAATTACAACCCACCAGATAAACAGTAAATAATACCGGAACAATAAGAAGGAATACTTTTCGGAAATTTGTTTTCATGTTGTATAAATTCGCGTTGCAAATTTGAAATAATCATTTGCAATTAAAACAAGCCACTATAGATTATGAGCAAAAACAGAAATTTTGAGCCTGAGTTTACCTTTCGCACCTCGCGCAGCAGTGGAGCCGGTGGGCAAAATGTAAACAAAACGGAAACAAAAGTAGAACTACGGTTCGACCTGAATAACTCCTCTTTACTAAACAAAGAAGAAAAGGAAAGGTTTGGCAAGAAATGGAAGAACCGACTAAACGAGGAGGGCATTTTTAGTATAAGCAGCAGCCAGCATCGCTCACAACTGGCCAACAAAACGCATGTAGTAAAGAAGTTTTACGAAATGCTGACAAAGGCTTTACAACAAGAAAAGAAAAGAATCGCTACTAAAGTTCCTACCGGGGTAAAACAAGCTATTCGTGAAAAGAAAAAACAGCAATCGAAAATAAAAGCCGGAAGGAATTTAAGAACCAGAGATTTTATCTAGTTACTATAAAAACACCGGCCAAAGCCGGTTTTTTATTTATTACTTTTTACCCCATTCAAATATTCGTTTGCCATTTTCATACTTAGCAACAAAGGCACCTTTAATTCCCATTCGCGCCATTTCGGTAGCAAAATTCTGAGCCACCTCTTCAGTAGGAAAATCGCTGATTACGTAACGGTTCATTCCTTCTACGGTTTCATAGCCAATAGAGCGTGGTTCCTCAAAATAACGGGTAATGTCAAAATCCTTGTAAAGACCAATTTGAACTTTATAGATGGTACCTGCAACAGGTGCTTTGGCGGCACTTCTTCTTGCAGCAGCCGATTTAGAACTCTTTCCCTTTGGAGCCGGCACCTCTTCTACCGGCATTTCAGCAGCCTGCGCCTTTTTCAAATTAACCGCATCGGAATCACTACCGTCAGGAGCATAACCCTTCAAAACATTATTTTCTGATTGTAACCGCGTTATTTCACCATTGTAATCAGCTACTCTATTTTCCAATTCGGCCTGCTTTGTGGAAGCATAAGCAAAATCATCTTTCAGTCTCTTTATCTCCGCATCACTGCTGTCCATCGTATTCCTAATATCCTGCATTTTGGCTTTATAACCAGCCAAATCTTTCTCATAGTTCTTTAACTCCGCCTTTAATTGCTTAGTCTCTTCTTTCGAAAGCTTTTGCGCATTTGAAAAGTTAATCACAAGGCACAGAACCGTAATTAGGGGTAAACTCTTTTTCATTTTAGTTATTTGTTGTGTAACGACAAATGTAGTCTTCTGTTCGAAAAAATGAAATAGAATATAAGATACTTTCGAAAGGATGCTTATTTTTCGGACTCAATAAAAACTATGCACCAAATTGAAAATGATTTTTTGCGCGTAAAGCTGCGCGAATATGGGGCCGAACTTACTTCTGTTTACAATAAGAAAACCAATATCGAACATCTTTGGAATGCCGATGAAAAGTTTTGGGGATGGCATGCGCCTGTTTTGTTTCCGGTAATTGGCCGATGTATAGACGATGAATTAGTGGTAGATGGGATAAAGCATCCAATGGAGAAACATGGCTTTGCCCGCAAATCTACTTTCAGGTTAATGGAACGCAGTGATTCGAAAATCGTTTTTGCATTAACCAGCAACGAAGCAACATTGAAAGTATATCCTTATCAATTTGAATTTCTGGTGGCGTATCATTTAGATGGACATCAGCTAATCTGTTCTTACGAGGTCATTAACCGCGATAACAAACCACTATTTTTTCAATTGGGCGGGCATCCTGCGTTTGTAGTTCCCTTTTTATCCAATGAAGACTACGAAGATTACTACATTGAACTCGAAAATACAGAGGATGCCGAACGTCATCATATAAATGCAGAAGGTTTTTTTGATGGCCGAAGATCCTTGGTTCTCGACAATTCAAATTGTTTTCAATTAGAGAAAGATATGTTTAACGATGATGCTTTTATTTTTAAAGATATCCGTTCGCGCACTGTTACGATTAGAAGTGCCAATCATGCGCATTATCTATCAGTACATTTTTCTGACTTCAACTATCTCGGCCTTTGGGCTAAGGTAAATGCACCCTATCTTTGTATAGAACCATGGATTGGTTGTGCCGATACAGAAGGAGAAAAAGTAGAACTATCAGCAAAAGAACGAATCGTGGCGCTTGAGCCCAATGAAGAATTTAACGCTTTCTATAGCATAGAAATTGGTTGAGTTTAAAAATATCGAAGATTGAAAGTGCGCGATAATCGCAGTGGAAATATCAGATTTCCACATGTAGTTTCCCAGCTACTTCCGTCAGTCGTAGGTAATCCAATAAGTCATTGAAGTATTTTGCTGAAGTTCCTCCATCGGTAAGGGCAGCAATCTGTTTCAAGTTCGACTGAATTTTACCCAAATATTGCACTCGGTTACTAACCAGGAATTGCGACAAGTAATAGTAACTATGAATATTCAAATCATTAATCTCGTACACTTCATTTTTTGCGGTTGCTTTGTAGTATCGTATGTATGTATGGGCACATTTATCGTATTGCTTTTGTGCAAAATAACCAGCCATTAAGCAAAGAAAAATGCTATCAGTGCTCCCAGCTAAATTCATTTGCTGATAAGAGGTAAGTAAATACTCTAGCTGACTAATTCCTTTTTTCACACTATCCCCTCCCATTAGAATAAGTAAACTTCCATAAAGCATCTCTATGCTCATAACATCCACGCGGTAATGCTTATCCCAATGTTTGTTTTGCAATAACTCTTCGCATTCAGCAAGCAGGCTTTTTATCTCTGCACTGTCCTTCCCAACAAAAATTAAATAATCTTTACGAGAAAGATAATAATGATACTTAGATATATAGTGGGTTGCCTTAATAGCAATCATAAAAAGTTTGGGAAGATTCAGATAACTCTTCCAAAATTTTACTTGTGCATAATGTTCGGAAAGTTCTTTTAACTCCTTCCGGTATTCTTTATCCGCTAAGTCTGCCGAAGAGGAATTTAATTTCAAAAACCCAAACGAACCGGTAATGTCAAAAAGGAATGGAAAGATGACAAAACTATTATTAGCCAATTCTCTTTCTACTTCTTTTATTAAGGCAAGCGTGTATGGTTCCGAAAACTCACTCGGTTCGAAAAAATAAGTGAGGTAAAGATTAGCATACTTGCTGTAAATACGCACAGAAGCAGAGGCATGTTTATGAAAAGACTTAAATAAGAGTTCATTTTTCCGAAAATCAACTTTTTTGCCGCCAAGAGATAAATGAATCAATTCGCGCAAGGCCGAAATCAATTTATTCAAAGTCATTTCACATTCACATACTTCCGTCAGTTTCCGGTCAAACTTTATTCCAGTGGTAAAATCTTTCATTAAGAAAGCCTGCTGACTCAAAAACTTTAAAGCGAGAGCCTGTGCCTGATAATCTTCCACGCGCTCTGAAATACTTAATAAAAATTCTGCAAGCTGATTGGCTTTATCATAATCACCTTCATTTACTGCTTGTTGAATACGCTGCACTGATGGTAACAGATAGCCGGGATAGTTCCATGCTAAATAATAGGACATCTTAATAGTGTGGTAGCTGAGTTGATTAAAACTCTTACGCTGGTCTTCACTATAACCACCATAGATTTTTTTACACAAAGCATCAGGGCTATCAAAAGCCGGAATGTGGTTACGAATGGTTTCTACCAACTTAAGCGGCAAACCTGCATTTATCGAACGTAGATGAGCCGTAAACTGTTCATAATGAAAACCATCGAGTAGATAAACAAACTTCTGAATTGAAAGTATCTCCGCGGGCTGCTGCATGAAATTCTATATACCTTTTCCTTGAATATGGACTAATGTAAAGTAAAAAACAAAGAAATAAAAAAGCATTCTTCCATTAAACTGATACCGCTTCTTTCAGTTCAAGAGTTTTTTTTTCTGCAGTTTTATACGCAATTGCCGCCTTAACAAGACCAACAAACAGTGGATGTGGATTATCTACAGTTGATTTAA
>CANJVG010000042.1 GCA_947478005.1 Bacteroidota bacterium
AAAACGGCTATTGATGACTTTACTTTCTTTTTGATATTTGAAGAAACGGACCCATCCGCTTTTTACTATCGGGGCTTGGCTAAGGTAGGTAATAATGAATTACTGGAAGGATGTTTGGACCTTTCTACTTCCGCAGGCATGGGATATGTTGCTGCGGAAAAAGCGATTAAGAAAAGCTGCGAATAGTCTTAGAACTTCCGTAAAAAACAAAGGCCATCTATTAAAGATGGCCTTTGCTTTTAGTAGGAGAAGAAGAAAATTATTCTGTCAAGGCTTTTTCGATAGCAGGTAGAACAGACGGATCATTTACCGAAGTCCCCGGAGCTACCGATTGAATAACTGTTCCATTTTTGCTGATTAGAAATTTCTGGAAATTCCACTTTACATCCGCATCTACAACTCCGTTTTCTGCTTTCTTTGTAAGGAAAGTGTATAGAGGTGCGATCTCTTTCCCTTTCACGGAAATTTTTGAAAACATAGGGAAAGTGACCGCATATTCCTTCGTGCAAAATTGCTTTATCTCTTTATCACTTCCTGGCTCTTGTGACATAAAATTATTGGCAGGGAATCCAAGTACTACCAAACCTTTGTCTTTATATTTTGCATACAATGCCTGAATATCTTTGTATTGAGGCGTGTTGCCACACAAACTGGCTACGTTTACTATCAGCAAAACTTTGTTCTTATAAGTGCTGAGTGAAACATCTTTGCCGTCAATATCTTTAACGGTGAAATCATAAACTGTTTTGGTTGGAGGGGTAACCAAGAAGAAAATAGCGAGGATAGAAGTGAGGATTAGTTTCATGTTGCTTTATTTTTTGAGTTTCAATGATAACAACAAAAGTAACGCAAAGTTCGTCCGTTAGGTTTTGTTATGAGTTAGGGGTTTATCAAAACCATTTTTTCTTCACAAAGAAATAGCCCATCAGAGATGAAATAACAATACACAAGCCGAAGACGAAAACAAAAGAGTAAGGCTGGTCTTCACCAGGTAAGCGAACGTTCATGCCATAGAAACTGGCAATGAGCATGGGCACGGTTAAGATGATAGTAACCGAAGTCAACCGTTTCATTATTTCATTCAGGTTATTGGAAATGATGGAGGCAAAAGCATCCATAGTTCCATTCAGAATGTCGGAATACATTTCACTCATGGAGAGTGCTTGTTGGTTTTCGATGATAATATCGTCCAACAAATCCATCTTCTCTTCATCGGTAATTTTCAAAAAATTAGTTCGCTTGATTTTGAGCAATAACAAATCGTTGAAACGAAGGTTGGTTACGAAGTAGATTAAGCTCTTCTGAATGTTGAGCAACTTGGTGAGGTCGTCATTGCTTGAGGATTTATACAAAGCCTTTTCATAGGCATAACGCTCGTTGTTGATGTTCTTCAGAAATTGCTGGAACATAGTTACGTTACGTTCGAAAATGGCGAGTATGGTACTCTCTATATCCGTAGGATTAAAATTCTTGGGAGGGGTATTAAGGAAGAACTCAATTACCTGATTTTTATAAGCACTTACGGTGATTAAATAATCCTCTGTTCGAATGATACCAATTGGAATAGTAATATAAGAAGCTTCGATGTCCGAAATGCCATCGTTTGGCAGCGGAGTTTTTAATACGATTAAGTCAACACCTTCTTCGCTTTCATAGCGTGAGCGTTCATCAATATCGAGGGAGTCGGTAATAAAGTCTATATCAATGGATAGCTGTTCGCTTAGCTTTTGGGTCTCTTCAGTTCCGAAGGGGCCATAGAGGTGTATCCAGCATCCTTTCTCAGGGCTGTTGAGTTTTTTGAGATCCCCATTTTCTCTTTTGAGATAAACTACCATCGTCCATGCTTAAATTGGATTCGTTAATACCTGATGCCTTTTTAAAAGCGCGCGCAAAAGTAAACGGATATGTGAGTTGCGAAAACAGAAAAGAAAATATTCGAAGGCCTTTCGCTTTTAAAGCTTCTCTAAGTTTTTATTTTTGCGCCCGCTCAAGGCCCGGTAGCTCAACTGGATAGAGCATCAGTTTTCTAAACTGAGGGTCATTGGTTCGAGTCCAATCCGGGCTACTTAAGCATAAAAAAAGGATGTCTGTTAGCAGACATCCTTTTTCTTTTTTATCTCTTTTCAGATTTAGTGCTGAACACTAATTCTGCTTCTTGAAATCTGATTGCCTGTTTTGATTTCAGCCAGATAGATTCCTGCGCTCAGGTTGTTAGCATCTATCGAAACAAGATTTGATGAAGTTTCCTTAATGGTATAAACCAACTGCCCTGTCATGTCAAATAATTTGATTTCAGCAGCTATTGCATTTTGCAATTCAATAACGAACTTACCGTTGTTAGGGTTTGGATAAACGCGAACCAAATTGTTAGACTCAACAGCCGTAATTCCGTTAATAACACAAGGGGCTTGATTTAACGGACCATTATGCGCACCTAATGAATCAACGCCAAAGCTATAAACTGTCCACTGGGTGGTGCTTACCGGCCAAGAAGTAGTACCTGATGTTACATTGCTGTTTCTGATTAAAGTATGGTCAATGGTTGTACCTGTATCTACCGACCATGAAGTTCCTGGGTCAACACCGATAACACCAATCACGTCAACAAGAGCAGAGCCGTAAACTAGGGCAATCGCATCATCTCCGTTGAAGTTTGAAACTGAATTGGAAAGCGTGTCTGCATCTGGTTTAATAGTTACTGAATCGGATTGTGTGTTGGCAATTACATAGGTGGCACCTACATTCAGAATACCATCAAGATTTAAAGTATTGCTGGCAGTCGCACTTCCATTGGTATAAACCTGCACAGAGTAGCCGTTCAAATTAACCGGTGCGCTGGTTGGATTATAGATTTCAAGCGCTTTGTTGTTGCTTTTACCTTCTACATATTCAGAGAAGAAAAGGGTAGCGCAATCTGCCACCGGTGCAAATGGAGTAAGAGTAAGCGTATAGATATTGCTGGTTCCAACTACCAGACCGTTCAACGGGTTGGTTAATCGGAAGGTAAGTGTGTGTGTTAACTGACCGGTTGTATCATTTGTTATTGTAAGAGGTAAGGTCTGATGCGTAGAGTTTGCAGCGAAAGTTACCGTTTGCGTAGTGTAGTTATTCACCCAGGTTGCATTACCACTTAATAATTCAACATCCACGGATAATGAGCTGGCATGGCTTACATTGAGTCCCAAATCAAGGGTAATTGAACCGTTTACTCCGGAAAAACTTCCGCTTATTGGTGAGAAGTTCACAATAGTGTCATAAGGCGAAGCCGAGCAAAGGCTTTGTCCGGTAGGTCCTGAGTGAGCACCTAACTGGTTAAGGCTTGAATCAAGCACGGTCCATTGTGTGGCACCGAAAGCCCATGATTTAGTTCCTGTGAAAACATTTGATTTTCTTACCAATGTGCGGTTAGTGGTTCCAAGGGTAAAAGTATCCACCTGCCAAGCTATGCCGGGGTTATCGCCTACAATGCCAATTACATCCAGTGTATCAATTCCATGAACCAGCGCAACTGCATCGTTTCCGGTAAAGGTAGCTACACCGCTTACTGTATCAGCCAAGGCTAATAGAGTAGGGTTGGCCGTGCTGTTCATGATTACATAAACATCACCGGGAGCAATAACCGCATTTAAGTAAAAACTAACAGAAGGACTGGTGGAACCATTTGTAAAGAGCAAGACCCGGTAGCCGGTAGTGTTTACGGCAGCCAAAGTTGGGTTATAAATTTCAATAGCTTTGTTGTTACCTGACCCTTCAATATATTCTGAAAAGAAAAGGGTGGAGCAGCTACCTGCAAAAAGAGAAACAGTAATAACCGAGGTCAGGAACAGGGCGTAAATTTTTTTCATAGCGATTTATTTTTTTGAGGCGACAAATCTAGGAGAATAATCGAAATGCAAAGAGGTAGGAGAAGGGGGCTGGCAGACGGGAACCTTGGCGAACTTAAACCCGGGAATTATGATTTGAAAGTAGAGAAGACAAATTATGTCACTCAGGACATACTCGACCTGCACTTCGCCCCCGGCAGCGAAAAGATTTATCCAATCACTCTGCCTGCCAAATCAAGCAACCCGATTCCGGTTGACCCTCCGGGATTTGTGATGCAGGAGTTTACCATTCCATCAGGCGGCTCGGTCACAGCTCCCATCGATGGGGCACCTCCAATTCCGGGCGATATGCAGATATACCTCTATTGCAGCAATGGCAATGCGGTGGTTTGCACCACCAATATGCCCGCAAGCCCTTGTTCGGTAGGTTATTCCTTAGTTCAAGGGGTCGCTTATTTGGGCACTATGGCTGGGCTTGGGCTTGACCTAGTAAAAACACATATTCAGTTTACCAATAACGGACCCGCTGAAATTGTGGTAAGAGTTGGCGCTCTGCCATAAAGTTCCCAGGGATTAACGGTTAGCATAAATACAGGGAATTTCGATATTCGACCAATAGGTTAGAACCGATGGCGCAGAGCTTGAAGAGGATGGATCCTCTTTCTCCGCGCCTTTCCTGTTTCTTTTAGAAACGTACTTGTGCAGCAGGCTCTATTTTGACGAAGGCATCACTATCGCACAAATAAGGTAGACCAACAGGCCAGTGCCGAAACAGAAAAATGCCACCAAAAATGCGAGGCGAATGAAAGTGGGGTCCAAGTCAAAATAATCGGCTAAGCCACCGCATACACCGAATAATTTCCGGTCATTTGATTTGATTAGTCTCTTGTTCATAGAAATTGTTTTTACGAATCTACGATTTGTTTGAATATTTATTCGAATTTTCACCCCGACATGAAACCCGAAAAGAAAGTTGCGGTAGTTATATTGGGATGGAACGGAAAGAAATATCTCGAGCAGTTTCTTCCTTCGGTCATTCAGTTTACCTCGTCCTCCCTTTGCGAAATTATCGTAGCCGACAACTGCTCTACCGATGATTCTGTAGCATTTGTAAAAGCTAATTATCCGACCATCCGCGTTATTCAGAACACACGAAATGGTGGTTATGCCGGTGGATACAACGATGCCCTGAAACAAGTGAACGCCAAATACTTTGTGCTGTTGAATCAGGATATTGAACTGACCGAAAACTGGGTGGAGAAAGTAGTTGATGTGATGGAAGCGGATGAAACGATTGCTGCCGCGCAACCTAAACTTCGCGCTTATAACCAGCGCGATTCTTTTGAATATGCCGGTGGCAGTGGCGGCTATCTCGATAAGTTCGGTTATGCTTTTTGCAGAGGCCGCATTTTCGATACGGTGGAAAAAGATGAAGGACAGTATGATGATGTGAAAGAAATTTTCTGGGCAAGCGGTGCTTGTTTATTTATCCGCTCGGATGTTTACCACCAAGCCGGTGGATTGGATGAAGATTTCTTTGCGCATCAGGAAGAAATTGATTTGTGCTGGCGCATCAACAGCATGGGCTTCAAGATTGTTTGTGTTCCATCTTCAGTAGTGTATCATGTGGGAGGTGGTAGCTTACCTTACGGAAATCCGCGTAAGACTTACCTCAACTTTCGGAACAATCTCATGATGCTGTTTAAGAATCTTCCTGCTTCTGTCTTAATTTGGAAACTCATTCTGCGTATGATATTGGATGGATTGGCCGCATTGAATAGCGTAGTTTCCACTAAGAGCTTCAGCGATTTCAATGCTATCCTCAAAGCTCATTTTTCCTTCTACGCTTCTATCCCATCGCTGCTTAAAAAACGAAAAGCGATTGCTCAAAAATCATCTTCAAAGCTTTTCGGTAAAAGTGTGGTGTGGCAGTATTTTGTTTCCGGAAAACGAAAGTTCAGTGAGCTATAAATTTTCCTGTTTGCCACGAATCACACGAATTAAACACGAATTGATTTTGCATTAATTCGTGATAATTAGTGCAATTCGTGGCTCGGTTTTTTCCTTTGTATTTATGCGCTAATCCAAAAAAAATATTCTTCTTTACAACATAAATCAAACAGTTATGGCAGACAATAAAAACTCAGGCGCTTCGAATATTCTTCGCAAAATTCTTTTTGGCATTCTAGGTTTACTTGTTGTAGGCCTCGTCATCGCCTATCTGGTTTTCAACTTTACTTACAGCGAAGGTTCACGCGCAGGTGTGCTGATGAAGTTCAGCAAGCGCGGTTATGTTTTCAAAACGTATGAAGGCGAATTGAATGTAGGTGGGGTTGGTAATATTGCCAATACAGCTCAAGTTAACCAGGTGTGGAATTTTTCAGTAAAGGACCATGGGTTTGCAGACACCTTGCATCAGTATGAAGGCAAACGCGTGATATTGTTTTACGAGCAAAAGGTAAAACATTTGCCATGGCAGGGAGAGACCGATTACTTTGTAAACAAAGTGCAGGTCGTTAACCAATAATTTAATCCTGCTTTTGAAGGGCGCGATGTGCTCTTCTTCTGCGCACCGTTTTGTGTTTGAAATCTTTCGACAGCACACTAATATTTCCATCTACTTCCAGCACAGCTAAGTCCACTTCCGATATAGTTTCCACTCCGTGTTCGCGAACCGCTGCAGCTAATTCCTCCATCGTAAGCATAGATGAGTCGAGATTAGCATGATTTACTTTCCCTCTGAAAATGAGTTGCAGCTCGGTGCCCTGCACCGCTCTGCTAAAGCCCGGTAATCTCTTCATCAGATACTTGAAAAGATAATTGACCAAAAACAAACCCGTAGCTGCAGCCATGCCTCCCCATAAGGTTGTGTCAGGCCCTACCATGGCATTCTGCACGCTGTTGCTTATAAGCAGGATGAACACCAAATCTACCACACTCAACTGCGCCAATTCTTTTTTGCCAAACAAACGAATGGCCACCACAATGAACAGATAGATAATTATCGACTTGCCCGATATGATGAGAACCTGTGTAATATCGAATGGCATAATCTTTTATTTAAGTGAAGTTTTTCAACCAGTAAGCAGTTGTAGCTATTCGCCACACCAGGGCCGCATTGGTGCGGTCGCCTTTTTTATAACCATCCACCAGTGATTTCAGTTTGTCTTTCTTCATCCAGCCAAAGCGGTTGTAATCTATTTCGAGTAAGAACTCCAATGGACCATTGAGCCATTTGATTTCACCGGGAGTCACAAAACCTTTCTTGTCCTTGCGCTCATATACCGCCTGCGGCAACACAGGTTTCAGAGCTTCGCGGAGAATATATTTCGTTTCGGCCTTGTCATTTATTTTGTCTTCGCGGCCAAGGGTGAAGGCAAACTCGACTAAGCGATGGTCGAGGAAAGGAACACGCGACTCGAGCGAAAAAGCCATCGAGTTGCGGTCTTCAAAATGCAGCAGGGTTTGCAGCGTAGTGCTTTGCAACAGATGATAGAGGAAGTTGCCGAACTTATCACTCGTCTTGGTTTCAATCAGCATGTGAGCCGCATCCTTATTCAATAGCTTATTGATTTGCGAAAGCTCGAGGTTATAGAGTTTGCTTTCACGACTAACGGAACAAGCCAGACTCTTGAGCATAAAATCGCGCTTCTTCTGCGGTGTAAAGTTTTCGCGCTGCGCTAATTCATTCAGCAAGCCAAATGCCTTAAACACTTTGCCCGAAGAATACAGTTGCCCGATAACCCGATAGAACGAATGCAGATAACCACCCAGGTATTCATCCGAACCCTGCCCGTCAATGGCAACAGTCACTCCGTGGCTCTTAGCTAACTTCATCAAGAAGTATTGCGAAATATAGCTCGAGCCCAAGACCGGCACATCGGCCTGATAAGCCACCTTATGAAAGTTCTTGGCAATCTCCTCGTTGGTTGGCGAAAAATAGTAGGGCTCAATATTCGGATACTTCTTCACCACTTCATACACGAACGGACGCTCGTCCACTTCGTTCTCGTAGTAAACCGAAAATGATTTAATGGGAGTATCGGGCAACAGGGTCGAATACACCGAAGCAATGGCCGAAGAATCGAGACCTCCGCTCAGGCAGGTTCCGTTCTGCACATCGCTGCGCGAATGCAGGCGAATAGAATCGGTGAACAGCTCATAGAACTTGTGCTTCTTTTCTTCCCACGATAAATTCGATTGCGGTTGGCTGAAATCAATATCCCAATAGCGGCTCACTTTCACTTTTCCTTCCTGCCAGGTCAGGTTATGAGCCGGCAACAGGTTATTTATCTGCGTGTAAAACGTTTCATCCTGAAACACACTCCAGCCCAATTGCAAGCCACGGTTCAGTTGCTGCTCGTTCAGGCGGCTGTTGAAATAAGGCAACTCCTTCAGCGCCTTATACTCCGAAGCAAAAGCCAGATTCTCGCCATCTACAATGTAGTAAAACGGCTTGATGCCAAAGCGGTCGCGCGAACAGAACAGGTGCAGGCGGGTTTTGTTCCAGAGGGCAAAGCCCCACATCCCCACAAAATGCTTCACACAATCTTCGCCCCAGTGTTTGTAGGCTGCGCACACCACCTCCGTATCGCTCGAGGTGCGGAACGCATAACCCTTGGCCTGCAGTTCCACCTTCAGCTCTACATAATTGTAAATCTCTCCGTTGAACACCAACACGATGTCCTCATATTCAAAAGGCTGATTGGCCTCGTTGCTGAGGTCAATAATTTTGAGACGGTTGTGGCCGAGCGAAACCATTTCGTGCACAAAAACCTTCGAGGCCTCGGGGCCGCGATGGGTTATTTTGTTCAGCATCTTCGAGTTGAGCTCGCGCTTGGCCAATATAGATAAACTGGTGTCGGTAAATCCTGCAATTCCACACATAATGGCAAATGTATAGTTGTTGGCGGAAAGACCAAGAAGAGGTATAGTTAACCGATTCGTTTAGGTGGTCTGACCAAGGTCAGACCGGGTTTTTCTCCTTTTTAGCCCGATTAAAAACTTTTCACTGTCAGATAGTCCGTTCTGACACATCATTGAAACCTTTTGACAGGTAGCGAGCGCCTTTCAATACATCGTGAGCGCCTTTTCAAAGATAAACCATGCCTTTTGCCACATCGTTTGCGCCTTTTAGCCGGTGATGAACGCCTTTTGATGGATGAAACCCGACTTCTGCCACATCGTGAGCGCCTTTTAGTTGATAAAACACGCCTTTTGCCAAATCGTGAACGACTTTACAAATATCGTGAACAACTTTTGACGGATGAAACACGCCTTTTGAAAAGTAGCGAACGCCTTTTGATGGATGAATTCCGCCTTTTGCCATGTATCGCAGGCCATTGAACCCCTCCACCGCATTTTTACAAAAAACAGATTCACAATCACACCATTCCCGGTTGCCTTTCTTTCCATCCTTCGCGCTGTTAGCAATCAGAAAAGAGCTTTCCTGATTAGACTTCTTCAAAAAATAGTAGTTCAGGCTTGGGCTAAAGCCCCTATTCACTTCAACACTAATAACCCCATGCTTAAGCATGGGGTTAGCAAATACAAAACAGCCGGGCTTTAGCCCTAGAAGGTAATTATCCGAAGAAGTCTATTAAAGGCTTCCACAATATCGCTCCAATAGCAAAATTTCCTTTGTACGTAAGAAATTATAAAACAGCACATTATGCCTGCCCAAATGCCATATATGAACGACCAAACAAAGCAAATGGCAGACGGGTCTTGTTTGTTTCAAATGAATTTACCATTTTTGCGCCTCAGAAGGCAGCAAGTGGCGGAGGTTAATGTTAGAAAACAATAGAAAAGGGAATAAAGCAAGAAGGTTTTTCACCCCTTTTAAAAAATACTAAGTAGTATCTATTCAATCATCATAAAAACAAAAACCAACAATCATGAACAATCAACAAGCGAACAAAAAAAACATGTTCAACAAGCTGCTGATTTTTTTCGCAGCTAACGGAGCCACCTGGCTCACCTTCACCCGCCTCAAAGATGCCGTTACCGCCTTTATAAGCATCAACACCGACATCGACAAAGCCGTGCAGGCCCAAACCCTAAACATCAAAGGCGTAGCGCTCGACAAAAAGAAATTCCGCAAAGCCATGGCCGTTATACTAGTCAAGTTTGCCCGCAAAGCCAGAGTATATGCCCACGACATCAACAACAACACCCTCGAAGAACTCTTCAATATTCATAAAGAAGATTTCCTCACCGGCAAAGAAACCGTAGCCCGCGACAAAGCACAGGGTATTCTCGATGCTATAAACAACCACATTGGCCCCCTCGCTGCCTACAATATTTTACCGGCCAACGTCACCGCCATTGGCGCAGCCATCAAAAACTTTGCCGACACCCTCGGCACACCCGGTGAAGCCGAAGGCGAAACAGAAGCCGGCACCACCGACCTTGCCAAACTCTTTGAAGATGCCGACACACAGCTCGACATCATTGACGATTTGCTGATTACCGAATATGAAGAAGACGAGCCAAACCTAGTAGAGCAATATCGCAACAACCGCAAGATAGACAACATAGGCGTGCACCACACCGGCCTGCGGGTGCATGTAGCTTACACCAACAATGGCCTCGATGCCGAAGGCATCAAAATGCGCATTGTTGAACTCGACAAAGAAAGCACCAGCGATATCCTCGGCTTGGTAGAAATTATCAAATGCAAAGCCGGCACCTATCATGTAGAATTCAGCGGTTCGAATGTTAGTACTAGAACTTTGGTGATAACGATTAAACGAGGCGAAATCCTAAGCATGGCAGTGCAGGTAACTATTAATATTTTTCCTCCACCACCACCAATGCCGTAACTTGCATTTAGAAACGTAGTGGAAAAATAAACCCCCTCTCACCGGGCCTTTAGGTGAGAGGGGGTTTTATTCACATATATGGGGATATTATTCACATGGGGGAATTTTAGTCCCCGCAGGGTCTCCGTCTCGGGACCTTGCACAAGTTGTAGGGCTATCTTTATTCTATCATCCCATTAATCCACCTTCACCAGCCCCGCCTTCACCAAGGCATTCTTATAACTACCAAAATGGGTTCTAAAATGCGCCCGATCTAATTTCTTACGCTCCCTTATATCTACCATTCTCGGTGTTTTACCCAATTCATTCGCCACCTCCTGCAAGGCACTAATCAAGTCCTCCGGTTTATATTTTATATACCCTCCAGCCAAACGTTCGGTCAGACCAAAGCGCATATTTGGTTCCAGGCCCGCCTTCACCACCGCATTTATATAACTCCCAAAATGGGTTCTAAAATGATGATGATTTATTTTCTTATGCTTCTCCATATACTTAACAGCCGGTGTTTTGCCCAACTCCCTGGCCACCTCCTGCAAGGCACTAATCAAGTCCTCCGGTTTATATTTCAATTTACCTCTAACGCTGTGCTTACTTCCCAATTGCGGTCCAATCTTAGCCGGTTCCAGCCCCGCCTTCTCCAGTGCATTTTTATAACTACCAAAATGCCTCTTAAAATGCGGGAAACCCGGTTTTTTGTGCTTCTCTAAATACTTAGCACTCGGTGTTCTACCCAACTCTTTCGCCACCTCCTGCAACAGGCTAATCAAGTCCTCCGGTGTATATTTACTATATCCTCGCCTCCTTAATCCTAAGGTATCCGCTCTATCATAGGGTTCTAAGCCCGCCTTCACCAAAGCATTTTTATAACTCCCAAAATGCCTTTTAAAATGCTTAAAATATATTTTTCTGTGGTTCTCTAAATACAAAATATTCGGTGTTTTATCCAACTCTTTCGCCACCTCCTGCAAAATGCTAATTAACTCCTCCGGTCCATATTTCACATCTCTTCCACCACCAAAATCATGCTCATTGGGCACCAACCCCGCCTGAATCACCGCATTCCTATACCCACCAAAATATTTTTTAAACTGATGAGGATAAAGTCGCTTCCGCTTGATCATCTCCTTAATTCCGGGTGTTTTGCCCAATTCCTTAGCCACCTCCCGCACCGCCTCAATCAACTCTTCCGGTTTATATTTCTGTCTGTGCTTCGGCTTATTTCCAAACTGAGCACCGCGCTTGTTCGGGGCAAGCCCCGCTTCCTCATGGGCCCTTCTTATACTGCCAAAACGACTCGCAAACACAGGGCCTGCAATACCCCTCCACTTCAATAGCTCCTTACTCGAAGGTGTATGCCCCAATTCTGCAGCCAAATCCTTTAATGTCTTCAATAAAAACTCACGTGAATATTTTGTATTCGGTAAATTCACCTGTTTCCCTCTCACAAAACCTTTCGCCATCAAACCCGCTCGCAGCTCATCAAAATAATATGTCGGAAAACCAGGTATTTCCCGCAGAAAAGGCATCCGGTTCAATTCCTCAGCCACACGCCAACCTTCGGCCATCCAATACTGCTTATTTTTCTCCGCTCTTAAAGAATTCAAATTCCGCCCCGTTTTTTTACTATACTCATCCAATATAAAATGTACCTGATTCACCGTTATTCCCATCGCCTCCGCCACCGTCTTTCTATTCTTCCCCTGCATAAACAATTCAGCAGCCCGCTCCATCCTCTCCGGGGTCACCACCTTGCGCTTATAAACCGTTTTCACTCTTTCAAAACCCGCTTCCTTTAACTTCAACAGCACATAATCCCTCATATAAGCATTACCAAAACATTCTTTAAAAAGAAGTGACTTCGAAGGCAGCCCTCCCTTCAGCCGCGCCATCTCCAAAAACTCCTCCATTCTCTCATCCGCTATATTCCTCAATCGTTCTTCCTTCATCTCCTTCACACCTACACCCGAAAATTCGGCAATGGCCTCCGCTAAACCGATGTGCGAAACACCATGATGCCGCGCCACCTCTCCCAACGTGCAGCCGCTCAGCCACAATGCCTTACAATTTTTCAAAACCTCGTCCGATAATTTACTTCCCATAGTTTTTTAAAACAACTTTTTAAAACGGAAAATAATCATTCTGAAAAAAATACCCCAATGCCAATCGAGATCTTCATTTCCGCTGGCTCTCTGCCTCCTAACCCGGGGCTATTTATATCCTTGTTTTTCGTTCCAATGAAAACAGGAAGTCTGCGACTTCCTGAGCCGCTGCCGGGAATAAATCTTTAGGGCTACCTTCATTCTATCATCCCATTAATCCACCGTCACCAGCCCCGCCTTCACCAAGGCATTCTTATGCCCACCAAAATGGTTTACAAAATGATGATGATTTATTTTCTTATGCTTCTCCATATCCCTGCCACTCGGTGTTCTACCCAACTCCTTAGCAGCCTCCTGTAACAGACCAATCAAATCCTCCGGTGTATATTTCGGATACCCTCCCCGCGTAGTTTCTGACCCAGCAAAGCGATTTTCCCGTTCCAGCCCCGCCTTGTCCACCGCATTCAAGTAACTACCAAAATGCCTTATAAAATGCGCGGGATATATTTTCTTACTCTTCTCCATATACCTACCGCTCGGTGTTCTACCTAATTCCTTTGCCACCTCCTGCACTATTTTAATCAACTCCTCCGGTTTATATTTAAAGATACCTTTTTGCATACCTCCCAATTCAGATCCAAGCTTATTCCGTTCCAGCCCCGCCTTGTCCACTGCCTTGTTATAGCTACCAAAATGGATTTTAAAGTGCTCAGGATATATTTTCATATGCCGCTCTATGTACAAAGCACTCGGTGTTCTACCCAAGTCCTTAGCCGCCTCCTGTAGTAGACCAATCAACTCCTCCGGTTTATATTTCAACTTCCTTTTTCCGCGTAATCCCATCCGCACAAAGCCCTCCGCGAAAAGCCCCGTCCTCGCCAGCGTACTTTTATACCCGCCAAAATGCGTTTTAAAATGACAATAATTTATTTTCTTATGCTTCTTCATGTCGGATAGAGTGGGTATTTTACCCAATTCTTTCGCCACCTCATGCATGGCACCAATCAATGATTCCGGTGTATATATCGGTTTTTTCTTCCAGCTGGTTCCAAACTGACGCCCCCTTGTATTAGGCGCAAGCCCGGCCTCCTCATGCGCCTTCTTTATACTCCCAAAACGTTTAGCATATACAGCACCCGCTATACCCCTCCTGCTTAATAACTCATTACTCGAAGGCGTATGCCCCAGCTCCGCAGCCAACTCCTGTAATGTCTTCAACAAAAACTCCTGACTATATTTCATATTCGTTAACTTTTTCTGCTTTCCACTCACAAAAACCTTCCCCTTAAACTTTAGTCCCCGCGCGGTTATTTAAAGCTTCAACAAGTCTCCTTTGTTTTTGTTTAGTATCTCTTTAGTGATGTGCTACAAACAAAACAAAAACCGAAAACAAATCGAAACCTCGTTTGTTAGGTTCAGCATTAACTCCATGTAATGCAAACCATTCGTTTTTCAGACCACGACATCTTGAAGATGGAAACCCGCCTGCGGGCTGCTTTCATCAATTCGCTCAGCGGTTTTAAAAGCGGTTCGCTGATTGGCTCTATCGATAGTAAAGGGAATACCAACCTTGCCATATTCAGTTCGGTTATTCATATAGGGTCCAATCCTGCCTTGGTCGGTTTTATAAACCGACCGGATACGGCCGTCAGGCATACCCTTGAAAATATAATGGAAACAAATTGCTTCACCATTAACCATATCCATCAGGCGATTTATAAAAAAGCCCATCAAACTTCTGCGCGCTATCCAAAGGATATCTCTGAATTTGAAGCCGCAGGACTCACCACCGAATTCAGTACGCTGCTGCCGGCACCTTATGTAAAGGAAAGCCGGATTAAATATGGATTGGAGTTTGCCGAAAGGCATGATTTGAAGATAAACGGTACTGTGTTAATCATTGGCAAAGTGGTGGAGATAATCTTCCCTGAAAATTGTTTGCTGCCGCATGGCGCCCTGGATATTGAGCAAGCAGAAACCATCGCCATATCCGGCTTAGACAGTTACCATTCCACCAATCAGCTTTCGCGATTAACCTATGCCAAACCCGAAAAAGTGCCGGATAAAATCATCTGAACGAATAGGCTGACCGCCAACAATTGATTAAGCTAAAAACAGAAAACGAAGATACGGATGACGGAAGAAAATCTAATTTGTGCCTACAGCGGATTGCCCTCACCGGCAAGCTATATACTCGAACAACAGAAGCAGGAGGCCGTCTTGCTCAAATCAAAAAAAGCAAGCTTCAATGAGTCTGACAAAGACAGAATCATTCAAATGGCGTGGGAAGACCGCACACCATTTGAAGCGATTGAATTTCAGTTTGGTTTAAAGGAAAAGGAGGTCGTTGAATTTATGCGAAACAATTCAAGACCCTCCGGTTTTGTAATGTGGCGTAAGAGAATGAAGTCGCGCAAAACAAAACATGCAGCACTTCGGGCTGCTACCGTCCATCGGTTTAAATGCAGCCGGCAAAGAGGCACCGGAAACAAAATAGCCAAACGCTAAAAGCAAAAACACAAAGCCATGAATGATACTTTCTTATCCGCTAAATGGGAAAATCTGATTATGGCAAATTATGCCGTTGAAGCAGCCGTACTAACTCCTTATTTACCCAAGGGTGTTGAACTCGATTACTATAATGACAAAGCGTATGTAAGCCTGGTAGGTTTTATGTTTAAAGAGACCAGCTTGTTCAATATACCCATTCCCTTTTTCGGCACTTTTGAGGAAATAAACCTTCGGTTTTATGTAAAGCGAAAGGAAGGCGCAAGAGTAAAAAGAGGAGTGGTATTTATAAACGAAACAGTCCCCTTTAAAGCAGTAGCATGGCTCGCGAACAAATTATATAAAGAACACTACATCACCATCCCTACAAAAAACTCCATCGATATAGCAGGCACCAGGCAGGTAAAGTATGAATGGAAAATCGATAACCACTGGAACCATCTGAAGGTAGATGCCGCGTTGGATACCGAAAAGATGAAGCGCGGAAGTATGGAAGAATTCATATTTGAGCATTACTATGGTTACACAAAAATCAATCCGCTGGTTTCGCAGGAGTATCAGATAAATCATCCCCGATGGCTAATCAATAAGGTGTTGAATTCTTCTGTTCACTGCAATTTCAAAGCTATGTACGGAGATGCCTTTGCAGGTTTAAATGAAGCCCGCCCCGATTCCGTATTTATTGCCGAGGGTTCACCGGTCACCGTAAAATGGAAACGGACTTCCTTTTAAAGGTTATCCGAAACTGAGCCTCAAAAGCCCGGGCAATTCACACCTCTTCAATCTTAACAGCCCAACTTATTTCGCCCCTTTCTAAACTTTCAGAGAATCATTTTGTTTAACCTTCAATACAAACCACTTAAACAAAACACAATGCTGAAAGCAATAACAGAAACAGAAGTGGATGAATTAGGGGATAACCATATCATGACCGGAATCGAAACACCCCTAAGAGAAGATGCTTTTCAATTGGACGACCAGCTTAAAATTGAACTGATTGAAGAAAAGTTTTTTGAAATCATGAACATACTCGGCCTGGATATGGAAGATGATAGTTTGAAAGGAACACCGCATCGGGTAGCCAAAATGTATGTAAAGGAAATATTCAGCGGATTAAACCCTGCCAATAAACCAAAGATTGCACTCTTTAAGAACAAGTACAAATACAAGGAGATGTTGGTGGAAAAAGACATCACATTTTACAGCAATTGTGAACATCACTTTGTACCTATCATCGGGAAAGCCCATGTTGCCTACATCAGCAATGGTTCTGTAATCGGTCTGTCGAAAATCAACAGGATAGTCAACTACTATGCTAAACGTCCGCAAGTGCAGGAGCGTTTAACTATTCAAATCGCCAATGCTTTAAAGGAAGCTTTGGGAACCGAAGATCTGGCTGTGGTTATTGATGCACACCATCTATGCGTTTCGTCCCGTGGCATTCAGGATGTAAACTCTTCCACCATTACATCCAGCTACAGCGGAAAGTTTTTAAACGAACAAAACCGAAGTGAATTTTTAAACTATACCGGATTTTCTAAATAATTTCTAATCCATCTAAACTTCAACTATTATGCTCAATAAATTCAAGGCTTCCGAACTAATCATATTCGTGCTGGTAATCGTTCTCATCTTCATTTCGGAGTATGACTATTTGGTGCTCAACAATCCCATGCGCGCTATTTTTGTTGGGTTGTGGCCCCCAACCATTTTGACCCTGCTTATTTATTTGAACATCAAAAGAAAACAGTAAACACTATGGAAAATCTACACATTATACTGCTGTCTTCAGTACTCACTATACTATTCTTAGTCTTCATTATAGCCACCTATCGCGAAATGGAAGAAATGAATAAGAAACCTTTCTCGGGTGATAAAGAGGGCGGCCCCAGAGCCGAGTTGCTGGATTTGATTGGTAAATTGATTGACGAAAAAATTAAGTAAACAGAAAGATAAAGCCTGCTGAATTCACACTGTGTGCCCCGTTCTTCCAAGTCTTCTGCAGGACGACCTGGAAGTTTCTATAAAAACAGGAAGTATGCAACTTCTAGTCCCCGCAGGGTCTCCGTCTCGGGACCCTGCGGTTATTTATAGCGAGGCGCTTTCGTCCCTCGTTAAGGTTTAGCATCGGCTCTTCGATCATGCTAATCCATTAAAAAACAAACAACCATCACCCTCAAAACAAGAAGCGTCTTTGCCGCACTCCCTTTTATCGTGTCCCTTTTGTTTTTAAAAATTTAATTTGCGAAGGCTAATTATTACGATGGAAGATGAAATAAAAGAGTTGGAGCAAAAGATACTGTTGGAACAGGAGGCCACCGGGTTAAAGATTGACCAACTGAATCAACTGGCGCAGTTGCAATTTGAAAAGAGCCCCGTTACCAGCCTCTTAACCGCAGAAAAAACAATTCTGTTGGCCCGGCAAATAGGCTATAAAAAGGGAGAAGCCCAGGCACTTCTGCTGGCCGGTATGAGTGCCTCAGCCCAGCGCAATTATGAAGAAGCCAAACAATATTATGAGCAGGCCAAGTCCATTCGAGAAGAGCTGAATGATGTGGAAGGCCTGGCCATGGTGCATGCCAAACTGGGCAACACCAAACTTTACTCGGGCAACTACAACGAAGCGCTGGAACATTACGCCACTGCCATTGCCATTCGCGAAGAACTGAACGACACCCTCGGTGCCGCTGACCTCTACACCAATTCAGGCATCATCTATGGGTTTCAGGGCAACCACTCCCAGGCGTTAAAATCGCATTTGCGCGCCTTGAATATTTACGAGGCCGCTAAAAATGAAAACCGCATTGCCAGTTCATCCAACAATATCGGGGTGATTTATTTAAACCAAAAGAATTATGACGAAGCCCGGAAAATGTTTGAGCAGGCACTCGAAATCCGAAAAGGGAAGAATGACCAGAAGGCCATGAGTGATTTGCTGGATAATATAGGTCTGGTACATTACGGAGAGAACAAATTACAAGAGGCATTAGAATACTATCAGCAGGCACAGCGCATTCGCGAGAATCTGGGCGACAAAGCACAACTGGCTTCGTCCTACAGCAAAATCGGACAGGTTTATAAATCGCTGGGGCAGCGAAACATCGCTGTGGGGTATTATGAAACAGCGCTTGAATTGTTCAAAGCAAGCAAAGAGAAAAGGGGCATCGTTCAATCGTATGTTGATTTAGGAGAAATTTTAATAGAGAAGCAGGATTTAGAGAAAGCCAAAGAATTTTTGGAAACTGCGGTGAAGGATGCGCTCGAAACAGGCTTAAAAAATCAATTGCGAAATGCTCTTCAATTACTTTCTACCGTCAATGCCCTGCAGAAGAATTTTGAAAAGGCCTATGAATGTTATGTGGAGTACAATGCCGTGGACAAAGAAATTTCGAATGCCGACATCAGTAAACAAATTGCGCAAATGACCATGCGCCATGAAATAGAACAGAAGGAGCGGGAAACCGAACTCGAAAAAGCAAAGAACAGCGAATTGCAAAAGGCATACAGTTCTTTGGAAGAGGAAAAGAAACGCTCCGAGAGCCTCCTGCACAATATTTTGCCGGTGGAAGTGGCCGATGAAATAAAACGAAACGGCAAAGCCGAAGCGCGGTATTACGAATCAGCCACTATCCTGTTTTGCGACATAGTGGGATTTACCAAGATAAGCGAAGCCATCACCCCGCAGCAACTGATTGACTGCATAGATGCCTGCTACAGCCAGTTTGATGAAATAATAGAAAAGCATGGCATCGAGAAAATAAAGATAATTGGTGATTCCTACATGTGTGCCGGTGGCATACCCGTGGCGAACCAAACTCATGCTCTCGACATGCTTCATGCCGCTTTCGAAATGCTGGACTTCAGTTTTCAGTTTTCAGCCTCGCAAAAAAGAAAAGGCCTGCCTGAGTTTCATTTCCGTTTTGGTATCAATTCCGGTCCGGTAATTACCGGAATTGTGGGTGCCAAAAAATTTGCCTACGATGTGTGGGGCGACACGGTGAACGTGGCCGCCCGAATGGAGCAAAGCGGAGAAGTGGACCAGATAAATATCTCGGTTTCCACCTACCAATTGGTGAAGGAGAAAGTGCGGTGCAAAGAACGGGGAATGATTCATGCTAAAAACAAAGGTTCCATCGACATGTATTTTGCCGAAAGTATTAATTAATAGCAAAACCCCTCCATCTTAATCTCCCCATTTTTGGGTATTGCGGGGTTTCTTTATTTACCTATTTTCGCATCAAAACATACAACATGAAATATTATACCGTCATCATTTTAATCTGCCTTTCTCTTTTTTCCAACGCCCAATCCCGAAGTACTCAAAGCTCATTTGAGAATGTGAGCGTAATCGAACTTTCTGCGAGCGGCAATATATGGATGGGTTCAGCCACCAGCGGTTGCGATGGGTTCACTGCCAGTTCAGCCACCTGGGCTCATTTCAACAGCAGCAACTCGACCATGTTGAGCGACACGGTTACCAGTATTTCGCTTTATCTTATCTCAGGTATAGCTCATTCCTTTATGGGTACTACGAACGGCATTGCGTACAAGCATGGGCTGGCATGGGACACCATTGCTTCCCTTGTTCATCCGTATGTTATTGATATGGTTCGCTCCGCTGCCGACCATCGTTTTTATGCAGCCACATTAGGAGGTATTTCTGTTTACAACGACACTACACTTCAGCACCTGGCTGATTACACAGCAGGCGCTACCACGCTGCCATCTTCTAATATCACCTGCCTCCATTCTAAACCGCTTATCAATGCCGGGTTCTACTTTGGTACATCCGATTCGGGTTACTATTACTCAGACGATGCTGTTAACTTCACTCACCGTACAGTTGCTAATGCCGGTTTGTCTGATAATCAGGTAACCTGTATTTTTGCGAAGCCATCAGGAGGTGCTGAATGGGTGGGAACTAAAAACGGCTACAATGAATGTGTGGCTGGTACCTGCACTGCTTTTACCGCAGCCGCAAACAGCATTCACCAAAACGATATCAGTGCAGTAGATGCAGATTTCAGAGGTCGTGCCTGGGTAGGTACGCGCGATAGCGGAATTGCTATTTACAACCATACCAATTCTACCTGGCAATATTTAACTACTGCTGAAGGTTTGCCAAGTAACCGTATTACAGCCATCAACTGTAAAACTACCGGCTCCTGCGAATGTTATATAGGCACAGCAGATGCGGGTTCGGTTATCGTTGATTCTACTTTTGCTGTATTGCAATTGCCTACTGCTATTGGAAGAATTGAAAAGGAGTCAATCCATGTAAATGTTTTTCCTCAACCTGCTCACGATGTTTTGAATTTTGCGCTTAACACCGAATTGAAAACAGGTGATATCAACCTTTATGATATTAGCGGAAAGGCAGTTCTGGCTCAGAAAATCAATAATCAATCTAGTTTTAACCTGAGCATAAAAGGCCTGGAAGCAGGTTTGTATTTCTACGCTATAAAGAGCGGACAAGCGGTATTGAAAACCGGTAAGGTTGCTGTAACAGGCTATTAAACAATTGAATTAAACCATAAAGTAAAAGGGTTATCCTGCTTATGCGTAATACTTTCATTCTTCGAATTCTGCCACAGAATGAATCAAAGAATTGCTTTTATTAGCCATCATGATAGACTCCGCGCATGCATCGCATCAAATTCACCACGTCACCAATTTTCAAGACCTTCTTTCCACGCCTTTTGCCGGAGAAATAAATGCGATGGTCTGGCATCGCGAACTAAAAGGTGATTTTGCGGAGATAGTTGAAAAAGTAGAACTAAACGAAAATTTAGCGGTAATTGATGAAGAAGAGCTCGGTGCATTGCAGTTGAGCGAACAGGGGCAGCTCGCCCGTGAAATTATTTTAAACGACCTGATGCTGTTGAAAGCGCATGGTTCAGCCCCCGTCCTCAATGTAATTCGCTGCTACGAGCGCGATGATAGCCACCCTTTTTTTTCCACCGATGTTTATTCCTTTCATGTCGACCGCTCCCCCGTGCCCACCGATACCTTTCTGTGCACCTACTATGGCGAGCCGAGCGAACTATTGCCAAATGCAGAAGCCATACAAAAAGTGCTGGTTCCCGAACTGCGCGATGAACTCAAAAAATTATATGGTGGCCCTGAGGAAGGTTTCGAATTCTTCTTAACCGAACATTTCTTTGACCTACACTATCAGGCCAAACCAAATGCTCACCCCATCAGCTTAGGCATCGGTAACCTATGGCGGTTAGCAGTTGATCATCCCGAAAGCAAAGTTCTGCCTTGTGTTCATCGGGCACCCAACGAAAAACCCGGACAAAAGCGATTGTTGTTGATTTGTTAGATAAGCATAAGTCGCTGTAGGCTTTTTGTCGCTTAAACTTGCGTCTATTTAAAGCTAAGCCCCTTTGCTTAGTCCCAGATGTTCAGCCAATAATTTCCAGCAACCATCCTCCGCTACCAAAGTAGCCGTGCCTCTGCCTTGGCCCGCAGCCGGTCGTCCGTCTATTACTCCCTGCCATTGATAATTGAAAACATACACCGCTACAGCTGTGGTTTTCACCACCCAGTGTACATCAGAAATTTTATACACCTCGCTTTTTATCATTGCAAAATTATGCTCAAAAGCAGCCTTTACTTCCGCTATGCCTTTGTGCACGGACCCGGTAGAGAAGGTTACGCAAATATCGGGGTGCATCAGCGCAGCTACATTTTCCCATTCCTGAGTGCCTAAGGCTCGTTCATAATCAATAATAAATTGTTCCGGTTTCATAACAGCTAAAGTAATAAGGATGCGCAGAAGGTAGTATTTACTATGCCATTTCTATTATCAAAAATCAAAAAGGCCCCGACCAGCGGAGCCCTTTTGATTAAAGAGTTTATCGGGATATCATTCGAAGTATACGTTGCCGTTAGCGTTGTTGGAAAAGCTATTGGAGGAAACGATATCTTTGTTGTAAACCGAGGCAGAATTCTGAATAAAGATGCCGGAGGCGGCACTGTTTGTGATGCTGCTGTTACGGATAGTAATATTGCCTGAACCGCCATTGTCGTTTACCACGGTAATCATTCCGTTGTTGATATGGCTGTTAGAGCCTCCTCCCCCACTGATGTTGCAGTATTCGATTCTGTTTAAAGCCGAATTGGAAGAACGAAAACGGATGCTGTTCCAAACTCCGCTTCCGGTGAAAGGAGCAGCTATGGTAATGGGTTGAGAAGAAGTTCCAATGGCGGAGAAGGAGCCGTTGCCGGCTATTCCGTCAATAATAATTTCTGCATGCTCATCCATAGCTATGCGGGTTCCTGCCAGTAGGTTGAATTTATTGCCGGCTACAACTGTACCAGTAATGAGTACCGGTTCGAGCAATTTACCTAAGGTGATTTCCTTCGAAATGATTCCTGAACTGCTGCCTGTGAATCGAAAGAATTCCTTTCCATTGTTGCGCAGTTCGTTGAGGTCATTCATATTGCCGGCATCAGCAATGCATAAACTAACAGGATAGGAAGAATTGGTATGGATTTTATTGGCTACGAAGCCCGTTAATTTAGACGCCTCTCCCAGCGTTATTCCAATGGTGCCGCTGGCTGTGATTTCACTATTGCTTAGTTCCAGCGAAGCAAGGTTACGTGCATTTCCTATAATCAGATTTCCGGTTCCAAATGAATTGTCGGCTCCACCATGTTCAATCTTAGCATAAGAAATGCTGTTTTTGTTGCTGGTACTTAATATAGTAATTCCCTTCCACGAAGAGCGCTTGCCTGATTTAGAAGTAAAATAAATGAGGTTGCCATTTGCCCCTATGGCGCGAATAGAACCCGATTGATTAATCTGCAAACCGGCATTATCTTCAAACTGAATAGTTACACCGGGCATGATAGTAAGGTTAGCGCTTACCTCTACGTTTTCCTTTATAATATAGTCAACCCCGTTTACATGGTCACCCAAAACCATATCGGTAGAGATGCTTTTCTGCTCCATGCGCATAGCCCGCGAATTGTCGGTTCGCTCCACCTTTAAATTGGTAAGGGCCGAATCCTCTTGTTTACTGCAGGATGCCAAAAACAGCAAGACAAGGGTTATAGTTGACAATTTAGGCAATATTAAGGTTTTCATAAGCATAATATTTATGGCTATTACCCACACTATACGCCCATTTATTTGAAAGGTTTCACGCCCCTGATGCAAGGCACAGATTGTTGAACACAATTAGCTGCTTGTTTTAAAAAGGTTTCATTTTGGCTCATTTATTTGACAAGACTGGTTTTGTAGTTTATCTTGATGGAAAATAGACAGGTCATGAAAATGCTACAACACAGTTTCACTCTTGGATTTACACTTCTTGCTCTTCTTGGCAATGCCAAGGGTACAGCTACCGGACAATTGGTAGGAAAGGTGATGGAGAAAGAAACCATGCAGGTATTAGCTTATGCCGAAATAGTTTTAGAAAACAGCACGGAGAAAATAACCCTGACCGCTAACGAATATGGATACTACTATGCCGAGCACCTTCCTACCGGTAAGTATCAAATGAGCATTACCTTCAACAATCGCACTTTCGTTATGAATAAGGTTCGCGTTTATGAAAGCTTTACGGGTGAAATTAATTTCATGGTGAGTAATAACCAGAGCCTACCTGAAACGGTAGAAGTAATATTGACAAATAACGGATTCAGCTATGTCGCTGCAGGAGACAAGAAAATTGGGAATATTACCATGACTCAGTCTACCCACTCGCTGTCGGTAGCTTCAATCGGTGGAAATTAATCTGCTTAGATAGATTTAGATTAATCGCGCTTTTTGGTAAAAACAGGGCGGTTGCAGTGGCTGCAAAAGAATTTCTTGTCAGCGGCTTTTCCGAAGGTGATAATGGAAATAATCTTCTCTAAGTAAGTCCTCTTTACCCGAAACATTTTTTTGTTTCTGCATTCAGGACAAACAAACAGTTCTCGTTCCCCTTCCCCTAAAGTTGCTTTTGCTCTCTTTGCCATCAGCTTGAGGTAATATCTATTTGTACAGGCTATTTAAAAATGCCTTCTCATTATTTGTTACAAACAAAAGAAGCGCTTCTTTCATTTCATCGTCATAATCAATAAAAAGGTCGTAGCCTTTTTGCATAATGTCCAAGCCCAATTGAATGGCTTCAACCTCGTTGGCACTATACATACTGCCTTTGTCTTCCATTTTTCGAACAACATCCTGCATAATAGAGATTGTTTTCGCCAACAAATCCGTATTGGTAAACGATGCAAACAAGTGTTCTAATTCGCTGATGAATTTTTCTAACTCCTCTTTAGGTATAGCTACAAGGCATTCATAGAACTGCTCATCGGTTACAGGAACAGAAAACCCTTTATCAGTAGCCGCATGGGTTAATGTATTTTCAAAATGTTTGGCCGAAGTATAAGCCTCCATGGAAACGATACCCGCCTTTACGGCAGCGGGAAACTGAAATCCGAAACGAAAAACAGCACTTGTTATATTACCCAACAAATCCCAGACCTTGGAAGGATGCATCATAAAGTTCTCCAGTTCACTAAACGCAGCATCCAGTTTTTCGCGTTGTACCGCTTCGGGATATAGATTATTCAAAAAATAATCCCGTAAAGAATCTACCATGACAGGCGTAATACCCTTCGGTATTTTTTTGTTCTTTTTGATTGTTTGGTAGTCGTATCGAGATGCCACCACAGTCCTGTACTTGTTAATAAGATGACTCTTCATCAGCTTGTCAGCTCCCTGTGTTTTTGTTTTACTTTTCGCGTTACTTGTCTTCTTTTCTTTTACAGCCATGCATAGGTATTTGGTAAAGAATTATTCCGCGGGTTTAAGAACAACCGCATCCGCTTCAAACTTTCTTGTCTTACAATTATAACGATTTCCCATTTCCATAATGTGCACCATCAATCCTTCAACAGAAATAGGAGATCCTTCATCTACATCTGCAATGTTTGTGTGGCGTATATGAGACCCATCTACAATCACTACTGCCCCACTACCTATAGCTTCCAACTCTGTTCCATTCGTGATGATAATGCCGGTGTCCTCCCCCAATCCAATGCCAACAGCCGAAGGATTGGCTGCTACCGCTTGCGCCAAGCGAGTAAATCTTCCGCGTTTATTAAAGTGGGAATCAATTACAACGCCTCCAATAAATCCCAGGCCGGTGGTAATTTTTACTTCACCTTTTAAAAGCGCCAGCGTTGAGTTGCCTTCATAAATCATTGTTTTACTCATGGCCATAGCTCCGGCACTTGTACCAGCTATTACAAAGTTTTCGTTCTCATATCGCTCGTGCAGAATATCAAAAAACTCAGTGCCTCCAAAAATAGAAGTGAGTCGCATTTGATTGCCTCCGCTGAACATAAGCGCATCGCATTTCCTCAATCGCTCCAAATAATCAGGGGTCATCACTTCATCGCGATTGCGAATGTTAATATGCCCCACATTTGTACAACCTATTTTTGCAAATGCTTCAATATAATTACGGCCTACCTCGTCAGGAATTGACGAAGCAGTAGTTACCACTTCAATATGCGGCTGCAATTTTCCGGTAACCTCTACGATTTTTTTTAGTATTCCCAGCTCAAAAAACTTAGCACTCTTACGATGAGAATTATCCTGCTCATCATTGCCTTTATGTTCAGCCCCCCCGATAGCAACAAGCTTTCCAATTGCATTCATTCTCTTGATATGTATAATTAATAGTGATTCGAAAATGACCAAATGATTAGTATTCTGAAAAGTTTTTTTCAACAGTCCGACAGAATTGATTGGAAATTCTAAATTGCGATTGTGAAAAATGGTACACTAAAATGAGTGAAAACACAAACCTGAACGACTGTTGTCTTAATACTTAATACTAACCACTAAATACTTCTCATGAAAATTTTGGACATCAAAGTAATGAAAGGCCCTAACTACTGGAGCAATGCGCGACATAAACTAATTGTGATGCGCCTTGACCTGGAAGACCTAGAAGAAAAGCCAACAAATAAAATTCCGGGATTTGGTGAACGTCTGGAAAAGATGTTCCCCACTATGTTTGAGCATCGTTGCAGCGAAGGAAAAACAGGGGGGTTCTTTTCACGAGTAAAAGACGGTACATGGATGGGTCATGTGATTGAACATATTGCATTGGAAATACAAACCCTAGCTGGTATGGATGTTGGTTTCGGGCGCACACGAGGTACGGGCGCGCATGGTGTTTACCATGTTGTATTCTCTTACTACGAGGAAAACGCTGGGATTTTTGCCGCCAAATCGGCTGTGAGAATTGCAGAAGCTTTAATATCCGGAGAGGATTATGATTTAGCAAAAGATATTCAGGAACTTCGGGAAACTCGCGAGAATGAAAGATTAGGACCAAGCACCGGTTCTATCGTAGATGAAGCTATTAAGCGAAAAATTCCGTGGATACGATTGAACAAAAACTCCTTGGTGCAATTGGGTTACGGAAAAAATCAAAGACGCATTCAGGCAACTATTGCCAGCACTACTTCCAGCATTGCGGTAGAGATTGCCTGTGATAAAGAAGATACCAAAAACTTATTGGGAGCTGCCGAAATTCCTGTGCCTCGTGGCTATGTAGTATATGATGAAGATGATTTGAAGTCAACCATTGATAAAATTAAATACCCCGTAATCACTAAACCCCTCGATGG
>CANJVG010000043.1 GCA_947478005.1 Bacteroidota bacterium
AATGAAAACAAAAAACTATTCAAAAGTCAGCTTGATCAGTTAATCATGCAGAAGGAATTGAAACTAGCGGCTGATATGCAGAATATGCTGGTTCCATCTAAACTTCCGAATAATGAACTAATTGAAGTTTCCGCTTTCTATAAGCCCCACAAGAATGTCGGTGGTGATTATTACGACTTTATTACCATAGATGAAAATGAAATTGGATTCTGTATCAGTGATATATCTGGAAAGGGGATTCCCGCAGCTATTCTAATGGCAAATTTCCAGGCGAATATGCGTATTCTGCTTACCCGCAAATATTCGTTAGAACAATTCATCGAAATTCTCAACACAAAAGTGATTGAAATCACGAAGGGGGAAAAATTCATTACGCTTTTTGTGGCTACTTATAATTACACGACACGAATGCTTTCATATGTAAGTGCAGGACACAATCCCTCCATTTTATTCGCTAATGGGGAAATTCAACTCCTCGACCAGGGATGTACGATCCTTGGGATGTTCGATACCCTTCCATATATCACCTCCGGTGAAGTGAAAGTTGAACCGGGAAGTGTTCTGATAACTTACACCGATGGCTTATCCGAAGCAAGCAACAAAGCAGGAGATTTATTTGAGATGGAGGGGCTCATAAATTTCACTACTCATAATCACGCTCTTCCGCTTGCTGAATTCAATACACAATTACTTGAAAACGTAATCACATTTATGGATGGAACCGATTTTGATGATGATATTACTTTATTAAGTCTTCGTTTCAAGTAATCCCCTATTTCGTATATCTATTGCAGCTATCAAGGAAAGGGCCATAAAAAAGAAGGGCCCTACTTTATCAGTTTCGAGCATGTCGCTCAAAGTAAGATTTACAAAAACCATAGCCATAACAATAAGTAGTGTCATTACCAAGCGCCTGTCCTCTTCATTTTTTATGCGGTGATATACTTTTTCACCATGGATAAACACTATTGTATAGAGAAAAAGAAAAAACGCGAGACCTATAGCTCCCTGCTCTGTAAGAACGAGCAAAGCATAATTATGTGCTGAAGACATTTCGGGGTTGTCACTTACATAAGTCTCAAAACTTGTTACAGTATATTTTTTATAGTTTGGATAAAAAGTGCCCGGCCCAAAACCCATATATGGATGGTCTTGAAACATACGAACAGCGGCAACCCACCTATATACACGTTCCATACTTGAAACATCTTTACCTTCAAATGTAGAAGTAAGGTGTTCGCCTAACTCATCATGAAGAATAGTGTCTTCATATGAAGGGGCGTACTTCAGGTAATTATTGTCGTAATATAAATACGTGCAGAGAAATGTCAAAGATATAGCAAAAAGAGCAATAGCCGGTTTCATCAACTTATACCGAACAACAAAATAAAACGGAGTAATAGCAAGCAATGCTAAATAGCTAGTCCGTGTGTATGAAAAATAAATCGCTACCACATAAAGAAAAACTGAAAAAGTTAGCAGCCAGCGTGTATAAGAGCCTTTCAAATACCAGCTTCGCCCTAGCAAAATAAAAGGAAAAAATACCGATAGGATAGCCGCATAGTTCACGTGGTTCCTGAAAAATGGATACATGGGCTTATTGATTTCATCAAATGAAAAACCCTGCAAAGCATGACGAATAATTACTTGAATAATTAGTATGGTGAGGGGAATGTAAATACACCAAAATGCGCGCATCAATTCCCTTTTAGTTTTTATCACCATTACTGTAAGAATGCAGAATGAGGTGACATACCAAATTTTTGCGAGAAAGACTTTAAGCGAAACGAGAAAACTGACTGACCCAACCGCTGAAATAAAAATCCAGATCAAATGAAAAAAAAGTGCGACAACAATAATGTTACTGAAAAAACCAGTGGGAAGCAACTTGTAGTTTGAAATGGAAAAGACAAATGTGACAAACATCAATCCGATCATTAATGGCTCATCAGGCAGATCAGTTCCAAGTGATCCCGAAAAGCTGTACTCAATTGAAAAAGGAATGGTAAATAGTAGCAGGTAATAAAGCAGGCGAAAATTCGTAATACCAACAAAAACGACAATCAACCCGAATGGGATAAGTGCAAGATAGTAGAGTTCAGTAATAAAAGCAGCAAGTACAGAAGCAATAGTTGCCGCTCCCAACAAGGCAAATGCTGTTGTCTGAAGCTTCGTAACAGACCGGGTCAATTTAGAGTTGTTTTTTGATCTCGTTGATTTGTTCAATACCAAGTACTCCTATCACAGAAACAAAAAAAGTGATAAGCATAGTCACCAAAACCACAAGAGAACGCACCGGTTTTTCTCTTCTTTCCGCAGGTATTGCCGTTTCTAGAACAAATAAAGAAGGTTCGTCCTTTTTCATGGAAACATCCAATTGACCTTTAATATTCATCACGTTGTTTAACTCACGTGTTGCATTCGCTTGTTTCGAAAAAAGTGTTCTATATGATTGAACAGCAGCATAATCCTTTCCATCAATAATTACCGTTCCGTCTGTGCCAACCGCGACTTTAATATTGTAATCCTTTCCGAGGCGCGCTAATGAGTCATTATAATTAGCCACATCATTTTGTATTTTACCAATAAGTAAGTCAACCGAGCCGAAGGTCTTTTCCTTTGTCTGACTCATCAAGAAATTGTTCATCCTGTCAATTCTCTTAACTACTGTATTCACAATTTCTGCCGCTAATTTTGGATCGGTATCATAAAGCGAAATTTCAATAGCGTCATGTTCCGTCTTTTTTACATCGTAGTTTTTGTCAAACTTCTTACGTACTTTGGTTCTCCAATATTTACCGGCTTTTTCAATTTTGTAATGGTCAGCCATGTGGAACGAATCAATTACAAAATCAATGATCGGGTTAGATGTGGCAATACTTAAAACTCGGTTAACATCACTTTTACCTCCGAAATAATCAACAGGGTCTCCATTGAAAATTGCACTGCGGGCAGAAAGATTTTGGCTTGTAGGATACAAAGTACTCCATGAAAAATACCATTCATCCATTACGAAAACCGAAACCAATCCTGCAATAATTCCTGAAGAGACAGTCAGGATGAGAATATGACTTTTCCATTTTAAAATTGTTCGGAGAGCTTCTATTAAATTAAAATCTTTATCCATGATTTTTTTTTGTTAGTCGTTTTTTTGTCAAAAGCGCGCTAATGTAAAATAAATTACGAAGCCCTTTTTGCTTTAACCAGCACAAATAGTTGGTTGATTGGAATCAGCTTAAAAATGATAGCAAACAAGAGTGAGACAACTAATGAAAGCACAAATTCGGTGGCCCAATTTACCTGTATTTTTGTTGCAAGAGTAAGTGTAATGATACATGTAAAAATGAATCCGGAAATTTTCAGCGCATCGATTCTGTCAAAATCAAAACCAAATTGACGGTAAGCAACTATAAAATGAATGACAGCCACAATAATTTGTGTTACAAGAGTGGCAATTGTGGCACCTAATGCTCCGTATTTGGGAATTAGAAAAAGATTGAGGCATATGTTTAATATCATTCCCGCAACAGCAATTAAGTTCAAAACCTTTAGACTTCCGTGCGCAGTGAGTAGTGTTCCAAAAATAAAAACGCTGCTCATTGGAATAAAGGTAATCATGAGCAAACCGAAAATTTCAGACCAATATGCTGTCGACTGCGCATATAGTAAATTCATTATTTCGTTGCGAAAAAAATAGCAATTAGAGGCAACAATTACAGACATTACCAACATCAACTCAGCGCTAAATTTTATTAATTGATTCAAGTTTTCCTTCCTGCGAATCATGCCAGCAAACATAGGTAAGAGGAGCGTAGCAAATAGAAACCCAAACTGATTAATTGCATCCAGCAACCGAAAAGAGGCCGCGTAAATTCCTGCTTCATTTTTTCCATCAGGCAACATGCGCTCTATCATTACTCCATCTATTCGATAATAGATTCCCATGAGCAAGGCGAGGACTGCAAACGGTGCGCTTTTCAACAAAATCTTCTTCGAAAATTTCATTTTCCAGATACTAAAACGAACAACTGTCCTTCCAGCAACTATTAGACCTGCCACAAACGCAGTAATAAAAAGGGCTGCCGTTTGCGCATAAATGAAATAGAGAATATTGAAGGAGTCTTTAAAAGCTGAATGGTACAATAGAACTAAACAGAAGCCAATCGTAAGCAAACGATCAAGTACAGAAATCACTGAATCGATTTTAAACAATTGAAGCGCTGCGAGATTGGATCGAAAGTATAAGACAGCGGAGAGAAGAATTTGATTTATTAGCAAAACAAGAAGCATTTTTAGCTGCATATCATTATAGCCGCTAAGAGAGGCACTTAAAAAGGTAAGCATGAAATAAAAGAGGGCAAGAAAAAATTTTATGACCATCAGATTAAGCCAATATTCCCCAAGTCTCTTCGGATTGCGTGAAACAGCCCGATTATTAAAATTATTTATACCAAAATCGAGAATGATACTGAACAGGAAAGAATAGTTGAAAAGCGCAAAATAAAGTCCGTAATCAGTTGTGCCGATTCTATTCTGGACAACCCTGTCAATACCAAAAATCCAAAATGGCTTTACAATCAGATTAACAGCAAAGAGGAAAATAAGGTTAGTGGCAAATTTTTTTCGCATCGAAAACTACACGCTTAAAAGTAATATTATTGCCAAAAGAATTTTGTGGGCGAAAGAAAGAAGATTGCTGTAAATACCCGGTTCCTGATTAAAAATAAATTAGAAGGCATTGGTTTATTCACTCTTGAAAATCTCAAGCGAATAACGCATTCACATCCAGAAATCGATTTCTACTTTGTGTTCGACAGAAAATTTGATGTAGAATTTGTTTTTTCACCGAATGTACATCCTGTAGTTCTTCAGCCCCAGGCACGTCATCCTTTTCTCTGGTTTTGGTGGTTTGAAGTTTCTTTGTCTAATTGGCTAAACAAGAACAAACCAGATTTATTTCTTTCTACTGATGGCTATGGCTGCCTAAGAACTGATGTGCCGCAGGTATTGGTAATTCATGATTTGGCATATGAACATTTTACAGACAACGTTTCATTTTTGACCGGTATTTACCTAAAATATTTTATGCCCAGGTACGCTACCAAAGCTAAATGCATTGCCACTGTTTCCGAATTTTCTAAGAACGATATTATTGAACGTTATAAAATTTCAGCTGACAAAATTGATGTGGTTTTTAATGGTGCCAAAGAAATTTACAAGCCTGTTACCAACGAAACTAAAGTCAAGATCCAGGTAAAGTATTCGGAAGGAAAAAATTATTTCATTTATGTTGGCTCTATTCATCCTCGCAAGAATATAAAGCGTCTTTTATTGTCATTCGAAAAATTTAAAGCCATGACCAAATCAGATTGCCAACTTCTGATTGTAGGAAGAAGAGCGTGGGATTTTAAAGACGTAGACATCACACATAAGCAAATGCAATTCAAACAAGATGTGAAATTTCTTGGTCACGTTCCGTCAAATGAGCTTGGAGAAATAGTAGCAAGTGCGCATGCTATGGTTTATGTCTCTTTATTCGAGGGTTTTGGAATTCCTATTGTGGAAGCTATGAAATGTGAGGTACCTATAATTACCTCAAATGTTACCTCTATGCCTGAAGCAGCAGGAGATGCGGCCTTACTGGTAAGTCCTTATTCGATTGATGAAATTTCCAATGCTATGCAGAAAATGCTGGAAGATGCTCCTTTTCGAAATTCTCTGATTGAAAAAGGAAGAAAGCAAATCGAAAAATTCAGTTGGGATTTGACTGCCGGAAAATTGTGGCATTGTTGCGAAAGAGTTTTGAATAATCCATAAATTGCACTTATGCGAAAATCAAAAAGCGAAATTATTGTTGAACTTAATGACAGCTTTGACCTGCTGATCTCTACTTCCTCGTCTGTGCAGAATGAGTTATTCAATGTCTCTAGGGAAAACAAATGGACAGCGGCCGGAAACATTGCCCACTTGGTAAATGCTACCAAAATGACCTCATTGGCATTTAAGCTCCCAAAATTTTTGCCTGTATTACTGTACGGAAAACCTAAGCGCACTTCGCATGGCTATATTAAAATAGTAGATAATTATGAGAAAAAATTAGTCGGAGGAGCAATGGCAACGGGACTTTACGTGCCAAAGAAAACCAACTATGAGCAAGAAAAGTTGAATGGCAAACTTAAGATGGAAGGGGATACGTTAATTCAGTCTATTTCAAAAAAATGGAGCGATGAACAGTTGGACCAATACCAGATTTCTCACCCTATCCTGGGATTGCTTACGGCTCGAGAACTAGCCTACTTTACCATCTATCACAACACTCACCATCAGGAAACCATCAGGAAACTCTATCTTTTATAATGGCAATTGGGAGTGACTAGTTCAAATGGAAAATCTAAATTCCAAAGAGTACTATATTTGCGCGAAATTTAACCTACATGTCAGAAAAAATTGATGCCTTATTGAAACTTATTGAAGTTCCCGAGACGAATAAATCCACACCGATTAAAGATTCAGAGGCACGTTTTATCTACGAATTTGTTAAAGAAAAAAAGATTGGCAAAACAGTCGAAACCGGATGCGGATACGGGAAATCTGCCGTTTCTATTATGGCTGCTACGGGTAAACCACATATTGTGATTGATCCATTTCAACGAAACTATAACTACGGAGGTACAGAAAACATTAAAAAGGCAGGCTTTGGAGCTTTGCTCAATTTTCAGGAAGATTTTTCGCATACGGTTCTTCCTCTTCTTGCTTCAAAAAATGAAAAATTTGATTTCGTTTTTATTGATGGCAATCACCGGTTCGATGGAATTTTTGTAGATTTCTATTACACCGATTTTTTGCTGGAGCAAGGAGGTTATTTTATGTTTCATGACACCTGGATGCATTCTACTCAATTGGTTATTTCATTTATTAAAAAAAATAGACCAGACTATAAAGTGATTGATTCTCCGCTTCGTAATATCTTCATTTTCCAGAAAGCGGGGACAGATACAAGGGATGGAATGTATCACCGGGGGTTCTATACCATGAAATCATGGCTGACTCATCATTTGATTATTTGGCTAACTGAAGGAGACGAGACTTTTTTAAAGAAATCAGTCAATAAGCTAAAGGGACTATATACAGGGATAAAACCCAAATAGCAGATTTTTTAAACCCTGAAATAAGGTCAACCTAAAATTAGGGTACGCATAAAGTCTACGGTAACCTGGATATCATCATAAATTACCCGGTCCTTATCGTAGAAAGGGACAATCTTTCGGTAATCAGCTTTAATTTTTTCGATGAGCGGAGAGCTTTTCAGCGGTTTGCGAAAATCAAGTGCCTGCATGGCTGTCATAAATTCAATGGCCATGACTTTTTCAATGTTGTAAACAATTTTGTAGGTTTTTACAGCTGCATTGGCTCCCATGCTCACGTGGTCTTCCTGTCCATCGCTGCTTGTAATTGTATCTACACTGGCAGGGGTGGCCAATTGCTTATTCATTGATACAATAGAAGCAGCAGTGTATTGCGGAATCATTAAACCCGAATTCAAACCGGAATCTTCCACCAAAAATTTCGGAAGATTTCGCTTGCCGGAAATTAACTGAAAAGTTCTTCGCTCCGAAATACTTGCCAGTTCGCTCATGGCAATACCTAAATAGTCGAGAGCGATAGCCAATGGTTCGCCATGGAAATTTCCTCCGCTAAGGATTAAATTCTCTTCTTCAAAGATGAGCGGGTTATCAGTTACAGCATTTATTTCTCTTTCAAAAACATCGCGCACTTGGGAAATGGCATACTTAACGGCACCATGCACCTGAGGCACACAACGGAAGGAATACGGGTCCTGCACATTTTCCTTTTGTTGTTTTGCTATTTCGCTTCCCTCCAAAAATTTTAAAACATTTTCGGCACTTTCTATTTGCCCCTGATGATTTCGCACGCGCTGTATGGCCGGATGAAAAGGATTGGTTTGTGCATCAAAAGCATCTACCGAAATGGCTGCAGTGAGGTCGGCCAATTTCCCTACGCGTTCTGCTTCAATAAGTGAATAGCATCCCCAAGCACTCATGAACTGGGTTCCGTTGAGCAAAGCCAGACCTTCTTTTGCCTTTAGGGTAATTGCCGAAATTTTCAACTCTTTTAAAACGTCTTCGGTAGTTCTTTTCTCATTTTTATATCGAACGCTTCCCATGCCAATGAGGGGGAGGGTAAGATGCGCAAGAGGTGCTAAATCGCCACTGGCACCCAGCGAGCCTACTTCCCAAATGACAGGGAAAATTTTTTTGTTGAATAGCTCAATCAGCTTCTCCACCGTTTCTGTGGTAACACCCGAATGACCTTGTGCAAGACCTTTAACTTTTAGCAGCATCATTAGACGGACTACTTCATTCTTCACTTCATCGCCCATGCCGCAGGCATGGCTCATGACTAAGTTTTCTTGAAGTTGTTCGAGCTGGTCATTGGGAATTTCTACATCGCACAGGGCCCCAAAGCCGGTGTTGATGCCATAGTAGCGCGCGTTGGGCTCGGCTATTTTATTTTCCAGAAATTGTCGGCAGGAGGCAATTTTATTTTTCGATTCTTCGCTTAGTTCAATCTTGCTATCGGAAGAAAGAAAACTGCGCAGGTCGTCCAGCGTAATAGGCTGGTTAGTTATTTTGAAAGTGCTCATTTTACCTTCTCAATTATTTGTTCGATGCTTAAATCAGTTTCTGTGTCACGGGTTTTGGCGTTTCGCAATCTGAATTTTTTCGATTGCATTTCATCGCCCCCTACTTCAACGATGTAAGCGATATTCTTTTGTTCGGCATAGGTGAATTGCTTTTGCTTTTTGACGTTGCCAAGAAAAATCTCTGCTCCTATTCCTGCATCGCGCAGCGTTTGGGTTTGCTGAAAAGTAAATTCCTCGACACTTGAATCGCGTGGAACGAAAAGAACCTTAACTCCCTGTGAAATAGTTTCGGGAAATAAACTCAATTCTTCCATTACATCGTAAATGCGCTCGATGCCGAAACTGATGCCCACACCACTCATGTTTTGCCCGCCAAACATTTCGGTGAGGTTGTCGTAACGGCCGCCACCGCCCAAGGAGCCGATTTGAACATTATTGGCCTTTACTTCTACAATCAGCCCAGTATAATAATTTAATCCTCTAGCAAGAGAAATATCAAACTGAACTTTAACACGGCTTATCTCATTTGTTATATCCCTTACACAATTCTCTATCTTCATTGAATCCAGAATTGCTTGATGCCCTTCTTTGTGGATGAAACTCCTTCCATCTTTAAAAACTAAAGCACCGTGAAATATATTTTCAAAACCATTGATTTGGTGAGGGTTAACATGTGAAAAAACCGATTGGAGTATTTCCTGAACGTCTATTGGCATTCCTTCCTTGTTGTATTCTTCAAACACACCATTCAAAGTAATTTTATCTGCCTTGTCAAGTGTATTGCAAAATTTCACCACGTCCATTTGAGCAATATCTGCTAATGCTTTTAATATGGCTCTGTGGTTAAATTTGATTGTGACATCAACACCCAATTCCTCAAATACTTTAAGATAGATTAGAATCAACTCCACCTCATTCAACAGCGAATTACTTCCAATAACATCAGCATCGCACTGATAAAATTCCTGATAACGTCCTTTCTGTGGTCTATCGGCACGCCAAACGGGCCCAATGTGAAAACGCTTAAACGGAAAAGCCAAATCATCCTGATGTTGCACAACATAACGCGCAAGAGGAACGGTGAGGTCGTAGCGCAAACCCTTTTCAGCAATATATTTAGTAGTTGATTGAGAATTGGCGGCAGTCAATTCCTCCTTAGGAACATCCTTTAAATAATCGCCACTGTTCAAAATCTTAAACAATAATTTATCGCCCTCCTCGCCATACTTACCGGTGAGGGTTTCGAGTTTTTCAATGGCGGGTGTTTCAATTTGTTCGAACCCATATTTGCGAAAAACGGTTTTAATCGTATCAAAAATATAATTGCGTTTGGCCACCTCACTTGGCAAAAAATCGCGGGTGCCCTTGCTCAACGATGGCTTTATCCTTTTCACTTCACTCATGGGGCGAAAATAATTCTTTGGAACACTTCATTTCAGTCTTCTGAATGGCCAACCACTCTGCTCGGCTTCCTTGGTATATTACAGCAGGCTACAAAATTGGTTTGTGTCGTCATGGACTCAAAACCGGATGTCAATAACCGGAATTATGACGTGATGATTGACTTGAATGACGTCATAAACCGAAATTGTGACGTCCGTAATTGAATTTCTGACGTCATGCGCGTGGTGGATGACGTCAGAAATCAGAATCCTGACGTCATGGCGCGCATGAATGACGTTGTAAATGGGAATTGTGACGTGATGGTTGGCTCGAATGACGTCATAAACCGAAATTGTGACGTCCGTAATTGAATTTCTGACGTCATGCGCGCGGGGAATGACGTCAGAAATCAGAATCCTGACGTCATGGTGCGCATGAATGACGTTGTAAATGGGAATTGTGACGGGAATAAAGTTGTAATTCCCTTCCTTTTGGAATCAATTAACGACATAATTGGCGTATTTATCCAAAATCTTATCAGTAGCCCTATCCAGCATTTCGTAAACCTCCTCGTAATGCTTTTCGCTCAGACCCCAAGGGTCGGGCACGGGCTGGTTTTGGCCGGGGTTCACTTCATTCATGATTAAATGAACCTTCGAAATTTCCCGTTCGCTCTTCGCCATATCGGTCACATCCTTATAGTTGCTGCTGTCCATTACATATATAATGTCGAAATGCTCCATATCCTTTCTGCGCAATGGCCGGCTGCGTTGATAGTTTATATCAATGCCATGGCGGTGCATGACATGAATTGAATTCTCGTTGGGCAATTCGCCTTCGTGCCAATCGCTGGTGCCGGCTGAATCAATTTCCCAATCCAATTTCAGTTGCGCGGCTTTATGGTGCAGCAATCCATGAGCTATAGGCGAGCGGCAAATATTGCCCAGACAAACGAACAGAATTTTTAAAGACATAGATTTTTGTTGTGCCGAAATGTAAAAGTTTTGCCAGAACAAAACATTCTTGTTTACTTCGTTTCGTAAAAACACAGAACAATGGCCCAATTCATTTTAATCATTCGCGAAGACCTTTCGAAATATCCGCGACCAAAACAGGAACTCGATGCGATAGTTGCCGCGCACATGAAATGGGCAGCAGACTTGACCAAGCGCGGCATTTTTAAGGATGGCAACGGCATAGCCAGCGATGGCCGATTGCTCGAAATGATTAATGGCGAAATAATGGTGGAACCCATTCGCGATGTGCGCGAAGGAGTGGGCGGTTACTATATTATAGAAGCTAAGGATTTGCAGGCAGCCATAGAAATCGGGAAGGAATGCCCTACGTTTAAAGATGGCGATTTGCTGGAGGTAAGACCCTTAGGCGCATGACAGATAATCAAACGATTGTAGCCCTCGCCACTGCGCAGGGTGTAGGAGCCATTGGTGTCATCCGTTTATCGGGTGCCGAAGCGATACAGCTTTCAAACAAAGTTTTTAAAGGGAAGAATTTAGAAAAACAGGCTTCGCACTCGATTCATTATGGCCATATTGTGGATGGCGAAAAGATAATTGACGAAGTAATGGTGGCTGTTTTTCGCGCCCCCAAAAGTTTTACGACTGAAGATGTGGTGGAAATTTCCTGCCACGGTTCTCCGTTTATTGCCGAACAGATTATTCAGTTGCTGATTCAAAACGGAGCGCGCTCCGCTAAGCCCGGTGAGTTTACTCTCAGGGCTTTTATGAACGGAAGAATTGATTTGTCGCAAGCTGAAGCAGTGGCCGATTTAATTGCCAGCGATTCATCGGCTTCACTCGATTTGGCATTGAAGCAAATGCGGGGCGGCTTCTCCCACGACATAAAAATACTTCGCACCGAACTGCTGAATTTTGCTTCGTTGATTGAACTGGAACTGGATTTTGGAGAAGAAGACGTAGAATTTGCAGACCGTAAAAAGTTGATGGAGTTGATAGCCGCTATTCAGCAAAAACTAAACCCGCTGATTGAATCATTTCAACTGGGCAATGTAATCAAGAACGGAGTGAACACCGTAATAGCAGGAAAGCCCAATGCGGGCAAATCTACTTTGCTCAATGCGTTATTAAATGAAGAGCGCGCCATTGTCTCAGAAATTCCGGGCACCACCCGTGACACTATTGAGGAAGTGTTGAACATTAAGGGCATTCAGTTTCGGTTTATTGACACAGCCGGAATACGAACCACCGAAGATGTAATTGAAAAACTGGGCGTGGCAAAAACAATGGAGAAGCTAAAGCAAAGCTCCGTTTACATTTATCTGTTTGATGTGAACTCCACCACTCCTCAGGAATTGGTGAATGAAATTCACGAGTTGGAGTTACTGGGTTTTAGTGGTTTGGTGGCTGGCAATAAAGTGGACAAAGCCAATTGGAAAGCGACCGCTCCTTTCTACAAAGTAATAGAAGAGTCGGGCAAGAACTTTCCTCATCTGCTTTTTATTTCGGCCAACAGTCGATACAATATTGCCTTGCTGAAAGAGAAACTTTATCAATTGGCAACGGCCAATCTTCAGCCCGATTCAACAGTCGTTACAAACGCACGCCACTACGAAGCGCTGCTGAAAGCAGACAAAGCACTGAACGAAATAAAGGTTGGAATTGAAAACCAAAACACCAATGACTTAGTAGCTCTGGATATAAAACGGGCCTTGGAATATCTGGGAGAAATATCCGGTGAAGTAACCAACGATGAAATCCTTGGCAATATTTTTTCCAAGTTTTGTATCGGAAAGTAGCAGCTACAAAACAACCAAATACAAAACGAATACTAAACCACCTGAAAGCCCCTATTAACGGGGCTTTTATTATGCCTTACCCTTAATGTTTGCTTTGTCTTGTTATCTGTTTGTTTCGTAAATATTTGTATCTTTGTTGTACCTTACAGGGGTTGAGGTACAAATTTTGTTCCTTAACCCCTATTTAAGGCGAAATAATGGCACTTAATTACACTTAAAGACACTTAAAGCTATTTAATGAGTTCTAATATCAGGATACAAAAGATTTGCCAGCATTGCGGTAAAGAGTTTGAGGCAAAAAAGACCACTTCAAAAACCTGTTCCGACCGTTGCGCCAAAATGCTTTACAAAGCGAACCAACGAACGGCAAAGGTTGAGGCAATCAATACGGAAACCCAGCGTATCAAAACCCAGCCGATTGAACAACTGAAAGCAAAAGAGTTCTTAACCGTTCGGGACGTTGCCAAACTTTTAAGCTGTTCTATTCGCACGGCTTACCGACTAATTGAGCAGGGAAATATTAAAGCCGTAAACATTGCGCAAAGGAAAACACTTGTAAAGCGTTCCGACCTCGACAAACTATTTGAGCAACCCCAGCCCGTGAAGCATGAACCCGAACAGATACAATTTGAAATAGCCGACTGTTACAACTTAAAGGAAGTTCAAAGCAAATACAGCATTTCTGAAACTGCCTTACAGCAACTAATAAAGAGGCAAGGTATACCAAAACTGAAAAAGGGCTGGTTTTCATACGTTCCCAAAGCTGTAATTGACAGACTATTTACTCAACCGACAAAAGCATAAAAGCAATGGCAACCAAAGTAAAGTTAAGACAAAAGAAAATTTCAGGGAACAGACATAGTTTGTATTTAGATTTTTACCCTCCGATTAAACACCCTGAAACAGGCGAACCAACACGGAGGGAGTTTTTAGGGTATTACATTTTTGATAAACCCAAAACTGTAATTGATAAGCAACACAATTCTGAAACAACACAGCTTGCCGAACAGGTAAGGCAGAAACGTGAAAACCAACTTAACAAACCTGAAATTTATACAGGGTATGAATTGGAGCAGTTGAAAATAAGGGAGAGAGGCGAAGAAAATTTTGTTGCTTACTTCAAAAAATTAGCCGACAAACGCAAAGCCTCAAACCATGATAACTGGGTTTCGGCTTACAGTTACCTTGAAAAATTCACCAACGGAAATTTAAAGTTTGCCAACCTGAACGAAGCCTTTTGCAATGAGTTCAAAGACTATCTACTCACTACAAAAAGCAATAAGAGCAGCAAACAAACCCTTTCGCAAAATTCGGCTGTATCGTACTTCAATAAGGTCAAAGCAACCATGAAACAAGCCTATAAAGACGGGTATTTGCAAGCCGACCTGAATAGAAAAGTAGAACCGATTAAGCAAGCGGAAACACAAAGGAATTTTTTAACCCTTGAAGAACTGAACAGCCTTGTAAAAGCCGACTGCACGAACCAACTTTTGAAAAATTCAGCATTGTTTTCAGCCCTCACAGGGTTAAGGTTTTCCGACATTGAGAAATTGCTTTGGAGCGAACTTGAATACATTGAGGGCAACGGCTATTTCATTCAGTTCAAACAACAAAAAACAAAAGGGGTTGAAATGATGCCTATTTCTGAACAGGCTTTTAGTTTACTGGGGGAACGCAAAGAACCAACCGACAAAGTATTTGAAGGGCTGAACTATACAGAAATACACCGCCCTTTAATTGTATGGCTTACCAAAGCCGATATTACAAAGAACATAACCTTTCATTGTTTCAGGCATACGTTTGCCACGTTGCAACTAAGTAATGGAACAGATATTTACACCGTGTCAAAAATGCTGGGACACCGCGAACTTAAAACAACACAGGTTTACGCAAAGATTATAGACAAAACCAAACGCGAAGCCTCCGACAAAATAAAACTGGACTTATAAAAACATGAAAGCAGAAATGAAATACACCCCGAAGCAATTAAGAGCCTTAAAGAAAAAGTTTACCCCGCTACCCTATGCAGATAAACTGAAATTTTGGGACGAATATTTTTCTGAATTACACGGCTTTTACAATTACTTCTATACTACTATTTATTTTGATGACGTTGCAGATACGGAGCGAATGAAGCCAGAAAATTTTATTTCATTATACCCCAAAGACAAACAAGAAAAGGAGCAGTTTAACCGTTGGGTTCTCAATAGCATTCAAAGAAACCCCCACTACAATTTTGAAAATTTGAAAGAAAATTATTTTGATAAAATCACTAACAACCCCCGTCCCATTGAATATACCGAACAAGAAATTAAAGGCATTGAAAAACAAAGGGATAAAGAGAAAAAATACATGGACGAAGGGAGGGATATTCCTTCGTGGGGGTATTACTACGGATACCAAAGCGTTGTCCAAAGCATAGACGTAACAAAAGAAATAGAAGCAGATACATTACAGAGAATTGGGTTATCTTTTGCGAAGGGAATTGTAGACGCTCACTATTTGGGCTTTTTGGAAAAGCAACTTGAACAAATAAAGCAAGGGAAAGAAATTTTGTCCTTACCAAAGGAAAGCAATACTGAAATTTATCATTTAACGTCTATGGATATTGAGGCGATGAAAGAGAACCCAAACTATCTCGTTTTGTCTAATCTAATAGGAATAGATAAGGGATTGAATATTTTAAACGAACAGAAAGAAATTATTGCCAAAATATTCGTTCCTGAACTGGCTTACATTCTCACTGAAAAAAAGGTTCAATATACCGAACCGACCAACGGGAAATTGAATTTAAGGGAAACTACAATTACAAAGGCAAACAAATATTTCGATGGCAAGCATTTTCTCAATACCTATATTGAGGCTTACAGTAAAGGTGAAAGAGATTTTGAAAAGGATTTTGGCATTGACACCAACACGCTTTATGGAGCAAACGCCAAATACTATGTAGATACTATCCATTATCATTATTTCCATGTCGATTTAAAAGCCAATTTTGGTGAAGGATGGAATCATTGGCGCAAAACATTTCCGGGTGTAATTAATATAGGGGAAATTTCAGAATACGGGTACTATGCTGCGTTTATAAGTAAGGTTTGGGAACTTGCTTCTAAACACCCACAATTATTTAAGGGCTTAGATAAATGCGATTTGAAGGAACATCAAAATGAAGAACTGGAACAAGCCGACACCTCCGAACCACAACTACCACCTGAAATGAAGCCAACTTTTAAGCCCGAAGCAGTAAATCAAATATTTGATTTACTCAAAGGATTTTTCAGCGCCAAACATCAAAGCCAACTTGAACAGATATTGAAAACTGGGGACAATTCAACTGAACACTTAATATTTAAAGATAACGGCAATCGTTTGGCAGATGCTTTTAAACAGCTTAAAGAAAGGGATTTTATAACAGGGTGCGAAAAGAAACAATTAGAAATCTGGATTGCTCAAAATTTCAAATTCATTAGTAGGGGGGAAACGAAACTATTCACCCCTGATTACATTGAAAAATGTATTTCGCGCAATTATTACCCCTGTAAAAAACCATTATTCAGCATTGAGAAGGGTGTAATAATAGGAAACACATAAAAACCTTGTGCTGTTGTTCTACCTGAATTAAAACAGCATTGTAACCGACCTTAACAACGCGCCATTCTTGCATATCGCTTTCACAAAACAGGCGGTATTGCACAATGGAAATTACATTTGAAACCTTACCCAAAGCGGTAACAACTTTACAGGAATCTGTAAATGAAATTAAACGGCTGTTACTTGAAAGAAGTAACGAACCCCAGCCTGAAACAGACGAACTTTTGACAGTTCAGGACACGGCAAAATTTTTAAGCCTTTCCGTTCCTACGGTTTACGGGCTAATAAGCAAAGGCGAACTGCCTGTAATGAAGCGTTCCAAACGCTGTTACTTCTCAAAAGTTGAGTTGCTCAATTATTTGAAGCAAGGCAGAAAGAAAACATTTGCAGAAACAGCAAGTGAAGCAGATAACTATTTGCAAAAAAAGAAAGGGGGCAAAGCGTTATGAAAAACACAATTACCCCCAATACTTCTTTGACTTCGCACGGCAAAGATAAGCAACACTACAACCAACTACAAACCATATTTCAATACTTACTTGAAAATGTTGCAACGGCTTCAATGATAGCCAAAGCAACTGGGGTTTATCAAAAGAACATTTGCAGATACAAAAGGGATTTAGAAAAGGCAGGCAGGCTTTGGGAAATAGAAAAGAAGCCATGTAAAGAAACAGGTTTTCGAGCGTGGTATTTAACCACCGACAAAAGCAAAGCCCCGAATCATTCACCTCAACTAAACCTATTCTAATATGCAATTGAAACCACAATTTGAACTCGATAAATACATTTCGCCAACTGATATTAAGGACGAAGCCGAACAGCTTATAAAGCAAGGTAATGAAGCCGCTATGTCAAGCAACCTGAAAACAGTTATTGCAAGCCATGAAAAACTAAAGGCATTAAAAGCCAATGAAATAAGGTTTTCCGAACCTGTATTAAGGCAATGCGAAAACGCTGTAATATTTCCGCACACAATAAATGTAATACAGGGGCAAGCGGGCGTTCACAAAAGCCGATTAGCTGAAAATATTTGTTCAGCCTTTCTAAAACAGCATAACTGTAACAATGAGTTGTTAGGATTTAACCGATTAGATTTTGATGCAACCCATACCGTTGTTTATGTAGATACTGAAAGGAATTTAACTGAACAGTTACCGTATGCCTTACAGTCTATTCAAAAAAATGCTGGTTACGATAAAGCCGAACACCCCAGCAACTTTGAATACATAAGCCTATTGCAGATTAGCAGGAAAGAAAGGTTTGCAGCATTGAACGAATACTTGAACCATATTAAGAAAAGCACAAACAGCCCCCTATTTATTGTGCTTGACGTTTCAACCGACTGCATTGAAGATTTCAATAAGACTGATAAGAGTATGGAACTCATTGACCTTATGAATATGGCAATCAATGAACACAATGTAATATTCCTTTGCCTTATACATGAGAACCCAAAGAGCGACAAAGCACGGGGACACTTTGGCACGGAACTAATGAACAAAGCAAGCACGGTAATGCAGGTTGGCTTTGAAAAAGATGCAAGTCAAAATGATACAGACATAATAAGGGTAAAGTATTTGAAGTGTAGAAGCACGGCAAGACATACCCCCTTTTATATCAAATACAGCAACGAAGCAAAGGGGCTGGTTTTGGCAGATTCAAGCGAAGTTTCAGGTGTAATAAATAACCGAAAGCACAAAGCCAGCAATGAGGACATGGTTGAGTTTATAGAAATGTATTTAGGGGACGGCACTATATTGACACGGGTTGAGTTGCTTGACAAACTTTGCAAAGATTTCAAGGCAAGCCAAAGAACTATTGAAAGCCGAATTACAGAAATAATGAGTTCAGGTATTGAAATTTTTAATGAGCAGGGGGCGGTTTGCATACTATCAAAAGAAACAAAAGATAAAACGGTTTCTTACAAACTCATTCCCAATGAAACCATTTAACAGCAAGGGTTTGCACGTTTGCAAAATACGTTTGCAAAGACTAATTGCAAACATCATTTCACGTTTGCAAGTTTGCAAACCCCTATACACCCCTTTGCAAATTGCAAACATCATTGAGTTATGAGGGAACACCGATACATTTTAGAGCCATACAAGGGAATGAAAACCCGTTACCGTTGCCCCAGTTGCGACCGTTCCGATAAAACATTTTCGCTTTACATTGATACGGAAACAGGCAAACACATAGCCCCCAGCGTTGGCAGGTGCAACCGTGAAAGCAATTGCGGTTACCACTACACACCAAAGCAATATTTCAAGGATAGTGAAGGTTTTAACACGGTCAAAGAGGGATTAATAGACAAATACGCGCACGGGCGCGCGCGCGCGAAATGTTCGGCTGTTACACCTCAACCAAAGCCGATTTCGTTTATTGATACGGAGGTTTTTAAAGCAAGCCTGAAAAGCCATAACGAAAACAACTTTGTAAAATTTCTGTTCGGGTTGTTTGGGGCTGACATTACAAGCCAACTTGTAAGCCGTTATTTTATTGCCACCTCAAAGCATTGGGACGGGGCAACGGTATTTTGGCAGATAGATACACAGGGCAAAGTAAGAACGGGCAAAATAATGCTTTACAGCCCCAATACGGGCAAAAGAATTAAAGAGCCGTTCAATCATATTGACTGGGTGCATACGGCTTTAAAACTGCCTGAATTTGAGTTGAGGCAATGTTCGTTTGGTGAACACTTATTGAAGGATAACGCAAACCCCGTTGCAATAGTTGAAAGTGAAAAGACGGCTTTAATAGCCTCCGTTTATTTACCCCAGTTCATTTGGTTGGCGGTTGGCAGTCTTACAAACTTGAACGCGGAAAAATGCAAGGCATTACAGGGGCGAAGCGTTACACTATTTCCCGACCTGAACGGCTTTGAAAAATGGAGCGTAAAGGCAAAAGAATATTCATTTACTATTTCCGATTTGCTGGAATGTAAAGCCTCCGAAGATGAACGAAAGCAGGGTTTAGATTTAGCCGACTATCTTATAAAATTTGATTACAGGCAATTCATTTCACCCCAGCCCGAACCGTTACCCCAGCCGATAAAAGAACCGATTTGTGAAAGCGTTGCAAAAGTTGAGGCAATACCAAAACCCGAAAGCTGGGAACAGGAAATTACCGAACTTCAAAAGTATTTTGAAAGCATTACAGCCCCAGCCGAAACAATAAGGCTGAACCAATGCAGCGAAATAAAAGACGTTTCAAAATTCATTGAAAGCCATTTAACCACCGTGAAAGCGAATAACGGCAACCCGACTTTCTTACCATACCTGAACCGATTGCACGAATTGAAAAATTACTTAACCATAAATTCAAATTAAGATGAAAGCAAAAGAAATTGAAGCCCTTGAAAGCTACATAAAAACAGATAATGAACATTGGAACGAATACGCTTTTAAAATGCTTTGCGAAATATTACAGCAAGGGCAATTTGAAAACTTTGAAACACCGTTACAACTGTTCAATAGTTCAACCGATATATTTTGCGAACACCACGAACAGCCATTAAAAGCCGTGCAATTATTTTCTGCGGAAATAGATAAGCAGAAATTAAACACCAACCAAAAACTGTTTGTTTACGAATGGGTATGTAAGTATTTACATGAAACTGATTTTGAAGAAAAAGACTTAACCCCGATTAAAGATTTGCTGCAAAGCCAAAAAGGGAAACTGAAAGCAGAAAGCCAACCCGTAAAGCCATTGACAAAGAACATACGCGAAAGCCTTAAAGAAATGATGCAAAAGGAACTTGAACAGTTACCCGAAACGCTTAAAGAACTTGAACCCGTGCAACGGCTGAACATACTTTGTAAGCTAATGCCTTTTATATTACCAAAGGTTGAAAGCGTTACCCATGAATTGGGCGAACCCAATGAGTTTAAAATAAAAACATGGCATTGAAAAACTACTAATGTAATGTAAACTTTATAGAAGTAGGGAATATACTCCTGATGAGAGAACGGCTTAAAATTTCCGCTTATTGTTTCGTGCCAACAAAAAGATTTTTGGAAAAAAATGGACAGCCGCCTGGGTCAGCTTGTTCATTCACAATTGTTAAGATATTACCATTAACTGTTCCTGTATAATCCGGACCACCACCACTGGGAATAGTAAAACTATTTCCACTAATTCCAACCGTGAAAAATACAAACCCTGTCCAGCTAACTGCAATATCTAATTTGTCATTACTTGGACCCGCTTTAATTACAACTGTGTCTACCTCTATTATCGTGGTATCATAATTACAGTGGGAAATTAATTCAAAATAGCTCTGTGTGCCAATGTATGTACCAATAATTTTTTGATTAGCTGCCTCTTTCTTACAGGCTGAAAATATTAGAAGAGATGAGAAAATAATTAGAACGAGAGACGCTTTAACGTGTGTTTTCATATCATTTTTATTTTTAGGTAAGTGAATGTAGAATAATAATTGTCATATCTCAGGGGGATATGACTTCTAACTACTGTAATGTAGTCTTTATGGAAGTAGGCTTATATTTATAATTAGGAGCTACTGTCCTACTTAACAGCCTTAGAAAGTTCCTTAATGTTTTAGGCTTTATCTTTGCAAATAAATTCGATATGCCAAAGCCCTCAACTTGCCCGACCTTATACGATAATTGTTTACAGATAAGCATTGCAACTTTAAAGCGTAACCAATTTTTAAAGCCTGAACATTTTGCAACTGGTAACCTTACATGGAGTAGTAACGGAAATAAAACAGGCAGTATAGGCATTGCAATAAACACACGAACTGAAAGCCCTTACCTTGAATTGAATTACACAGCCAACGGCAACCCGATAAAATACACCGTTCAATTAGTTTCAATTCCTTCAAACATTGGTAAAGGGGTTGTTTGGTTTTTCGTTTGCCCCCGTACTGGTAAGCGTTGCCGAAAGCTGTATTTAGTAGCAGGCTATTTTTACCACCGTTCAGCCTTTACAGGTTGTATGTATCAAAAGCAAATCTATTCACACAATGACAGAAACCTTTACAGGATATTTGATACCGAAGAAATTTACAAACAGATTTACAGCAAGCATTTCAAAACTCACTACGGAGGCAAACCGACAAAGCGTTTTTTAAGATTGACAAAGCAGGCGGAACGGGCAGAAAGAACACCCTTATCGGGGCTGTTAGCGAAATACTTTTAGTTTTATAGCATTATGGAAACACCTATACAAACTAAATACAGCCCCCTTGTTCTTATATTGTTATTTCAGTTTTTCAGTTTACATGGAAAGTCGCAAACTTATAATTGCACCCAAATATCAAAAAGCAATTTTGGTTCAGATATGAGCGCAACTAAAAGCGTGGTAAATATTGACATAGATAAAGCCCAAATTTCAATAAGCAAGTTTCTAAATGGAGGTAAAGAGCCTCTTATTATTTCTATTGACAGTATTCAAACTAAGGATTATAACTTCGATATGAGTAAATGGTATTATGGGCAATCAGACGGCAGAAAAGATATTGTCATTGTCCCCAACGGTAAAAAAAATGTTCACCTCTTTGAATTTGCAGACGAGGTAACAGTATTTCAATACACATTCTATTTCAACTAATAGTTTGAGCGTATGCGAAAAGCACTTTCAAACCTTTATTCAAAGATTTACTCCAAACCCGAAGGGAGCGAATACACCAAAGAAGAACTGATAGGGCGGTTTATTGTGTTAGGGGGGCTTATTGCCTTACTGATTTATTCCTGTGTTCATTCTTACTTTCAACTGTTCCCAAAGTAGGTTTTTGATTAATTATGTACCCTATTTGTACCCCTATAAGCCATGCAATCATTGAAACCCTTTACTGATATACGTTTGAGAATGTTTGCTACTTTCTGTATCGGAAAGTAACAGGAGGCTTTTATCAACTCTTTTAAATTTGAAAAGCACAAAAAGAATTAAATGCGTGGAGTAAATTTTTTTATCGGCACAGTCTGTCTACTTGTTCCTCTTGCTTTATTTTTAACGGCTTCAGGGCCTTCTCCGGTAGCGGAAAACAATTCTACCAATACAACTCCTTACAACTTCAACTTACCTTACAATTTGTTGCCGGTTCAGAACCCGAAGGATAATCCACCCACGGAAGAAGGAGTTGAATTGGGCAGAAAATTATTTTACGACCCTGTACTTTCCGGAAACCACAAACAATCCTGTGCGGGCTGTCATAAACAGGAATTATCTTTTACAGACGGCCTTGACTATTCCATAGGCGCGCTTGGTAAAAAGGCAAGACGCAATAGTATGGCCTTAGTAAATCTGGGGTGGCAGGATAAATACTTTTGGGATGGCAGAGCCCGAACCTTAGAGGACTTGGTCCATTTTCCCATCACCGATTCGTTGGAAATGAATGCCGATTACAATCAAATTCCAAAGCAGCTCAATAAAGACAAAAACTATGTCGCTCTGTTTCACAAAGCGTTTGGGGTGGATACTATCAGCATGCCCTATGTAGCTAAGGCATTGGGACAGTTTCTTCGCACCATCGTGTCGTTCAATGCTCCATTCGATATCATCTATCGCGATTACGTTTTTTACAAAGGTGAACTACAAGACGAGGCAAGAGAAGTGACCGATTTGCAGTTGCTGCACAATGCCTTTGACCCGAGTAACGAAAAAAAATATGGTCATGATACAGCGCTCATTCAAAAGATAAGAGCCATTTCACCCAGTAGTAAGGTCTTAAACACTTTTTCGGTTTGCCTTAATTGTCACTACAATTCGCTTCAACTCTTTTGTATTGGTTGCAATGGAACCATTCAACCAAATGCTCTTGTACAATATCAGAACAACGGCTTAGAAACCGTTGGAAAGGACAAGGGTCTTTACCAGGTAACCAAGAAAGAGGAAGACAAATACTTGTTCAAGACTCCGACACTCCGAAACCTTGTATTTACAGCTCCATATATGCACGATGGCAGATTTAAAACGCTGGAGGAGGTAGTGGAACATTACAATAGCGGATTACAGGCAAACCAAAACCTGGACTCTTTATTAATGGACGATAAAAAAGCCCCCTTACGATTTAACCTGAATGCAGAAGAAAAAAGACAACTGATTGGATTGCTAAAACTCTTTTCAGATTCTTCGTTAGTTACAAATTCAAAATTCTCAGCACCGACAAGCCGTTAACCAAAGAAATTTATAGCAGCGTTAAAGGGCAATTGAGCCGATAGCAATGTATGTTGCACTGGTTATTCTTCGCTCAGTTTCAATTCAACTTCAAAAACCTTTTTAGTTTTACGAGAAATATAACGGCTATGAAAACCACTATTTTAATCCTGCTCGTTCTTTCTTCAATTATGAGTGGCTACTGCCAATCAAGCGAAGAGTATTTGAATCAGGGACTTTTAAAACTGAGTGAGAAGGATTACCAAGGCGCTGTCGCAGATTTCACTAAGTCCATTGAGCTAAAGCCTAAGGCGGCAAACTCTTATAATAGCCGTGGCAGAGCAAAAGTTTACCTTCAAGATTATAAAGGAGCTATTGAAGACTTCACCACGACTATAGAGATTTATCCTGAGTTTGCTAATGCCTATAACGGTAGGGGAAATGTGAAAATTATCCTTCATGATTATCAAGGAGCCATTGAAGATTTCACAAAAGCTATTGAAATTAATCCGGAGTATGTAGACGCTTATTATAATAGAAGTACTGCAAAAGACAGCTTACGAGATTATAAAGGCGTAATTGCCGACTGCAGTAAAGCGATTGAACTGAAACCTAATTTTATCGAGGCTCATAATAATAGAGGTCTTGCAAAAGCTAAACTACAGGATTATTTAGGGGCCATTGCAGATTTCAGCAAGGCCATAAAAATAGACTCTACAAACACAGGACTATCCTTCGATAAAGTAACATCTAAAACGGCAAACAACCAATCAAGCGAAGGGACAGTAGACACAACCAAAAGCCAAACACCTGAAACTAATCCTAAACGCGCAGTTTACTATTATAACCGTGGCAATGCTTTCTCAAAGCTTAAAAATTATCAAACTGCCATAGTGGACTTCAGCGCTGCCATAAAAATTAATTCTAAGTTTTCAGCCTTCTATTCAAATCGTGCCTCTGCTAATGCGGCTCTTCTGAAATACAAAACTGCAATAGCTGATTATACGAAAGCGATTGAATTAAGTCCTGGCGATTCAGTAGCATATTATAACAGAGGTATGGCAAAAATTGCGTTGGAGCAAAAGGATGAAGGATGTGCAGACTTTAAAAAAGCGAGCGATTTGGGATTAAAGGATATTGATTTTTCCAAGTATTGTAAATAGAGGGTAATGTTTTTTAAACTATCGTCTATTATGAAATCTGCGTTATATCTATTTTTAACTTTGGGCTCCTTTTTGAATGCCTTATGCCAAACAAGTGAAGATTACTTTAATAAAGGACTCGAAAAATACAGACATAGGGATTATAGTGGTGCCATTCAAGACTATAGCAAAGCCATAGAAATTGATTCAAACAATGCCACGGCCTACAATAACAGGGGACACACAAAATATCAATTGCAAGATTTTACGGGTGCAATAGAAGATTATAGTAGAGCAATAGCGATTAACCCTAAGTATTCAACCGCTTACAAAAGCCGAGGCGATGCCAAATCTCAAATCCTCGATTATAAAGGTTCTGTGGAGGATTATACTGCGGCCATTAATCTTAACCCCATGTACTCGATAGCCTATAAAAACAGAGGACAGGCAAAAAATGAGCTACAAGATTACACGGGAGCCATAGGAGACTTCACTAAAGTAATAGAACTTAGCCCAAAAGACGGAGGAGCCTATTACAGCCGCGGAGTTGCAAAAATTGCAATGGACCAAAAAGACGGGGACTGTTTAGATTTGTACGCTGCTAAAAAACTTGGCTATAGTCGCGCGGAGGCAAAAATCAAACAGCATTGTAATTGAAAGTGGGCTGTTTTCGAAAACAAGCCCCTCTTTTAAATTATTTGTGCAATCCATCCTCCACATCAATTTGCCACTCCGCGTTTCTTAAAACCTGAGTATCTATAGGTAAATTACGCTCCGCAGCTTTTATAACTACATCTTTCATCCATTCGGGATCATTGTGTATTTTCTGAACCGTCTCTACAATACGCTCTTCGCGTGTTTTTGCACCGCAAGCTACCAAGAAAAAAGAGAAGACTACAACAGAAAAGAAAATTAAGTTTTTCATGTTTCTAAAAGATTGTGTTGTGATTGGTTTTATCTATTACAAAAATAAACTCTCAATCTAAACAAACAAGCCGCCCGCTATTCTGCCCAAATATTCCTAATGAAAATTATTTTTGAAACATGAAAAGATTGATCTGGTCTATATTTCTTGGATTTGGTTTATTGTTTCAGGTACATGCTCAGGAAGAAACTTCGCTCGTAAAGTGGATGAAGCTCGAAGATGCGATGAAAGCTTATGAAAAACAACCCAAGCCTATCATCATAGATTTTTACACAGACTGGTGCGGATGGTGCAAGCGCATGATGCAAACCACTTATTCCAATCAAGGTTTAGCGGCATATATCAATCAGAATTTTTACCCTGTAAAATTTGATGCGGAAGGCAAGGATACGATTGAATATCTGGGGAAAAAATATGCTCCATTGGGTGTCGGCCAACGACAAACACACGCACTTGCAGCTAAGCTACTGCAGAATAAATTGATGTATCCGACCACCCTTTTCTTGAACAACTTCGACAAAAACAAGAACGAGTTTGCTTTAAGCATGTTGGCTGCCGGTTATCTGGACGAGAAGAAGATAGAGCCCATGTTAGTCTTCTCGCTTGAAAATGCTTTCCGCAATTCTTCGTTCGATGATTTTAACGACCAGTTTGAAAAGGCATTTTTGGATACTTCTACCGAACGCAAATTGAAGGACTTGAAATGGCAATTGCCTAAAGCTTATTTTTCGAAGAACGAAAAACGCAAGAAGAAGACGTTGGTTTATATCGGCACCGATTGGTGCAATGCCTGCAAGGTGATGAAGCGGACTTCGTTTATTGATGACTCCTCAGCGGCTTTTATTAAAGAGAAATTTGACCTGCTTGATTTTAATCCTGAAAACACAGATACTGTTACTTACAAAGGGACAACTTTTACAAACCCACACAATCCGCAGTTTCCATTTCATCAACTTACTTTGGAGCTGACGCGAAAGAATTTTGTATTGCCCACTTTGGTGGTATTGGATGAAGACATGAACATTGTTGACTCGGTTCCTTATTTTGTGAATGCTACTTTCATGCAGGACATAGTGCGTTACTATGGTGATGATATTTTCCGGAAGAAGTCGTGGAAGGACTATCAGGAAGAGAAGCACAAACCCCGGTAGATAATTCTGCAGATTTATCTTTTGGCACGCAACTTCTTTCTTTCAATTATTATCTTCATATTCGAAATCTGAATATAAATCCTAACCATTATGAAGAAG
>CANJVG010000044.1 GCA_947478005.1 Bacteroidota bacterium
GGGAGTCCGAAGGGATGTTGTATTGGCATTTTTGGAAGGCCAGTTTTCGAAAAAAACTTTTCACCTTTCTTCTCAAATTTACTCCGCATCTTTGTTGCACAATAAAACGGGATAAGCAAGCGTTTAAATAATCATGAAGAAAAATATTTTACTCCTTCTTTTAATCGGTGTTGCGGCATTTGCCCCGGCACAAAAGCTCAACAAACCCAAACCTACCCCGGTAGTAAAAGAAAACCGAAGTTTAGCTAAAGCCGATTTGCTCAAAATAAAATTGACAGAAGATAGCCTTCACTTACTTTCCAATCTATTTACATACGATTCTTCGCTGGCTATTCGGAAAAAGTCCTGTTACGCTTTCATTCCCAAATTCGTATCACTGCTCAAAGCCAATAACTCCTTCTATTACCCCTTCGATTCGTTTGAAACAGTTTCAAAAATATATCCGCCCGATAGCTCGTTTCGTATTTTTACCTGGCAGCTGGTCTTGCCCCAAGGGCACTTTCGCTATTATGGTGTAATACAAATGCGCAGCACCAAACTGAAAATGTATCCTCTCTTCGACTGGAGCGATACCATGCAATATCAAAGCCAACTGATTACCACCAATGATAATTGGTATGGCGCGCTCTACTATGGAATTATTCAAAAGCAGGTCGGCACCAAAGCCATTTATACCGTGTTTGGTTTTGAAGGAGCCGATATAATTACCCGAAGAAAAGTGGTGGACATACTCACCTTTGATGCTGCCGGAAAACCAAAATTCGGGGCGCCTTTGTTTTTTGTACATCAGGAGGAAGACTCGCAACATTATAAAAAAACAGATACGCTCACTCGCTTTTTTATAGAATACAAATACAACGCGCCCACCGTAATGAACTACAACAGCGAAAAGGAAATGATTATTTTCGACCACGTAGCACCACCTAGCGAGAAAGGAAGAGGGGCAACCTTTTCTTACGTGCCAGATGGTACTTATGAAGGCTTTGCATGGAAAAACAACCGCTGGAACTGGGTCGAAAATGTTTTCACTTTCGGCATCAACGAAAACGACAACCCTCCTATTCCGATGCCGCTTTACGGAGAACCGCAACGTCAACCCGAGTTGCCCAAATAAGTTTTAAGCAGTCACCGCGTGTGCGGGCAAGAGAATCTTCTTCAATACCTCGATAGCGTAGTCAATCTCTTCTTTTGTATTGTATTTGCTGAACGAAAAGCGAATGGCCTTGCGTTTAGGATTGGCACCTATAGCTTCCAACACATGCGAGCCTTTTTCGGAACCGCTGCTGCAGGCACTGCCACCGCTGGCAGCCACACCGGCCATATCTAAATTAAAAAGTGCCAGCTCCGACTTTTCACAAGGCGGCAGAGAAACACTGAGCACTTTATAGTTACTGCCTTCATCACTAATGTCGCCATTAAAATCAATATCAGCGACTTCGTTTCGCAACTTGTATATCATATAATGTTTCAACTCCGCGATATACTTTTTGTTTTCAGTCCCATGTTCTAAAGCTAGTTCAAGTGCTTTGCCCAGGCCTACAATACCCGAAACGTTCTCGGTGCCCGCGCGCATGTTGCGCTCCTGAGCTCCGCCATCAATAAAGGGCTTGATGCTCAGTTCGCTGTTGATGTAAACAAACCCCACTCCTTTAGGTCCATGAAACTTATGTGCCGAACCACTGAGGAAATGAATTTTCATCTGCTGCACATCAAACGGGAAATAGCCAATGGTCTGCACCGTATCTGAATGAAAGTAAGCGCCATGCACTTTGCACAAAGCCGACACCTTTTCAATGTCGAGCATCGTTCCAATCTCATTGTTGGCGTGCATTAAACTAACGAGTGTTTTTGCTTCAGATGTTTTCAGCAGATGCTCTAAGTCAGTCAGGTCAATATTTCCTTTGCCGTTCAGCTTTACATAATTCACCTTCACTCCGTTGGCTGCCATAGCTTCTGCCGAATGCAAAACACAATGATGTTCAATACGCGATGTAATAATTCTCTTCACGCCCAAATCGCGCACCGCACATTTAATTATTGTATTGCTGGCTTCAGTCCCCGAACCGGTAAAGAAGATTTCCGCGGTGGAAGCATTAAGATATTTAGCTACCGTCTTTCGTGCCTTCTCTACTGCGGCCTTGGCCTTTCTGCCAAAACCATGAATAGAAGAAGGATTACCAAAATGCTCGGTAAGATAAGGAAGCATTTCGTCCAGCACTTGTTTGTCCAAAGCGGTCGTGGCCGCGTTGTCGAGATAAACTTTCATTGGGTAAAAGTAATTATTTCGGCCTTACCTGAATGTCAAATGCAAACCGGCAGGTGCATGAGGTCGGGCAGCACAAAATCCTTCATAAAGCAGTCACAGCATTCAGATTTTACTATGGAGTTGGTATAATCCTTATCTGCCAGAAAGGAGGCAAATTCAAACTTACGCAACAGGGTTTCATTATCCAGGTGCAGGCCTGAACGCAACACCTGAAGAAAGCGTATTTCGTTGGGTTTAGCCTTTCTATCGGCATAAATTGTTTTTAATGCCACTTCCAAAAGAGTCAGTTCCTGAGAAGAACTAAGCGCGGCACCCTCCATTTCGTGGAGTAAGTCTTCAATCAATTGTTTATCCCTGTTCGCCAAATCGGTTCTCAATAGTTCCAATTCTTTGTGGAGGTCAAGCCCTTTAAAGTAATTTGATTTGATGTCAAGCCACTTGATTTCGCTGATTTCGCGCGAATCAATTTCTCCGTCACACAACATGGAAAGAAGTGCCACCCGAAACAAAATCCGTTTGTAATTGCTCTCCTGAACTGGCATGGTGTGTGAATTAAATCCTGATTAAAAATAAGGAAATTCATATGGCAGTTGCATCCCTGCCGCCTCTTTCTATCTTTATGGCATCAAATAAATTTCATGAAGAAGATTTTATTCGTTGCCGTAGTGGCTTCATTACTGATTGGAAGTTCAGCCTGCAAAAAATGTTTTCATTGCTACAACGAATGTGTGCAATGTTCTTTAACCGTAAATTCGCATGTATTTGCGCATAGCTATTGCAAAGACAGTTTTAATACCGCCCAGCAATATAATGCCGCTATCTCAGCCGATACCGCCCGAGGATATTACTGCGGTTCTATACCGGCTACTTATAATTATGATTTTTGCACTAACCAAGCCGGGGAACAACCTTATCCTTCTTACTTCAATAAAGGTAAAAGGGCTAAGTGCGATGCTAAATAAAAGCAACCCTTTCACGACTTAGTTTATTATGGAGTTTTGTCCATCAAATCCTCCCTCGATTTTGGCTTACGATCAATCTGCCACTTAAAATCCTTGAGTTTAAATTGTTCGGCATTGAGCATTTTCATCGGGGTGAAAACGGCTTCAGGTTTATCGATAAAAACGATACGGTCAATCTTCTTGTCTTTGAAATAAAGCGTAATATCCTTTGCCAACGCCTTGTTATTGCCTATGTATTTGCCGGCATCATCCTTTCCGAAATATAAACTCTCAGAGTTTTCTTTCACATCCATGTGGTGCAATTCATTGTCGACAAAGTAGCCAAAGATATCGATGCCTTTAATCTGGTCGTAATACTTTTTACCGCTGGGTGAAATAATAAACCCTGCTTTATAGATGCTCAGCTTATCTGCTTTTCTATCCTTAATTCTCAAAAAGATAGTATCACCGCTCATCTGAATATTATCACTCCACATAACGGGTTGGTAATACATCCTGAAAGATGAATCTTCAAACGAATGGAAAAGCGAATCACACACCCCCTGCATATCGCGCATGAACATTCTCACCTTGTGGTAAGCGTAAAAATTCTTAATCGTATCATTCACTGATTTGTCCTTACATTTCAAGGTATCGGCATTCAGAAAAAGAGAATCCTTATCCATTTTATAAATCATCAACGGATGATTCGTTGCCATAATGTTCGATAGCGAATCATAATACTCGGCATACTTACCGAATATCTCTACCGCCATGCTTGAATCAATCCATTGAAAAGGCCCCATCACTTTCCCGAAACCGCGGAAACGTTCGTAATACAAACTATCAGCTAATAAGCATTGCGGTGGATTAACCACCATGGTTTTTTTTCCGAAGGAGGAAATATCTCTCTTGCTATCATACCATCCATTGTTGCAATAGATGCGGCTGTCTTTATTTACAATTATTGTGTTTCCGAAGAAGGTAGAAACCTTGTTTTCAACATTATATTTCAGGGTATCGGAAGTGAGATTGTATTTAGGGTCGGTAATGACCACACTGTCATTGAAATAAACATCCTTTACCTTACTATAATAATAGCCCTTCTTACTTACAATGATGGTTGAGTCCTTATACACACGCCCTCCGGTCAAATAATAACTCACTTTGTTCTTTACATCATAGAAAAGTTCGTCAGTAAATAGCTTCATGTTGCCGTCTGTGAGCACTGCGTTACCTGTCAGTTTGGAAAACTTCTGATTGCCATCATGGTGCAGGGTTTTGGAATAGGCATTGATTGTATCCTGCTGAATGTGAACCCGGCCCCAGGCATCCACTGTATTGGTTTCTTTGTCCAGGTTCGCACTGTCACACCACATCAGGATTTCATCCTGTTTCAGTGCCACATTGCCAACGAGTTTTGTTACCTTCTTTCCATTTTCATCGGCCATTTTTAAATAATCGGCATTCAAAATTTCTACTTCTTTTTTCGTGGGTTCAGAAGATTGCGCGGAAAGAAGGTTGCCAATTGAAAACAGACAATTGACGAGCAAAAACAATAATAAACGCGAAGAAATTGATTTAATCACTAAGCAAAAATGAAATAAAAATGCAGATGTGAACTGCCTTTAATATGGATTAGAAGAAACTGAAAACGAAATATGGTTTGTACTCCTTACAACTTACTTACCAGTTTCATCATACTTCTTCGCTCTGCGCTCTTCTGCCTTTTTAGCACCAAGAACATTGATAGTGATATAACGATAAGGACGCTGCTTAACATCTTTCAGCAACACGTTCAGGTTTCCAACAGCAGAGTCTACCTTACCATAAAGCTCATCGCTCTTGATAATTTTGCCCAGTGTTCCTTTGCCTTGATTGATGTCTTTAATGACACCGTTTACCTGACCTATAGTAAGATTTAGGTTCTCAATCATTTGCTTCAGGTTGGCCTGTTGCAGCGAGTCTGTTACGTTCTGTGCATTATTGAGAATAGCTGTAATGGCTCCGTTATTCTTCTCAATATTTTTAGTAATGCTTTCCAGATTTTTCAAAGTGAGTTGAAGTGTTGCCTGATTCTGCCCGAGGATGATATTGATTTTTGCTATTGCACTGTTAACCCCGTCAAGCGTGGTATAGATGCCTTTAGGGTTGTTCTGGTCAAACAGATATTTGATTCCGCCAATGGTAGTATCTAATGAAGGCAACATGTGTTTCACATCGCCCATAATAGGGTCAATCTGTGCTCCTAATTGTTCAGTTAAATCCTTTTTGAAAAAGGTATTGAGTGTGTCACCATCTTCATAGAAAGTAGTTGAGCTTCCAAATACTAAGCGCACTTTTTTACTGCCAAGAAAATCAGTAGAAATAAGCGAAGCAAATGTGCTGTCACTTTTGGGTATTTGAATCTCCTTGTCCAGGTCTAACTTAACTACGATCTTTCCGGTAAGCGGGTCCCTGGCCATTCCACCTACCCGGCCACACGGAAAGCCATTGATGTCAACCATGTTTGATTTATATAAGCCATCAACCCGGTCATAGACTGCGTAGTAAACATTCTTACGAACAAAAAGGTTTGTGCCTTTAAGAAAATAGAACCCCAGAACGAAAATGATTACTGTAACTGTAGAAAATATACCAACTCTTGCCTGATTACTCACAGATATAAAATTTCACCAAAAATATGATTAAGAAGCAGAATTCAAAATGAAATAGAATTGCTTAAAGCTTGGCGTTTGCTTTTTTCCATTCCAATTCGGCAATAAGAAATGTGTAGAGCGATTGCAGATAATTAAACTCAGTTTCTTTAAGTGTATTCTCTGCGTCAAGCACTTCCTGATAGGTTGCCACCGAATTGGAATAACGAACATTTACATCCTTTACAACATCTTCTGCCAGCTTGACATTCTCTTTAATCAAAGCTAAATTCGAAGCTGCATTCGCATAGTTTACTGAAGATGTTTGCAATTGATAGTTGATGTTGTTTCGAATGGTGCTGATATTGTTTTCGTTTTTGCGAATCACAAATTTCTGTTGATTGGCCAAGGCAAGCTTTTGCAGGCCATCAAAAATAGGAACACTTACGCGCAAACCAATGTAGGAACTCCAATACCATTTATCTTTCTGAAAAATCTTTTCGTTATCTAAACCTTGACCGCCTATATAACCATATCCGCTGACTGTGGGGATGTACTGATAGTTGATCTTTTTCAATTGCAATCTGTTCAGACTTTTTTGTAAGGATTCAGTTTTCAGTTCCACTCTTCCCGCTTCCGCATTTTTATAATCAGGATATTCAGGAAGCAGTTCTGTTTTTATTTCTGTTGGTAAAGCATCACTTAGTTCTACTTCTGCATCAATTGGAAGACCAACAATTTGTGCCAATGCAATTTTTGATGTCTTGACAGAGTCCTGTGCTATTTTCAATTGGAACTTTGCATTGGACAAATTCAGATAAGCACGATTCAAATCAACCTTCAGTGCATTGGCGTTATCATATTTTACCTTCGTATCGTCATAGGCCTTTTGAAAACGTTCCGCACTCTTTGCAGTTTTTGAAACTCGTTCTGCATTTAAAAGAACAAGGTAGTAAGAACGTGTGACATTCATTTTCAAATCAATTAATGCCTGTTGCAATTGAAAGCCGGATAGCTGCTGTTGCTGCTTGGAATATTGAATATCGCTCACTGCGCCCATATCTAATATTGGTTGATTCAAATCAACTCCTGCCGTTGCTGAATATTTAGTGCCTTGCTGAATGGTTTTTGTTTCGTCTTTATTCGTGATTGGATTCGGAAACTTTAAAACAATCTGCCCGAGTTTCAGGTTATCACGCATGTCATAGCTACCTGTTACTTTGGGTAGATACTTGGAAACAGATTCCAGCTTTTTGGCAGAGGCAATCTGTCCGTCAATTTTATAATTCTGAAACGCAGGCTGGTTTTGCGAAGCATAATTGATAGCTTCATCTAAACTCATTTTGAAAGTCTGTTGCGCATTGCCGGAAACAAAGAGCAAACAGAATAAAGCAAAAAGTAAATTATTTTTCATTGGAAATTTATTTTCAAGGCAAAAAACCAAATTCATTTCAATACTTTAAAACCCATTTAACCGAACCGTTTAAAAATCACTTCCAAACGTTTCTTTAGCTTCTGAATACCGATGCAGGCTCTACTTTTGTGATTCTACTGATAGCAGCTATGACCCCTATCATGGATATCACCATTGTTATCACTGCGAAGGCTGCATACATTCCAAGGCTATAGCTAAACATAATACCTGCTTTTGCTATCCCTAGTTTAAATCCATACATAAGAGCAACGCCTACGAGGTATCCAATCAAAGCAAATATAAGTGCCTGTGTAAGAATCAGATTACGTACAAACGCATTGGTAGCACCTATGGCTTTCAGTGTGGCATAATCTTTCAAGCGATCGGTAGCTGCAGAATATAATGTTAGGCCGATAATAATACTGCCTGCTATGATGGCAAAGACTATAAGGGTTCCAACTGAAGTGGCTATACCGCTTGAGCTGAGTATTGTTTTTACCGTTTCGCTGGAAAAGTCTTTCTTGGTCCAGGCTTTTATACCAAACATATTGTCGTCAATCATTTTTGCGATATGCTTGGCGTCTTCACCTGGTTTTATTTTAACCAAAAGAGCACTTACTTTATCGCGTGGAAACTTTGCGTAATACCGGGCCCGGTCTATGGTTGTAAAAACGAAGGACGCACCGAATCCACGAGCTCCATTTGTTTGTAAGGTTACTACCGCTCTTTTTCCTCCTATTTCAAACTGTGTACCTATCTGCGCGCCACCTAATAACTTCTTGTCAAACACATCAGTTGTAACCGCATTGTCAAAAAGTAGATTCTCTTTAGTCCCTCCACTTATTTTCCAAGGGCCACCTACAAAAGCGGGAGGTTGTGAGCCAACGAGCGTAATCCCTCCCGATTTCCCATCCGCAAATTTTGCTGAGGAGCCTGAAATAACTAACGGGTAAACGTGGTCTATGCCTGGAAGCGCCTCAATCTGTCGTTGGTAACGAGCATCAATTTGACCGAGCGCAGCTACATTGGTGGTGCGGTTATCTACCACCCAAATATCGGTTTCGACATTATCTACTAGGCTAGACATCATGCCGGTGAGAAAAATAAAGATGCCCGTTTGCTGACCAATGAGAAATATTGAAATCACCACTCCGAATAAAGCACCAATGCTTTTTGGTTTATCGTAAAGAATAAATCGGATGGCAGTCTTGAACATTATTGTAACGGCTTATTTGGTTTTCAATAGATCAATGACAACCTCCACTCTTGAGTTTAGCAGCAGATTTGCATTTCCACTTAATCGGATCCTTACCTCTCTTACCCTGCGATCCTCCATGTTGCCACTATCATCGCTGAATAGCGATTTCTTTTTAAGGTAAGGACTTAGGTAAATAACTTCTCCTTCCGCCAATTTATCATCTGTGCCCGGTATGCGAACTAAGGCATGCTGTCCCAGCTTCAGCTTATTTACCCACAGTTCATCTACCTCACACAAAACAGTTAGGGCTGAGTTGGGGGCAAAATCGAACAATGCTTTTTCAGTTGTAGCGGCACTGCCTTCGGTTAAATCCATAGTGAGGATGACTCCATCACTCGGTGCCTTTACCTTTCTGCGTTGGACGTCAACGGCTGTCACTTTTGAATCAGTGGCTATTTCATTCAGTTTGCTTTCGGCACTGTGTAAGGCAGCCGTAAGACGGTCAATATCTTTGGCCGATTGTTCAAAATCGGATTTGGCATTGTCTGCGTTTTGTTTGGTCTCAGCGCCTTGCTCAAATATTTTCTGCAATCGTTCATACTTCGTTTTCAGATTCTCGGTTTTGATTTTAGCTGAGCTTATCTGCACCTGTATATTTTGTATTTCAGCATTCTGCATACCTACTTTTGCATTCACCTGAGCAAGCTTTGCGTCCTCATAATCATGAACAAATTCCACCAATACATCTCCCTTCTTTACCGAGTCGCCTGCATGGGCATATATCTTTTTCACCACCCCGTTTACCTCGCTGCCAATGGCAGTAATCTTTACTTCCGGCTCTACTCGGCCCAATGCAATAATTCGAACCGGCTCCACAATCGTTTTATCGGCATCAGTTGCAGATTTATCCTCGTTGGTTTTGCATCCGGCAAAAAACAGCAATGCCAGCAGCATAGCGAATGGTTGTTTCATACTTTTAATTCGTTTGTCAGGTTCTTTAAATATTCACTTTGAGATACTTCTAAGGCTGCACCGTTTTGCACCTCTACTACACGGGTAGCATATGGAACCAATCGTTGGTCGTGGGTCACTACTATTACGCCTTTCCCTTGTTTAGCCAAATCCTGCAATTGTTTCATTACTACTCCAACGGATTTTACATCTAGCGAGGCCGTTGGTTCATCGCAAAGCAACATGGGCGGGTCAGAAACCAGAGCCCGGGCTATAGCCACACGTTGTTGTTCTCCACCCGACAACATTTTGGGAAGTGATTTTAAACGATGTGTCATTCCCAATAAATCAAGCGCCTTGATTACTTTCGGCATTGCTTGTTTGCCCGACATGCCTTGCAGCGTAAGCGGAAGCATCACATTCTCTTCTACATTTAGCGGAGCGATTAGATTAAAACTCTGGAACACGAAACCCATGTTATTGAGCCGCACATTGGCCATTTGTTTGTCGGTGAGGTGATTGGTGTAAGTACCGTTAATCCAAACCTTTCCCTGCGAAGGATAAATAACACAGCCTAAAAGCGAAAGCAAGGTAGTTTTGCCCGAACCCGATGGCCCTATTATCAGCACCAATTCGCCTTTTTCAATTTTAAAGTCGGTGGGTTGAAGGGCCACCACTTCGGTGTCTCCGCTTTTATAAACTTTCCCTGCGCCTTCCAACCTTGCAATTTCCATTTAGTGTAAAGAGAATGAATAACGGCAAATAGACAAAATTGTTGACGCCTGTGGAAATGATATTAAACATAAGCCTGTGTATATAAATTCATTATTACTTTCGAGTCTGCTATGACAAAGGAATCAATCAGTGTTTTTGATATTTTTAAGATAGGAGTGGGGCCGTCCAGCTCTCACACCCTGGGGCCCTGGCGGGCGGCTGAACGTTTTTTGAAAGAGATAAGTGATGACGGGAAACTCGCTCTTATCTCCTCCATCAAAATTTATCTCTACGGCTCGTTGGCCAAAACCGGCAAGGGTCACGGAACTGACATTGCTGTGCTGCTGGGTTTGAGTGGCAAAGACCCTGTTACCTTTGACACATCTATGCTAACCGCTACGATTGAAGGAATTAAGAACAAGGGTAAAATCAATTTGGCAGGCATTCATGAAATTGATTTCGATTTCTACAATGATTTGTTGTTTCTTAAAAATGAATCCTTATCTGCTCATCCCAATGCTTTGAAGTTTTCTGTTTCCTTAAATGATGGCTCTGTGGAGGAAGAAATCTATTATTCTGTAGGAGGTGGCTTTGTGGTAAAAGATGGAGAAACTTCTTCTTCCCAACAAAGTGTTTCGTTGAAATATGATGTGCATGATGCTGATGAACTCTTGCAGAATTGCATGCGCGCTGGGTTGAGTATTTCGCAACTGGTGCTGGAAAATGAAAAAGCATGGCGCAGCGAAACGGAAACGCGCGCAGGCATATTGACTATCTGGAATGTGATGCAGGAGTGCATGTTCAAAGGCTGCCATTCCTCCGAAAGTATTCTGCCCGGTGGATTGAATGTGTCGAGGCGGGCGGCTAAAATGAATAAGCTGCTGCTGAAAGGAAGGGTTCAAACCAATCTGGAAGAATGGAAGAAAGCCATCAGAGCTACCGATACATCTTTTACTAATACCATGAACTGGATTAGCTGTTTCGCTTTGGCCGTGAATGAAGAAAACGCTTCTTTCAGCCGGGTGGTTACGGCACCTACCAACGGAGCGGCCGGAGTGGTGCCTGCGGTGCTCATGTACTACCACTTGTTTGCCGGAGGTGTTTCAGACGAAAACATTATTCAATTTATATTGACCGCTGCTGAACTCGGCAGCCTGTTTAAGAAAGGCTCTACTATATCGGCTGCTATGGGTGGTTGTCAGGCAGAGATTGGAGTTTCATCGGCTATGGCTGCGGGAGCATTGACCGAATGTTTAGGTGGTAACGTTTCACAAGTGATGCAGGCTGCTGAAATTGCTATGGAGCATCACCTTGGCATGACTTGTGACCCTATTGGCGGCTTGGTGCAGATACCTTGCATTGAACGAAACACGATGGGCGCTATCAAAGCTATTACCGCTTCTCAACTAGCCTTGCAGGGAGATGCCGACCAAATGAAAGTATCTCTTGATACGGTGATTAAAACCATGTGGGACACCGCGAAAGATATGAGCGCGAAATACAAAGAAACAGCTGATGGCGGATTGGCTATCAATATTCCGCTGAATGTACCGGAGTGTTAATCCTTAGCTGCCTCTAATCACTAATCAACTTCTTCACCACCGACTGTTCGCCTGCGGTTATCTGTACAAAATACATTCCCTTTTCGAGATAGAGCGGCAATCTTCCTTCCGGTTGATTGAATTTTTGCTGAAGCATGAGCCTGCCCGCGCAATCAAACACTTTGACATTGAATTGTGGCACCCCTTCTGTTTTTATTACACAGGTAGTTCCTTTGCTGATAAGCGTTGGATAGAATTGGATGTCTCCCGCACTCATTTTTATTTCCGGTGTCGAAGTACTGATGAGCGTGTCGCCATATAAATGAAGCGCATGAGAAAAGCATGAAAGGACGCTATCGGCTGAAATAACGTGGGAATGAAACATGGTGAAATCCCAACGCCAGTCCCAATAGAACCAATTGATATTTGCAGAATCAAGATAATGCCCCATAAAGCTTATCCATTGGCAACGGCTTTCATCATCAGCATGTTCGCCCACTCCAAATTCGCCTAAGAAGATCGGTTTATTAAACGTATCGCGCCAATGGTTTATTTCATTAATCCCGTCATACAGCCACGATTCCATCCAATTGGTTGAAGAAGAAAAAGCCATGCCGGTGGGGAAAGAAGGGGTAGCCCATGAAAAACCCTGATGCGTAAAATTTAAAGGGTCGTAGCAATGCCAGGTATAAATCAGATTACTGTCGGCTAAAGGAATATAGGTCGTGGTAAACGCGCGCCCCCAACTGCCATTATTCGGTGATACAATAATTGAGTGAGTCGTTGTGTGTTGCCGAATAGAATCAATGGCATCGTTGAAAATGATATTGAGCGAATCGAGTGCAAAGAATATGGGAGGTTCATTGAGTAGCTCAAAACTATAATGCTCGGGGTCGAGATATTTATATCGGCTGGCCAACACACTCCACAAGTGGCCAAAACGCTCGAGGTTATTCCGCCATCTGCTATCCGACAGAGTCCATTCGTGATGATTGTCGATTATCAAATTCATTTGCAGTTCAGCGGTCCATTTTATCACCGAATCTATTCGGGCGAAAACGAGATGATTCGTATCTATATAATAAGGAGCGACTGTGTCTATAATATGGGCAAAGCAAACGGGCAGGCGTATAGATTGAATGCCCGCCACCTTCATTAATTCAAGGTCGGCCTTGGTATAGCCTGTGGCCGTTGGCCAGTTGGTTTGCCAGGGTGCTTCGAGCCAGTTGGAAAGATTCATGCCTTTGCCAAAAGCGGCACACCGCTGGTCGGCAACTGTTTGGGCCATTGGTTGAAATGAAATAAGGGTGATAAAAAGAAGGGGAAGGACTCTTTTCATAGTTCTTTGAAAGGTTTTAACGAAGATAGCGATTTTAGGCTTAACTCATTAAAAGAAGAGTAAAAACGAGGTAAAGCTGAGCATATTGCCAAAAACTGGTCTTCTGCAAAACATTCCTACCGATAAAATTGTACAATTATGTTGGTTGGGGCATACCTGGAACCACAAAATAGTACTATTATATGGTTGCGGGCATGCTGTGGAGCTCATATTCTTGACAATATGTGCGTCAGCGCATGCCGCGGAGTTCATATCCTTGGCAATATCCTCATTGGAGCATGCCTGAACGTGTACATCAGCGCTATTTTGGGCTTTCGGGCTTGCCGTGGTGTACGTATTTTCAACAATATGCCCACCGCAAGGTGCCGCGATGGATGTATTTTTGAAGATAGGCTGACTGGCAGATACCCTCGAGGACGGATTGTTGACGAAAGGCAGACTGAATGCTGCGATGACAGCCTTATTTTCAAAAAAAGGCTGAATCTGTGATGCTGAAGTGGAGGAATTCCCAACAATATTTCCGTTGCCCGATGCAGTAGACAAAACTATCCTACGTCCAATTTTTGAAAATATCGATCAGAAATTTTTCTTTTTATGCTCTTCCCCCCCCTAAATTCCGAAATAATGGCGCTGCTGCAATAGTGACGCAAGCTGAATTTATAGTTTAAGTAAGAGGCTATAGGAAGTTCGAAAATCTCGTGGTAAAATGAGTTTGCTTTCGGGGAAAGCAATTGCAAAGATAAAAGGGAAATCTTGCCGGTAGAAGCGTGCCTCCCGCCCGACTTATGGCCTTCTCAATCCACACCGCAGCGTTCATATAATATGTGCCGGTTTTGAGCAACACTCACCATATTCGCGTCCATGAACCCCACCATTCTTATTATAGAAGATAATGCACAGTATCTGGGTTTGCTGTCGCGCATTATTTCGGCTGAGGGGTTCCGGGTGATTCCCGCACCCGATGCCACCACCGGGTTAAAGCAACTGGAAAAGGAAGAAATAGGAGCAGTGTTGTGCGATGTGGGCTTGCCCGATTATAACGGGGTGGACCTGGTGGAAACCATCAAATCGAAATATCCTTTTGTAGAAGTGATAGTACTGACCGGACAGGGCACTATCGAAGACGGGGTGCAGAGCATGAAGAACGGAGCCTTTGATTACGTGGTGAAAGGAGGCGACAATAAGCGGCTGATACCCCTGCTGAACAAGGCGCTGGAAAAATCGCAACTGCAAAGCCGCATCCAGCATTTGGAAAAAACCGTGTCGGATAAATACAGCTTCGAAAACCTGGTGGGCAGTTCGGAAGCATTGGAGAAATCAAAAAACCTGGCCGCCAAGGTGGCGCAAACGGATGCCAATGTATTATTGCTGGGCGAAACCGGAACGGGTAAGGAGGTTTTTGCGCAAGCCATTCACTATGCCGGCAAACGAAAGTTGAAACCATTTGTGGCGGTTAACTGCAGTTCGTTTGGCAAAGAAATATTGGAAAGCGAATTGTTTGGTCACAAAGCAGGCGCGTTTACCGGAGCCATAAAAGACAAACGCGGTTATTTGGAAGAGGCGAACGGAGGCACTATCTTTTTAGATGAAATAGGGGAGATGAATATCGAGCTGCAGGCTAAGTTGTTGCGGGTGCTCGAATCGCAGGAGTTTTATAAAGTGGGCGATTCGAAACCGATAAAGGTGGATGTGCGGATAATAGCGGCCACCAACCGCCATCTGGAGCAGGAAGCAGCCAAAGGAAGTTTCCGGTCGGATTTGTTTTACCGACTATCGGTGTTTCAGATTCAACTGCCTTCGCTCAACGAGCGCATAGAGGATATAGACGCGCTGGTGAAATATTATGTGAAGTACCATGCCAACAAAGCGGCCATGAAAATGCCGAAGGTGAGCAAAGACTTTATGGAGGTGTTGAAGAAGCACCAATGGAAAGGCAATATCCGCGAGCTGAAAAACATAATTGAGCGCGCCATGATTTTGTGCGATGGTGAACTATTGCCCGAGCATCTACCTTTCGATTTTAGCTCGGCCCCCGATTCGCAAATAACTTTTGACCTGGCCGAAGTAGAGAAACAACATATTCTCAAGGTGCTGCGCCACACCGGCAACAATAAAACCGAATCAGCCCGCCTCATGGGCATTGGGCTTACCACCCTATACCGCAAATTGCAGGATTACGGCATCGAGCAGACTGCTTAGGATTTTGGATTCAATCCGAAATCCGAAATCTTTAAAATTCCCTCCAACCTTTCCATTTTGACAAAGCGCCTTTCCATTTTGGTAGGGTTTTGAATAGGCTCACAAACTGCAACTTGTAAGGCCAAAACTGTAAAACCTAAGCCCAGTAAGCGTTTGGTGGTTTTGGCACGCAAAGTTGGCACGGTTTGGCACTCCGTTGGTAAGATACAAGCGAAAGCATTTATAAAACAAACCAAAACCAAAAACCAAACCATTATGACAACAATCGAATCTAGAATCCGCAAAGTCCGCGAATTACGCGGCTGGAAGCAAGCAGCAGTAGCCTCTTCTATGAACATTACTCAACAAGCTTACAGCTGCCTCGAACAAGGAGCCAGCAATGCCCGCTTAGAAACTTTAAAACGTTTCTGCGATGTAATGGAAATAGAATTGCCGTTCTTAGTAGCTACCGATGTGCCTATTACAGACGAAACCATGGCCCGCTTTGGCGCTAAAACCTTCAACCACTTTTTAGATAACTTCAACAAGATGGAGAAGAAGCTGGAAATTTATGAAGAGCTATTGTCGAGCCATGAAAATCTGTTTCCTAAGCAAACAGGTATGTCAGTAGCCCACCGAGCGTAACAACCACCGCCTCTTTGTATTTAATAACAGGAACCCTGCCACATTCAGCGGTTCCTGTTTTAATTTATTCCGGAAAGTATAATCAGCAACGGTCTATTTTTTTACTTTCACTTTCGCCCAACAACCCGCATGAAGTTTTCCTTTCTTCAAAAACTCAATTTCTTTTTTGCAGTTGCTTTTATAGGCGTTCTGTTTCTGTGCGTCATAGCCTACCAGAGCAACCGGGCCTTTCGGCAATCGGCCAACACGGTGCAAAACTCGAGAGAGATTATTCAACAAACTGAAAAGATTGTTTCCACGATTAAGGATATTGAATCAGGAGTCTGGGGATTTGTATTAACAGCCGACACCGCTTACCTCACTCCTCTGCGCCAGGGGCAAGGGAGCATAGCCAGGCGGCTTTCTAAACTCGATACCCTTACCGAGAATAATGAACCACAGCATAAAAGAGTAGATACCCTAAGGTTGTTGGTATTAAAAAGAATTTCATTGGCCCGGCAAACACTCAATACGCGCAGTAATAAGGGTTTGGCAGCGGCTGTGGAAATAACAGCAGATAAAACAAGGAAGAGTAGTACCCGTAAAATAATAAAAACCGCTGCTGACATACAAGCCACTGAAACCGTTCATCTGGAACAAAGTGAAAGCGAAAGTAATAGAACCCTGTTTCAACTGAATCTGCGGGTTGTATTTCTCTTCCTGCTTCTCAATCTTATTCTTGCCCTTACATTTATCGGAGTCCGACATTTTTATGACACCCGTCAAAAAGCTTTGGCAGAGGTACACTCTCTTTACGATTCAGCTCCATGCGGTTATCATTCGTTGGACAGCAATGGATTTTTTACGCAGATTAATTCTACCGAATTAGAATGGCTCGGCTACACCCGTCAGGAACTGATAGGCAAAAAAACCATGCGCGACCTACTTACAGTCGATAGCCAGGCAAAATTCGATGAACTTTTTGCGGGGTTAAAAAAAGGGGAGATATTGAATGACGAAGAAGTGGAGGTGAAAAGAAAAGACGGCTCCGTATTTCCAATCATGGCCAGCGCAACGTCAGTAATAGATGAGTCGGGGAACTTTGTCCATTGCCGCGTTACCATTTTTGATATAACAGAAAGAAAGAAATTTGAAGAAGAAGTAAAAGACATCAACGCCTCACTGGAATATAAAATTGATGAGCGCACCACCGAGCTAATCAACAGCAGTAAACGCTTTCGCGCTTTGATTGAAAACAGCAGTGATGCTATTAGTTTGATAGATGATATTGGCGAAGTAGTATATCAAAGTCCTTCTGCCACCCGAATTCTCGGTTACTCACTTGCGGATATAAAGGGAAAGACAAACCTCGAATTCATTCATCCGGAGGACGCGGATAAAACAGAGCAGTTATTTTTGAAAACAAAAAATCAGCCGGGTGTTCCGCTCTATCTGTTGCAAAGAGCGAAGCATAAACTTGGACATTATATCTGGACCGAAGGCACCATCACCAACCTGCTGCATGAAGAAAGTGTAAAAGCTATTGTCTCTAACTTCCGCGATATCACAGAGCGAAAGGAAGCTGAGAATGAAATCAGAAAACTTAACGAAGAACTCGAAGAACGGGTTAGACAAAGAACCGAACAATTAGAAGCAGCCAAAAAGGATTTGGAATCGTTCAGCTACTCTGTTTCACATGATCTTCGTTCTCCTCTTAGAGTTATAGATGGCTATGCTGAAATGCTGAAGGAGGACTATGCACAGTTTCTTGATGAAGAAGGAAGAAACACAATTGATATAATAAAAAGCAATGCCCAGCACATGGGTCAGCTCATCGATAATCTATTGGATTTATCTCGCTTAGGCAGGAAAGCACTTCACCTGGAAATGAACGACATGTCGATTCTGGTAAACGATATTCTTACTGAAATGAATTTACCTGAAGATTTCAGAGGGGATTTGAAAGTTGGTGAATTAGCGCCTGCTTGCTTTGATTATTCTCTGATGAAACAAGTTTGGATTAATTTAATATCCAATGCAGTCAAGTATTCAGGCAAGGTAGAAAAGCCGATAATTGAAATCGGCAGCAAAGAAGAGAATGGGCAAGTCGTCTACTTTATTAAGGATAATGGAGCAGGCTTCGATATGCAATTTGCTCCTAAGTTATTTGGGGTATTCCAGCGAATGCATCGGGTTAGCGAGTTTGAAGGAACGGGTGTTGGGCTGGCTATTGTTCATCAGATTATAACCCGCCACGGAGGGAGAATATGGGCCGAAGCAAAAATTAATGAAGGAGCGGCTTTCTATTTTACGTTGAGCAAACCGGCATAGCGAACTTACTTCCCGTTTCTGAAATTCTCTACTTTTACCCAAAACCAAGTAGCGGCTTTGTTGGTGGAAGCATAAAACAAAGCAAGAGGGATAAAGCAAAACATACCGCGCTTAAACGAACTCTCCATCAACGAAGAAATAGGAGCCATTTGCACTTTCTCATCAATGAGATAGAATAGAACAAAATACATAGCGAACGAAACAAAGAAGAAGAGCAATACATTCAATCGATCTTTGAGAATTTCTTTCACGCCTTCTTTATAAATCAAAATTAAGTTCACCAACAGCATCAGGAAGAATATCCAAAAAGCGAGACCATAAAGTTGCCCTCCGTCAATAGCTCCTTTTTGTCCGCCAAACAAAAATGCTTTTACATAACCGAGCATTAAATCCATTCGCTCCGTATTGTAGCCTATTCCTAAATCGAACTTATTGCCGGTGGAAGTGCCTATTTTCATCTTTAAATAAAGTGACCATAGAATAAATGGAGTCACGGCAATAGCACCATACGTAAAGGTTCTTTTCCAGTCTTTTGTTTTGAGAAAATCAATCGCGATTATCAGCAAGGCAGCCGCAGTAAACACAACTGTGTCAGTTCTTATCCAGATAACAAAGGCCATCATGATAGCCCCAAGCCAAAAATATTTTTCTTCCCTTTTATCCAGCCAGATAAAGGTTGCCAATGCACCCGCACAAACGTAAGCGGTGGTTGGCATATTCCCTAAAGAAAGAGCAGCATGACTGAATAACTCAGGGCTGAGCATCAGAATAAAAGTAAACAACATAGCAGCCGTTGAGCCAACGTAAGTCTTTACAGCGCTATAAAATGTTGTCAATAGAGAAATGAAGAAAAGCGTGGTGATAATCTTCGGGGTCTCTGCTCCGAAGATATAGACGTAGGCAAAGCTTGCATGAAATAAAGGCGGATATAAACCACCAGCTCCTTGCAAATCATATTGATACAGACTAATTTTCAAAACGCCTTCTGCGGCCATTACTCTACCGAGTTTATCAAACGAGCCGATGGTGTCGTGCTCAGTGGGAGGCCAAAAAAGGTTCTTTACGGTAACCGCGTAAAGCAGATAGGCTAGAATGCAGAAGATGAAAATGGCTACAAAGTTGATATCCTTCATAGTTATTGTCGGCATCTTCAAGTCATCTTTAAGCAAGAGCAGGCTTTTGTAATTGGCTCCGCAAATGGCTAGGATGGCGAAGACGTTAACGCCTATTAAAACCGAGGGCGAATATTTTACACCAATAATATCGAGCAGAAACATGAAAAGGGTTTCAAATCCTATTCCGGCTAAAAATGAATAGCCAAGTAATTCAGCTGGAGAATATTTTCTGCTTATTAAAAGCAGAATCGACAACCCCAGCAAGTAGCAAAGTATGATTCCGAAGGTCAGCATATTTTATTTCGCGGGTGTTTCTGTGGGGGCGTGATCAATGGGTAATAATATTTCGGGTTGTCTTTTATCTAAAGGAACTTCATACTTCAATTTATCGTAACCGCGACCTTGCACGATGAGGACATGCGTCACTCTTTTCAACAAATCTGGATGTTCTTTTTCTCTGCCGGTGGCGAGGCACAAGCGCGGATAAATAAAATACTCCACCCACTCAGGGTCGTAAATAAAATTCCACTTAGATGTATTCGATAGCAGCGAGTCACCCGGAGGCAGAAGGATAACAGCATCCTTTGGAGTATTATCATTTACGTATTTCAAGAGAGGATAAACGCCTACTTTGTAAGAGAGCTTGTCTTCTAATGTAAGTGATTTCATTTGTCCACTTTCTATTTTCTCTTTCATCTCATTAATCTGTTTCAGATTACCGAGTGCCATATCATGGATAGCCCAATAATATCCCTTGGTTAAACTTTTCAGAAAAGAAGTGTCACTTTGTAGTTGAATAATTTCGTTGTAAAGTTCTTGTTGCCGCTCCTGATTGGCTCCGCTTTGGCGCAACTGTTGAAACTCCTGATAGAGCTCGGGCAATTGTCCCTGTTTCTCATTCATCTTATAGAACGACAGGAAAAGAAACCCAATAACCAAAATGACTATAAAGTTGCGAAGAAGATAGGTGAATGAATTGAATTCTGCAGAAGAAGTTTTCTTGTGCGGAGCAGCGGCTTGTGACTTGTGCTGGTGTTGTTTTGCCATCGCAACAAACCTACACCAATTCTTTTATTGGCAAAATTTTCCTATCTCAACTATACTACAACATAGTCGGTGACTGTAAGTATCAAAGCCCAGCCAGAAAAAACAGGAGAAGCACGGTCGGTACACCCCAGGTCCTGCTTCACATGGTGCCTGCCTTCAACAAAATCATACTGGTATCCTACATCATTGCCTAATCAGGATGCTCTAATTTGCTTAGACACCAAATTATTTCATTCGCATATTCTCTTCCTTATGGTTCCTGCATTTGCTAATTCCGTTTATTTTGGCTCCCCGATTCAAAACTTCACTATGGCCAATCAATTATTAGCAGACAAACGCGGACTGATTACCGGTGCACTCGATGAACATTCTATTGCCTGGAAAGTAGCAGAAGAAGCACACCGTCAGGGCGCTAAATTTGTGCTTACTAATGCTCCAGTGGCATTGCGCATGGGCGAAATAAATAAGCTGGCAGAAAAATGTGGCACCATCGTGATTGCAGCCGATGCAACATCGGTTGAAGACCTCGAAAAATTAGTGGCTCAATCGGTAGAACATCTAGGAGGCAAGCTTGATTTTGTATTGCACTCCGTAGGCATGAGCCCCAATGTGCGCAAGGGAAAAACCTATACCGATGTGAATTATGAATGGATGAATAAGACCTTCGACATCTCGGCTTTCTCGCTGCACAAACTCCTTCAAACCTGCATGAAACAGGATGCCATCAATGATTGGGGCAGTGTGGTTGCGCTTACTTACATTGCTGCGCAGCGCGCCTTCCCGGGCTATGGCGATATGGCCGATGCCAAGGCAACGCTCGAAAGTATCGTTCGCTCGTTTGGCTATTATTATGGCAATGCAAAAAAGGTGCGCGTCAATTCGGTTTCACAATCACCTACCGTTACCACAGCAGGCTCCGGCATTAAAGGTTTCGACTCCTTATATAAATATGCCGAAGACATAAGCCCCCTCGGCAATGCATCAGCCGATGATTGTGCCAACTATTGCATCTCTCTCTTCAGCGATTTAACTAAATACGTAACCATGCAAAACCTATTTCATGACGGAGGGTTTTCGAATATGGGCGTAAGCGAAATGGCGATGCAGATTTTTGCGAAAAAAGAAGGGGAGTAGTAGACAGATAGACGAGGGAATGGGTTAACGCGGATTCGCCAAGAACAAACGTACTACGGTATTATCTTTAACTCCCTTGCCTGATGCACAATTTTTGAATCATTTTGAAACTCATGCACATAAGCCAGAATATTCATGTTCTCCGGTTTCCATTTAGGGGCTAAAGTAGTTTTGTAAACCTTTACCACCACTCTTCCGGCATCGAGAGGTTGCTGTGTAACTACATCTCCTTGAATGTCCGATACGAAGGCCCGCTCAATATCATTGTGCGTATAGAAAGTATCCTTCATAGATCCATTTAACTGGGCCGTGACAATATTGCTCTCTGTTAAAAGAAGCGTCAATTTGTTTTGAATAGAAAGATTCTTGGTGTAGTGCAACTCACTGACAATCGTTAATTCGCGGGTGGTAGTATTAAATGTTTTCGATAGCTTCAGATTAACCGGAGTGGCTTTGGCTAGCTCTTCAGTTGTCTTTGTCGCCCAATTGTTTTTGTCGAAAAGTACACTGGTAGTAGCTGCAGGAATTCTATCAATAGACGCTGCGGGCAAAAGACCAATATCCACCAAATAGTCAAACAGCGTTTGTGCATTGCCGTTTTCAAACGTATCTACACTGAACGGATAAACAGCGGTGAGTGAACTAAGTGGATGTAAACTGACGGACAACACTCTTTCACCATTAGCTGCTTTTATAGCCTGAATAATCTGATGACCCTGAGGACAGTTAGGGCAACGTACACCGGTAAACTCCTCAATAACCACATTTTTCAGTTCGGCAACGGCTACGGGTGTTTCCATGTAGGTTGTATCGGAAACGGCATTTTGATTATTCTTCAAATTGATATTAGGACCCACTTCTTTGCAGGAGGGCAACAAAGCAATGAGAAAGATAATAGGTAATGAATAACGGATGATTAGAAACTTAGGCATAGCTGTTACTTTGTACATTGTAATTCTAAAAAGTTGAATTGATTCCAATCTTTACTCCGCTAAAGGCGGGCTCCAAACGGCAAACACCACCGGTGCAAACGATACCTTCCACCTGTTTTACATAGCTAACGGTAAAGCGATGAGGCCCTAAAGTATAGCCTGCAAAAAATGAGTAATAATGATTAGCGTTTGGATTTATATTTGGATTAGGCTTAAAGTTCCACATGTCGGAAACGGCAAATGAAAAGTGAGGTGCGAAACTATATTCTACTAAGGCATAAATCCATTGTCCATAATCCTTAAGCACATGCTGATATTGCAGCTCTGCACGAATGGAATGCTTTTTGTTGATTTTATAGCCTAACTCCATAAAAGGGGTATAGGCATCTACATCATGTTCGCCTTCTTTGCGATACAGAAACTTGTTGTAGCGGGCGTACATAAAACCAAACTCCAGTTCTAAACTTTTAGTAGGCTTAAATGTACCAGCCACGTATGCTTCGCCAAAAAATGCAGTATCAGTGGGATGATATTTTTTCATCAAGAAATCGCGGATGTAAGAACCCTGGAAAGTGAAAGTGATTTTGCGGCTAGGCGAATAAGTAATTTCTGCTCCAAAAGCTAACTCTCTATTTTCCTGAGAAGGCGCAAAATAACGAGCAGGTAACCGCAACGAATTTTGGCGGGAAACCGGAGGAAGGAAATTCAACATACCGTCAAACAAAGCCTCCGTGGCATTTGGCGAAGTATGCAAATAAAAATTTTCAGTGCGTTTGAACTGGAGCGTGATACCAAACCCTTTGGTAGAATAATTCACTGTGGTGAAAACACAATTGCCTGCTGAATTAACTAAAGAATCTTTCGCATCGAGAATCTGATCTTTCTTAATAGCTTCTGTAGTTTTATAAGCGCCTTCTACATACCAGCTAAAACCTCCTGCTGTTAAGGTATTGTAAGCTGTAAAGGCATAGGTATTATACTTCGGCACAAAACGTCCGAGTGTATCATAAGATTCGATGGTTGATACTATTTGATTGATACTAGCCTGATCCATGCTGCGGTTCAAAACACCTACCCCCGGCTGAAAAGTAACCTTGCCATCCTTGGTAGAAAAATTTCCATCGGCATTAAATCCCAAAATAATCGGCTTCTGAATGCTGAACTTCAGTTTCTGAACTCCGGCAAAAGCTTTCAGTTTTACCTTGCTCTTTATATCATATTCCAATCGCGCCCCCAATAACGCATTGTCAATACCTAGTGTGCGCTCTTCAAATGTTCTGTAAATAATTCCGCTGCCTATCTGGTCATAAAGATAACCTCCGGTAATTGTAAGATCTTTCACCTTTTTCTTAATGAAGAAGTTTCCAATCCCTACAGCTGTATACGGAGTAGTGGGGACTCGAAGAATAGAGTTGTAGAAAAGATCTAAGCGCACTCCTGTTTCCAAGCCGAATTTTTCATTACTGTATTTCAATTCAAGCCAATTATCTGTTCCCACTTTCAGGTTGTCATAATGTGGCAAATTAGCTGCTCCTATTTTAGGGTCGCGAATAAAGAAGTTAGTATTGTTTTGGAACGAACCGGAAAAGAATCCTGATTGTGCATTGGCATGAACAAAGAACAGCAAAAGAAGTATGGTAAGCAGGGGGGTAAATTTATTCATGCAATAGTTATAATAACAGGTGTAAATTTAGACGAATAACCATTATTCTGAAATCCGGTATATGCAAGAAAGGCCTGAGTAGCAATGGCTTTAAACAGAACGTCCCGAAAATATTTTCGGGACGTTCTGTTTATGAAGCAAAATACAACTACTAATCAACTTTAGTCAAATGCGAAGTGCCTGCAACTTTTCCATTTGCATCAAAGGCTTTTAAAACATATTCGCCTTTCGATAGATGCTCTACTGAAATTTCGATTTGCGTATTAGTCGCATTCTTTACTTCGCTTTTTACTACGGCACCTTTCAAATCATATACCTCAAAGGACAAATTTCCGGATTTTTCAAATCCTGAAACTGTAAATGTTTTTTGAACCGGATTGGGATAAATTTTCAAAGGATTATTTCCCATTAAAGCAGTAATGCTGTTAGGTGAAGTAGCTGTTATAGCATAATTTAAAGTAACTGCAGTTGTTGCGCTGTCACCGGTTACATAAATGAGAACATTGCAATTTCCAAATCCGGGAATCAAATGTGGAGCATACTGAAACTTCATATCCATCGTGTCACCGGCATTTACGGTAAGTGATTCATGTACCGGGCTACCCCCAAGCAAATCATAGCAATTGTTATTATCGCATAACTTCAATTCCCATACAGCAGATGGAGCAGAATAGTCCTTCATCATCCACATAAAAGAAGTGGCCTGTCCGAAATTATTTACCACATGAATATGTATCTCTACCGGGTCATATGGGTCAACCGGTACATTAGCCGTAACTGCAGCAGAATCATTGGGAACACAAACGATGCCCTGCGAAAATGCATTGAAAGAAATGATGGTAAATACAAAAAGAGTGGAAAAGGTTTTTCTCATTTGTTGAAGATTATCAATAGTTAAGGTTTAGAAACAACACGAAAATAGAAAAGTACTGCTTTCGCCAACTATTTTCAGTTATTGTTGTTTGTTTTGCAAAATTATTATTTTCACAGGCCTTTATTAAAATTCTCAAAAATCTATCAAACTTAATTTAAAACATGAAAAACTTTACACTCGCTATTCTACTGCTCTGTACTGCTGCTTTAGGTTTGCAGGCACAAACCACTATTTACACGCAAACTTTTAGCTCAGCTGCCGCCTTCACAAATGGATGGTCATCCGTTGATAATACCGGAACTGGGGCTGGGGTTTGGAGTCGCGTTACAACAGCGGGACCCTTATTTACCACTCGTTCAAATGGATATGCAAATTTTAATTCAGATGCTATGGGTAATGATGGTAAGCCGGAGGATGCTTCAATTACGTCCAAAGCCATTAATTGTACTGGTCACGATTACGTAGCTATTGAGTTTCAGAGTTTATTTGGTCAATACAATGCCAGCGAAGGTAAGTTGTTCGTAAGTAACGACAGCATTAACTGGACAGAGGTATACTCGGTAAACTCTTCTTCCCCTGTCAATCCGGAAATTATAAGATTGGACATAACTTCAGTTGCCGCAGGGAATAGTACCGTATATCTCCGTTTTAATTACACAGGTAACTATGATCTTTCATGGTCCATTGATGATATCAAGGTTTATGAACCTGCCACATTAGATGTTGCAGTGAACAAGATTGACAACGATCGCTTTGTGGGTCTTAGTGATCAAACTATAATCGGTACAATTACAAATAACGGCACCACTGTTCTTAATTCGGTAACTCTTTCATATACAGACAATGCCGGCACTCCGGTTTCTCAAACAATTACTGGTTTAAGTTTGGCCCTCTTCCAGACTTATAATTTTTCTTTGACCAACAAAGTAATCATGTCAACGCCAAGTCTGCATGCCTTAATTGTTACATCATCTGCACCTAATGGAGGCACCGACTTAGTTTCAACTAACAATAGTGTTTCAAAGGAAATTACTGCCCTTAGTGCTATTCCTGAAAAGAATGTGCTGTTTGAAGAATTTACTACCTGCCAGTGCGGATGGTGCCCTGCAGGACATTATATTTCGTCTCAGATTCAAGCGACAGCACCGTATTTTATCCCTGTTAATTTACATGCTGGATTTGGTACCGATGGAATGACTACAACAGAAGCAACGTTATTGGCAAACGCCTTTGCCAATGGTGCGCCCACAGCAACTATTGATAGAGTGCAGTATGCAGGTGAGGAAAAGGTGGCTATAAGCAGAAATATATGGGAGAGTAAAGCTACTGAAAGGCATGCACAAATTACGCCTGCTAC